>NZ_CP026112.1:2401831-2702060 GCF_002902925.1 Paraburkholderia terrae | reverse complement strand
CCGCTCGACGGGCGGCAAGGGCGGCGGCGGCACGACGCTCACGCCGCGCGCGCTGACCTTGATCGACACGTTTCGTGCCGTCGAGCGCGAGCACCGGTTGTTTCTCGAACGCGCGGGCGCGGCTATCGCCGGCTTCTCCGACGACTGGCAACTGATCGGCCGTATCGGCATGAAGACTAGCGCGCGCAACCAGTGGTACGGCAAGGTCAGCGCGATCCAGCGCGGCACGGTCAACGACGAAGTCTCGCTGGCATTGCCCGGCGGGCAGTCGGTCGTCGCCGTCGTCACGCACGAAAGCACGGAGACGCTGGAACTTGCCGTCGGCGGCGAGGCGGTGGCGCTCGTCAAGGCGTCGTCAGTGCTGCTGGTTGCCGATGACGGCACGGCGGACCGGCTGTCGACCCGCAACCGCCTGCGCGGCACGGTGTCGGCCGTGCAGCGTGGCGCCGTGAATGCCGAAGTGTCGCTGACGCTCGAAGGCGGAGCAGTCGTGACGTCCGTCGTCACGAATGAGAGCGTCGCGGAATTGAGCATCGCCGAAGGGCAGGCGCTCGTGGCCGCGTTCAAGGCGTCGAGCGTGATTCTGGGCGTGACGGCCCAGGCTTAAACGCGGCGGCGCCGCCTGCTAGGACACCGTGCGCGGATAGCCCGCGAACGGCGCGTTCTCGCGCACGCTGCCGTCGTACACCTGCACGACCTGATCGCCGAATGCGGCGACATCGTCGGGATCGTGCGTGATCAATAGCATCGGAATGTCGTTCCGCGTCTGCAGATCGGACAGCTCCTGCCGCATGCGCGCGCGCAGCGCGTGATCGAGTGCGGAAAACGGCTCATCGAGCAACAACAGGCGCGGCTGCGCGACGAGCGCACGCGCCAGCGCCACGCGCTGCTTCTGCCCGCCCGAAAGCTGCGCCGGATGATGACCCGCCACCGTTTTCAGATCGAGCGCGTCGAGCCAGTAGTCGATCTGCGGATGCGAAAAACGCCGCCCCGGATTCAGCCAGCCTGTGTGCATCCCGAAACCGATGTTCTGCCGCACGTTCAGATGCGGGAACAGCGCGTAGTCCTGAAAGAGATACGCGAGACGGCGCGCCTGCGGCTTCTGGTCGATGCCTTGCGTACTGTCGAAGAGCGGGTCGCCGTGCAGCACGATCTGGCCTTCGTCGGGACGCAGCAGGCCGGCGATTGCCTGCAGCGTCAGGCTCTTGCCCGCGCCCGACGGCCCGAACAGCACCATGCGCTGCGCGCTCGCGGTGAACGACACGTCGAGCGTGAACTGGCGTTCGGCCGTGCGCAGCGTTTTGCGGATATCGACGGTGAGCGGCATGTCAGCGGGACGTCATCAGCGAGTGTTGCGGTACGAGCCGGCCCGCGAGCACGAGAATCACCACGCAGGTGACCGAGGTCACGAGCACGAGGAAATTGGCCGTGCTGTCGTCGCCCGCCTGCACGGCGGCGTAGACGGCAACCGACAGCGTCTGCGTGCGGCCCGGCAAATTACCCGCGATCATCAACGTCGCGCCGAACTCGCCGAGCGCGCGCGCGAACGCGAGCAGGGCGCCCGCGAGAATGCCGCGCGACGCGAGCGGCAGCGTCACGCGAAAGAAGATCGCCGTTTCGCTGATGCCGAGCGTGCGGGCGGCGCGCTCCAGTTGCGGATCGACGGATTCGAATGCGGCCCGCGCCGACTTCAGCACGAGCGGAAACGCCACCACCATCGACGCGATCACCGCGCCTTGCCACGTGAACACCAGCTGGATATCGAAGCGCTCGAGCCATGCGCCGAACACGCCGCGCCGGCCGAGCAGCACGAGCAGGTAATAGCCGAGCACGGTGGGCGGCATGACGAGCGGCAGCGTCAGCAGCGAGTCGATCAGGTCACGCGCGCCCGAGTGCCAGCGCGCCAGGCCGAAGCCGGCTGCGACGCCGAACACGATGTTCAGCGCCGTCGCCCAGCCCGCGACCTTCAGCGACAGCATCAGCGGAATCCAGGCCTGTTCCATGATTTGGGCGTCGTGCTTTGTCTCTGGCGGCGCAGCTTAGTGCGCCGGCTTGAAGCCGTACTTCGCGAGCACGGCCTGGCCCGCCGGCGACAGCACAAAGGTGATGAACGACTGCGCGTCGGCGGCGTGCTTGCTGCCTTCGACCTGCGCGATCGGGTAGGTGATCGGCGTGGTGGTCGGCACGGTCAGCGCGACTTTGACCTTGTCGGGCATCACGGCGGCATCGGTGCCGAACACGAAGCCGGCGTCGACTTCGCCACGCGACACGTAGTCGAGGCTCTGGCGCACGTTCGACGCCAGCACGCCCTTCGCGCTGACAGCGTCCCACACGCCCGCCGCCTTCAGCGCGCCTTCCGTGTAGCGGCCCACCGGCACGGATGCCGGATCGCCGTATGAAACGCGCTTCACGCTCGCCGACGTCAGTTCGTTCAGGTTCGACGGCGCGAGCTTGCTGTCCGTCGGCACGATCAGCACGAGCGAGTTCGCGGCGAAATCCTTGCGCGTAGACGGCACGATTACTTTTTGCTCGGCGGCCTTGTCCATCGCTTTCTGATCGGCGGAGGCGAACACGTCGGCGGGCGCGCCTTTCACGATCTGCTGCATCAGCACGTCCGACGCGCCGAAGTTGAACAGCAGCTTGGTGCCGGGGTGCTCCTTCTCGTACGCGTCGCCGACGGCCTTGAACGCGTTGGTCAGGCTCGCGGCCGCGGACACGACGAGTTCGTCGGCGCGCGCCTGCGTGGCGAAGGCAAACGAAATCGCGCTCGCGGCGAGCAGGGCAGGTTTCAGGAAGCGGATCATCGACGGGAAGGACATGGGAAGGTGGCGCCGGGTCGACCGGAAGCAGGTTGAAAACGCCATCGTAATATATGTAGGGTTATAGCGGTCGGCATATTGAACATGTGGCGCGCAAGATAGCCGGTTTCGTGTGATTTATGCGTCGGAATCGGGCAAGGGCACTGCGACGTTGCGTGTTTTTTGCAACGGCACGATGGGTGTGGCGGGGGCGGCTGGCGCAGCGGGCGCGTAGGCGTCGCGCAGCGCCTTCCAGCGGGCGCGGACGAACGGCCGGTCATGGCCGGAAATTTTCAGCGCGATATGCGTGACCCAGCGCTGGGTCGGCAGATGCACCGCGTGCAGAGCGAGCGTGATGATCGTCAGGCTCAATACCACGGGTGCGACGGGCAGGCGCCCGGGCGGCGTCGCGTTCCACGCGATCCGGACGAACACCAACGCCGTCAACCCGCCGACGATGCAGCCCGTGATCGCTTCCGAAGGCGAATGCGCCTCGACGACGATGCGCGAAAAGCCGACCAGCGCGCCGCCGAACAGGGCGAGCGCCACGCCCACGGCGCGCACGGCGGGCGGCGCTGGCAGCAGAACGAGCAAGGCGGCAACGGGGAACACGGCGGTGGCGAACATCGCGTGTCCGCTCAGGCCGGTGAAGTCCCACACTTGCACGCCGACACCCCAGCCGAGGAACGCGATCTTCGTCGCCGTGACCAGCGCGACGGCCACGCCGAGCAGAAACAGCCAGACGGCAGCGAGCCGCCACGAATAACCGACCGTGAGCCACAGCGCGATGGCGAAGGCGAGCGGCAACGTCAGACCGGCGCCGCCGAAGTTTGTAACCAGAAGCCAGAATTGTGGTGGCAGGTGAAGCATGGACAATCCTTAACGACATGTACGGGCGCGAACTTGCCTGCGGCCAGAGGTTTCCAGGACAGCCGACGACGGTGCCGGATCGGGAAGGACCTTCCCCGCCCGCGCGTATTCTATAAGTATAGAGGCAGCGGTTACGCGGCAGATGAAAGGAAAAGCACGAAAACTGCCAGATGTTAGGACGATTCGGAAATCGTCTTATACGAAGCTCGGCGCGACGGGCTTTTCCCGAAAACGACCTCAGTCGGTGTCAGCATCGCACGGAGATTGATGTTATTGTGCATTGCACAAGACTGTCGGAAGGCAGAGAGCATGAGTCCCTATTAGCGAGAAAATCCTATGCCAAAAAGCTTGACCAAAATCTGGCTAGGCGGCCTGAAACGCCTGTTTGCGATCCAGACAGAGCACGCCCGCGCGACTACGAAGCGCAAGCCGAAACGGTCGTCGACCCGGCCGGCGGCTACTACGGTCGCGAAGCCGTCAGCGAAAGTTCGCCAGACCACTACGCGCGACGTGCCGCAGCGCGGCGCGCGTGAATCCCGTGTGCGGCCGCGCGCCGCCGCCTGGGCGAGCGGTTCGTGGACGCGCTCGTTCCACTCCGCACCGGCCGCGCCTGGCAGCCTCATCAATCATTTGCAGTACGGGCTGTATTTGCCCGCCGGCAAGCCGATCAAGCACGCGCCGCTCGTCGTGATGCTGCACGGCTGCACGCAGTCCATCGACGAATTCGCCGAAGGTACGCGCATGAACCTGCTGGCCGATCGCTACGGCTTTGCCGTCGTGTACCCGGAGCAGTCGAAGCACGCACACGCGCACCGCTGCTGGCATTGGTATGACGATACCGACCGTGCAGGACGAGCGGAAGCGCGCGCCGTCGTGTCGCTCGTCGAGGCGCTGGTGGAAGCGCACGGCCTCGACCGCGAGCGGGTGTATGTCGCCGGGATATCGGCGGGCGCCGGGTTGACGTCGTTGCTGGCGCTGCATTTTCCCGAGCATTTCGCCGCCGTCGCGCTGCATTCGGGGCCGGCGTTCGGCGACGCGCATTCGGGCATCGCCGCGATGGATGTGATGCGGCGCGGCACGCGGCAGGACCCCGTTGCGCTCGTCGATGCCGTCGCGGACGTGACGACCTATCCGGGCATGCCCGCGATCATTTTGCAAGGCGAAGCCGATCGCGTCGTCGCGCCAGTCAACGCCGAGCAACTGACGGAACAGTACCTCCGGCTAAACGGAATCGTCGATGCGCGAGGCGTGCGCAAGGTCGGCGACGTCAAGGAAGACCGCAAGGCGACGGTTACGACGCGCGATTACACGCGCGGCGGGCGGCGCGTCGTGCGTCTGTGCCGCGTGCAGGGCCTCGGCCATGAGTGGAGCGGCGGCGACGATGCGGTGCCGTTCCATTCATCGAAGGGTCCGGATGCGTCCAGTCTGCTGTGGGACTTTTTCCGGCATCAGCGTCGCACCGAGTCGGCGCGGCCCGCCGGACGTGCCGCCGATGGCGCCCGGCAGCGCGCGAGTTGACAAATTGCCACACTTCGAATTTGGTGCTGGTGTGTTCCTAGGGTTTTCCCTATAATAGGGGTTATACCTAGGTGTCAGCCACCTAACACCAAATTCGAGGTTCACCATGTATCTGATCAGCCGCCTTTTCCTGTTCCTGACGAAGTCCTATGACCTGCGCGTCAAAGAGCAAAACGACGCGTATCTGGCCGAAGCCACGGATCTGTACGACCTCGAGTTCCGCATGCGCAAGATCGACCGTGAAGCGCAACTGCGTCAACCGTCGTGGATGAGCCAGCACTAAGCTGCGGCAAGCACGGGCCGGTGCGTGAGCCGGCCAAGAAAAGCGCTCAACGCGAGCGCAGCACGCCATAGCGCGCCAGCGTTTCCTGGCGCGCTTTTGCGTGATCGACGACCGGCTGCGGATAGTCTTTCCCCAGCACCACGCCCCAATCCTTCAAGTCGTCGGGATTCGCCTGCCATGGCGCGTGAATCCACTTCGCGGGCACCTTCTCCAGTTCCGGCAAGAAGCGCTTGATGAAGAGCCCCTGCGGATCGAACTTCTCCGATTGCGTTACCGGGTTGAAAATCCGGAACCACGGCTGCGCGTCGCAGCCCGTCGACGCCGCCCATTGCCAGCCGCCGTTGTTCGCGGAGAAGTCGAAGTCGTTGAGCTTTTCCTCGAAGTAGCGCTCCCCGCGCCGCCAGTCGATACCCAGATCTTTCGCCAGAAAACTCGCCGTCACCATCCGTAGACGGTTGTGCATGAAGCCCGTCTGGTTCAGTTGCAGCATCGCGGCGTCGACGAGCGGATAGCCGGTACGTCCTTCGCACCAGGCGGCGAACAGCGCGTCGGCTTGCTTGCCTGTTTCCCAGCGCAGCGTGTCGAATTCCGGCTTGAACGACGCGCGCTTCGCGATATGCGGATGATGCGCGAGGATCATGAAGTAGAAGTCCCGCCAGATCAGTTCCGATAGCCACGTGGCGGCCCCTTGGCCGTCAGGTTGCAGCGACATCTCGTGCGCGAGCCGGGCGAGCGTGCGGATCGACACCGTGCCGAAGCGCAAATGCACCGACATATGGCTCGTCCCGCGCGCGGCGGGAAAATCGCGCCGGGCGGCATAGCTGTCGATACGGGTCACAAAGTCTTTGAGCAGCGTTTGCGCGCCGCTCATGCCCGTCAGCAGTTTTGTTTCCGCCAGCTTGCCGGGCGCGAAGCCCATTTGACCGAGCGTCGGCCATGCGTGATCGGGCTTGCGCGGCGGCCGCGCGAGACTCTTCGCGTACCGTTCGACGGGATAGGGCTTCAGGTCGAACGGCGTCAATTTCTTTAGCCACGCGTTCTTATACGGGGTGAACACGGCGAAGGGCTTGCCTTGTCCGTTGAGCAGTTCGTCGCGCTCGAAAATCACCTGGTCCTTGAACGTCAGCAACTGACGTCGATCGTCGCGCAGCCGTTCAGCGACGCTTTCATCGCGCTCGATTGCGACGGGCTCGTAGTCGTGATTGGTGAACACGGCTTCGGCTTCGAGTTGCGCGGCGAGTTTCGGAATCTCTTCACGCGGATCGCCATGCAGCACGATCAATCCGCCGCCGCCTTCCTTCAGCGACTTATCCAGTTCTTCCAGCGACGCCAGAATGAATTCGATCCGCCGATCCTGCACCTCGCCCTCGTGGTTGTCATGCTTGTGCGCCCAATCGATCAACGGCTGAAGAATGGTCGTATCGAACACGAACACACACCAGACGCGCTCGCAATGCTTGAGCGCGTAATACAGCGCTGCGTTGTCGCCGGTGCGCAGGTCGCGGCGAAACCATACGAGTCCGTTCTGAAAATGTGCGTCGAGCTGGTAGGCGCGGGTCATGATCGCTTGAGTTGTTGCGCGTCGGCGGATGCGGACGTCGGGCCGAAAAGCCACCGCCGATGATAGTGTCCGCCAGTCGCAAACCCAATGCTCGCGGCATCGGAAATCGACGCAAAAATGAAGCAGCGCCCGCCTTTCGCACAAAAGGCGGGCGCTGCTCACGAAGGACGATCAGCTCAGAACGACTCAGACCACGTTCACGCGCACATCGACATTGCCGCGCGTCGCGTTCGAGTACGGGCAGACCTGATGCGCCGCGTTCACCAGCTCCTGCGCTGCCGCTGCGTCGAGGCCAGGCAGCGAAACGCGCAGTTCGATATCCAGCGCGAAGCCGCCCTTGTCGTTCGGACCGACGCCGACATCGGCCGTCACGGTCGTTTCAGCGGGCACGGCCTGCTTGCGCTGGCCGGCGACGAATTTCATCGCGCTGAGGAAACACGCCGAGTAGCCGGCCGCGAACAGTTGTTCCGGGTTCGTGCCTTGCGCGCCGTTGCCGCCGAGTTCGCGCGGCGCCGCCAGCTTCACGTCGAGCGCGTTATCCGACGAAACTGCGCGACCATCGCGACCACCATTGCTCGTTGCCGTTGCCTTGTACAGTACGTTCATCTTGACGCTCCTTGATCGGTTCCAGTGATTGGGTCAGTGCTTGCCAGTGCTTCGCGTCATCGCTATCGAACTGGCATGGACAGAAATGTAGCGTACAAATCATTAGTGTGCAAATTAAATTGCCTATCGATGCGATAGCCGCAAATGCACGCGTTGTCAGTAGCGTTCGAGATAGTCGTTCAGCGTGCCGCGCAACTGCTGCAGATCGCTGCGCAGCCGGATCAGGAATTCGGGCGTCTGCTGGGTCGCGCAGAAGATTTCTTCCGGCACGTCGCGTGCGCTGCGCTTGAGCGCGACGCCCGATTTCGTCAGCCGGATGAAGACGAGCCGTTCGTCTTCCGTACCGCGCACGCGTTCGATAAACCCTTGCGATTCGAGCCGCTTCAGCAGCGGCGTGACCGTCGCCGAATCGAGGTTCAGGCGCGCGGCGATGTCCTTCACGGTGACGTCGTCGCTTTCCCAGAGGATCAGCATGGTCAGATACTGCGGATATGTGAGGCCAAGCCGGTCGAGAATCGGCTTGTAGGCTTTCGTCATCGCGAGGGACGTCGAATAGAGCGCGAAGCAGAGCTGCTCGTCGAGCGTAACGGGAAAGGCGGTGCGCTGGGTCATGGACGTCCCCTGAAACGAAGCGTGCGAATGGATTGCGTGCAAACTATTGTGCCGCAAAAAAGCGGCGCGATGCATCGATGCTTCACACGCGAGCGCGGAAAATCCGCGCCGCATGCGCGGCGCGGACCCGGAAAGCGGAACCGTTCAGGTAGACGACGAAGACGTGGGAGCGGGCGGCAACGGCTGGCCGGGCGATTGCACGCCGAAGCAGCCGCGATACGTCGCGTAGAACGAGCAGTAGAGCATCGTCGTGACGATGATCGACGCGGGCATCAGGATCACCAGCGCGAGCTCGCCCGCGCCAAGTGCCTGCAGCAGCGCGGACAACCCGAACGAGACCGTCGTCGCTACCGCGAACCACAGCGCGCCATACACGATGAACGCGCCGCGATTGCGCCAGCAACTGACGATGCTGAAGAACATCGCCTTGATGGTCGGCACATCGTGCCACGCGGCGAGCACGGGTGCGAACCAGAACAGCATCGCGACGGGCACGTAGAACGCAAGCGCCGTCAGCACGGCGAGCGGTATATCGCTATTGGCGACGGCTTCCGGCTGCATCGATTCGCCGCTGATCATCAGACGCAGCAGCATGCCGCCGTCCGCGAGCGCGGAGCCCATCAGCACGATCGCCATCGCGATGATGTACAGCACGCCGAGCAGCAGCAGGCGCTTCGACACCTGGCCGCCGTACGAGCGGAAACCGTCGACAAGAATGGTGGGCAGCACCGGCTTGCCGGCGATCGTATCGCGGCACGCCGACATGAAGCCGACGGCGATGCCTGGAATCAACATGAGCGGCAGCACGCCGCCGATGATGGGAATCAGCGAGATCGCCGTCATCGCGAGCAGGTACGCGAAGAACAGCGTCAGAAATGCGAGCGGGTTCCTGCGAAACAGCCAGATGCCTTGCCGGAACCACACATAGCCGGTTTTCGCCGGAACTTCGATCAGTTGCATGAGGTATGGATGCCTAGGGTCTAGAGTGCGGCGCCCGCAAGGCGCTCGCGCAGGATGCGCTCGAAATGACCCGGATCGTGCGGCTTGAGCAGTTCGGCGGCGCGCGGCATATGGAAATCATACAGGCGCGACACCCAGAAACGGTACGCGCCCGCGCGCAACATGTCGCCCCAGTGCCGGTTTTCGGCGGGAGTGAACGGGCGCACGGTCTGATACGAGCGCAACAGCGCGTCGACGCGCGCGTCGTCGAGCTTGCCGGTCGCGAGGTCAACGCACCAGTCGTTGACGGTCACGGCGACGTCGAAGAGCCACTTGTCGCAGCCTGCGAAATAAAAGTCGAAGAAGCCGCCGAGTTCCACTTCATGATGCGTGCCGGGCGCTGCATGCGCGAACAGCACATTGTCGCGGAACAGATCGCAATGGCACGGGCCTTCGGGCAGCGACGCATAGTCCGCCGATGCGAAGAACGCCTGTTGATGCGCGAGTTCTTCCGTGATCAGCGTGCGCTGCGCGTCCGTCAAAAACGGCACGACGCCCGGCACCGTCTCCTGCCACCACGGCAGGCTGCGCAGGTTTGGCTGGTGATGCGCGAAGTCGCGTCCCGCCAGGTGCAGACGCGCGAGCATCTGCCCCACTTCGACGCAGTGCGCGACGCCGGGCGTGAGTTCCGGCGCACCGTCGAGCTTCGTGACGATGGTCGCGGGCTTGCCGTTGAGCATGCCGAACAGCGCGCCGTCGTCGCGCGGCATCGGGTCCGGCACGGGCACGCGGTGCGACGCCAGATGACGCATCAGATCGAGATAGAACGGCAGTTGCTGCGCCGTGAGCTTTTCGAAGATCGTGAGGACGTACTCGCCGCGCGTGGTCGTCAGAAAGAAATTGCTGTTCTCGATACCGGATGTAATGCCCCGAAATTCGACGACTTCGCCGAGATCGTAGTGGCGCATCCAATCTGCGAGTTGGGCTTCGGTGACAGCGGTGAATACGGCCATGCGTGGGGCGTCGGATCAGGTTGGTCGGCTGGCAATACGCCAGTACGAGGTCGGGGAAAGCGGGCTGAAAGCGTTGTTGCGATCCACGCTGGACTCGTTCGGGCCGGCGGATCGGCTTGAAGCGGGCCGGCGCGCGCCTGCTGAGGCAGCGCGCCGGCTCGGGGCGATCAGTAATGCAGGTTCACGGACGGCAGGCGCGCGGGCGGCTTGCCGGATTCGTACACGCGCGGCGACGTATCGGTCGGCGCGCTCATCTGGTAGCGCGTGCCGAAGTTCGAGCGCACGTCGATTTCGACGGGCTTGCCCTTGTCGCGGTACTCGGTGATTTCGGTGCCGTTGCCGCTACGTTCGTGGAAGCTCGGCGTGCGCGGCTGGTTGATCTCGACTTTCGAGCTGACTTCGGCCGCAGGGCGGTTGATCGCTCTCAGATCCGGCAGGCCGGCCCGTTCGTTGGCGGCGGCTTGGGCGTCTGCGGCTGCCTGCGCCTCTTGCGCGGACGGGGCAGGCTGGGCAGCCATCGCGACGCCGCTGACGGCGAGCATCAGCGCAACGGCGACGGGGAAGAGCGGCTTCATGGTGTTTCTCCGATTAGGTGGCCCAATTCTAGCAAATCCACTGCTGCTCACGGACATGAACAACGGGCGATAGCCTTATTTTGCGCGCTTCCCGCGCGGCCTGCAGAAAGGGCAACCCTGCGTGCGAGACAACACGCAAACCCGCGATGCGCGGGCCCGTCTTCATCGAAAAGCACGGGTTCCGTGGTAATGTCGTTGCATCAATCGAGGCGAGCGAAGATGAACTACGAGACCAATCAACGCGCGGTGCATATGCCCGCAAACGCGTTCCCGACCGAGGCCTTCGGCGATGCCGCCGACGCCGTTACGCGCCTCTCCGCCATCTATGAAGCGAACACGTCGTTCCTGCGCGATGCGTTCGCGCGCTATCGCCGCAACGAACCGTTCGACCGGCGCGTGCGCGCCTGCTATCCGTTCGTGCGCGTGCGCACGGAGACCAACACGCACGTCGATTCGCGCCGTTCGTATGGCTTTGTTGCCGGTCCTGGCGTGTTTGAAACCACGGTGACGCGGCCCGATCTGTTCGGCAATTACTATCGCGAGCAATTGCGCCTGCTGGTGAAGAACCATCATGTGTCGGTCGAAGTGGGCGTGTCCGACCAGCCCATTCCGATTCACTTCGCGTTCGCCGAAGGCATTCACCTCGAAGGCGATCTGGACCGCGAGCGTCTGCTGGCGATGCGCGACGTGTTCGACGCGCCCGATCTCGCGCTCCTCGACGACCGCATCGTCAACGGCACGTACGAGCCGCTGCCGGGCGAGCCGCATCCGCTCGCGCTCTTCACGGCGGCGCGGGTCGACTTTTCGCTGCACCGGCTCAAGCACTACACGGCGACTTCGCCGACGCATTGCCAGAACTACGTGCTGTACACGAACTATCAGTTCTATATTGACGAATTCGTGAAGCTTGGCCGCACGATGATGACGAAGACCGACGACGCCGATCTGCGCGCGTACCGCAGCGAGTACACGTCGTTCGTCGAGCCCGGCGACGTGATCACGTACAACGCGAATCTCGGCGAGCAGGAGGACGAGGGCCATGCGCCGCCGCGCCTGCCGCAGATGCCCGCGTATCACCTGAAGCGCGCGGACGGCAGCGGCATCACGATGGTCAATATCGGCGTCGGGCCGTCGAATGCGAAGACGATCACCGATCACATCGCCGTGCTGCGTCCGCATGCGTGGATCATGCTGGGGCACTGCGCGGGGCTACGCAATACGCAGCGTCTTGGCGACTACGTGCTTGCGCACGGCTATGTGCGCGAGGATCACGTGCTGGACGACGATTTGCCGCTGTGGGTGCCGATTCCGGCTTTGGCCGAAGTGCAGGTTGCGCTTGAACGAGGGGTGGCGCAGGTCACGCAGCTCGACGGCGCCGAACTCAAGCGCGTGATGCGCACGGGTACGGTGGCGAGCGTCGATAACCGCAACTGGGAATTGCGCGATCATCGCGAGCCGGTGCTGCGTCTGTCGCAAAGCCGGGCTATTGCGCTCGATATGGAAAGTGCGACTATCGCCGCGAATGGGTTTCGGTTTCGGGTGCCTTATGGCACGTTGCTGTGCGTGTCGGATAAGCCGTTGCACGGTGAGCTGAAGTTGCCTGGTATGGCTGATCAGTTTTATCGCGCGCAGGTCGATCAGCATTTGCAGATTGGCGTGAAGGCTATGGAGATTTTGCGCACCAATGGCTTGCATAAGCTGCATAGCCGGAAGTTGCGGAGTTTTGCGGAAGTGGCGTTTCAGTAGGCGCTTTGCCTTCGCGGCGCGGTCGGTTTGGTTTGCTTGTGTTTGCGCTGGCGTCCGCGATTTGTTAGCGTGCTTCAAGCGTCGCCCCTGTGCGGGGCGGCACCTACTTTTCTTTGCCGCCGCAAAGAAAAGTAGGCAAAAGAAAGCGGCTAACCCCGCCAACATTTCTTCGTGCCTGAGGGCCCTCAACCGGTCCCTCACCTCACACGGCAATCTGCTTGTTCCGCGTTAGTTGCCAACGCTCCAAGCCAGCGCATCACCCGCTTCACGCACCCGCGTTGCAGCACGCCGTGCCAGGCATTCCACCGCCGCCCAGGTGGCAAACTGTGTGTAGGTTGTCGCGTCGTATAGCTTAGCGCTCTTACAGGGTGGAACGCCTGCGCTATTGGTCCGGAGTGAGGCGTGTGGGGTACTACGGCCTACACACAGTTTGCCACCTGGGCGGCGCCAACCATTCGCTGCCGCTAGCCCGTGCGCGAGCATTCGAAGCGGGTGAGGCGTCAATTCAAAGCGTTGGCAACACACGCCGACAAAATCGCTGCCGTATGAAGCGTAAGACCCTTTGGGGGCCCTCAGGCAGGAAGAAGAACTGGCGGTGTGAGCCGCTTTCTTTTGCCTACTTTTCTTTGCGGCGGCAAAGAAAAGTAGGTGCCGCCCCGCACAGGGGCGACGCTTGAAGCACGCTAACAAATCGCGGATGCCAACGACAAAACAAGCAAACCACCCAGCGTCGCAGACAACCAAAAAACCAAAAAACCAGGTACCACCGCGCACAGGGGCAGCGCACTCACCTCACACGTACGCCAGCCCAACAAGCCCCACAACCGCCCCACCTCCCAGCAACCACAACGGGTGAATGCGCGTCTTGAACGCGAGCACCGCGCATGCACCGGTGATGATCCACGCGAGCCACGACGTATCCGACGACCGCGCGATCAGCAGCGCACTCGCCGCGACCAGCCCCGCCGTAACGGGCACCAGACCCTTCTGCGCGACGCGCCGCCACGGACGGTCCTTGAAGCGGTTCCAAGCGTGCATCGCGAGAATCGTCACGATGGACGACGGCCCGAACTTCGCCACCGATGTCACCAGCATTCCAGCCCAGCCCGCCACGTGCCAACCGACCAGCGTCACGACCATCATGTTCGGACCGGGCGCAGCCTGCGCGAGCGCGAACAGCGCGCTGAACTCGCTGGCGGGCATCCAGTGATGCACTTCGACGACCTGCCGCTGCATCTCCGGCAGGATCGTGTTGCCGCCGCCGAATGCGAGCAGCGATAACTGACTGAAGATGACGGCAAGAGCGATCAGCGTTTCCATCATTTCGACACCTCGTTCGGCTGTGACGATTCGGCAACCGCTTCGGCTTTGGCCACGCGCGACGCGAGGAAGATACTGAGCGGCGTCAGCACGAGCATCGTCGGCAGCAGCGGGAAGCGCAGCAGCGCAATCGCGACGAAGCCGAGCGCAGCGATCGCCGCGGCACGCGGATCGTGGCGCAACGGCATCAGGATCTTGACGGCCATCGCGACCAGCAATCCCGCCGCAGATGCCGCCAGTCCGGCGAACAGATGCTTGATGTGCGGATCGTTCTGCGTGTGCTCGTAAAGCACGCCGAGCGCGATCACCACCAGCGACGGCCCGGCGATCAGACCGAGAATGCCCGCGAGTGCGCCGCGCAAACCCCGAAACCGCATGCCGAGCGCCACCGACAGATTGATCACATTACCGCCCGGCAGGAACTGGCACAGGCCGAGCAGATCGGTGAATTCGGCGGCGGTGAGCCAGCGGTGCTGGTCGACGATGGTCCGCCGCGCGAGCGGCAGCGCGCCGCCGAACGACGTCAGGCCGAGGCCCAGAAAGCCCATGAAGATTTCACGCGTGGTCGGAGCGGGCGCGTGCTCCGGCGCGTCGGGGTGCTGATCCATGACGTTCACTATCCAGTACAAGCCGTGAAGGTTAACGCCGTTTGCCGTTCGCTCAAAACGATTTCTTGGGCAAGTCTTTGTGATCTAGAATCACAAGGATGAACCGCAAGCTTCCCCCTTTCCCGGCCCTGCGCGCCTTCGAGGCCGCGGCCCGGCACAACAGTTTCACGGCAGCCGCCGACGAACTCCATGTGACGCACGGTGCAATCAGCCGGCAGGTGGCTGCGTTCGAGGCGTGGATCGGTGTGCAGGTGTTTCATCGCAACGGCAAGCGCGTGCGGCTCACGGAAGACGGCCGGCGCTATCTGTCGAAGGTGCAGGACGCGTTCGACAGCATCGCCGCCGCGACCGACCAGTTGCGCGACACGGGCGTCGTGCATGTGCTGCGCGTGAATGCGCTACCCACCTTCGCGATGAAGTGGCTGTTGCCGCGTCTGTCGCAGTTTCAGCGGATGGCGCCGAACGTCGAGCTGAGGCTCGCGACATCGAACGAGCCCGTGGAGAGGCTCGACAGTTTCGACGTTGCCGTGCGGCGCGGGCCCGCGCACTGGCCGAATTGCGCGAGCGGTCAGTTCCTCGACGAAAGCGAGATTCCCGTATGCAGTCCGGCGCTTTTGCAACGCCTGCCCATCCATACCGCCGACGACCTCGCGCGCCATGTGCTGTTGCATTCGGATACGCGGCCGGACGCGTGGCATCACTGGCTGCAGGCGGCGGGCGTCAAGGCGAAGTGCCGCAAGAAACAGTCGTTCGACCATTTCTATCTGGCCTTGCAGGCGGCCGTCGATGGACTGGGCGTCGCGCTCGGACCGATGCCGCTGCTCGATGACGAACTCGCGTCAGGCCGGCTGGTGACGCCGCTGGAAGGGCCGCGCATCGATGCGCGCGGCTACTGGTGGGTCGCGCGGCGCGAGGTGGCGAATGCGCCGCTCGTCGAGCAGTTCTGCCGTTGGCTCGAAGCGCAGGCGAAGGAAATGAAGCAAGAAAACGCGCCAGAGAAAGCACGTGTGAAGCAGCGCGTCGCGACGCGATAGCGCGCATCGCGGACGCGGCTTCCATACAGCACGCATCCGCGACGCAATCGCGTCAGAAGCTCACAGATAGAACATCCGGTCTTCGTCCGACTTCGGCTGTTGTTCGGGTTGTTCTTCGCGCTCTTCATAGAACGCGAGCACCGCTTCGAGCACCTGGTCGGGATCGTCGATCACCTGCATCAGGTTCATGTCGCCGGGATTGATGAGGCCCATCGGCACCAGTTGCGATTCGAACCAGCCCAGCAGTCCTTTCCAGAACTCCGCGCCGACCAGAATGATGGGCACGTGCCGCGACTTCTTGGTTTGAATCAGTGTGAGCACTTCAGCCAGTTCGTCGAGCGTGCCGAATCCACCCGGCATCACGATGACGGCATCCGAGTTCTTCACGAACGTGACCTTGCGCGTGAAGAAGTGACGGAAGCGCAGTGAGATGTCCTGCCACTGATTGCCCGACTGCTCATGCGGCAACTCGATGTTCAGGCCGACCGACGGCGCCTTGCCCGCATGGGCGCCCTTGTTGGCCGCTTCCATGATGCCGGGGCCGCCGCCGGAGATCACGGCAAAGCCCGCGTCGGACAGTTTGCGCGCGATCTGCGTGGCCAGTTTGTAGTACGGCGAGTTCGGTTTCAGACGCGCCGAACCATAGATGCTCACGGCCGGGCGAATCTCCGACAGGTACTCGGTCGCCTCAATAAACTCTGCCATAATCGTGAACATCTGCCACGATGCGCGGGCCTTCTTGGCTGTTGCGCGCTCTTGATCTGCGAGCGATCGCAGACTCGGAATCACTTTTCTCTTAGTCATAATGCCTGAAGAACAGAACCTGGAAGGTAAGACCCTGCTATTGGTTGACGGTTCGAGTTATCTGTACCGGGCCTACCATGCGATGCCTGATTTGCGTGGTCCCGATGGTGCGCCAACGGGAGCGCTCTACGGGATCATCAACATGCTCCGTCGTATGCGCAAGGAGGTTACGGCAGAGTATAGCGCGTGCGTGTTCGATGCCAAAGGCAAGACGTTTCGCGACGACTGGTATCCGCAATACAAGGCGAACCGTCCTTCGATGCCCGACGATCTCTCGAAGCAGATCGAGCCGATTCACGTGGCCGTGCGTTCGCTCGGCTGGCCGCTCCTGATGATCGAAGGCGTCGAGGCCGACGACGTGATCGGCACGCTCGCGAAGCGGGCCGAGGCGCGCGGCATGAACGTGATCGTATCCACCGGGGACAAGGATCTGGCGCAACTCGTGACGGATCATGTCACCCTCATCAATACGATGACGAACGAGAAGCTCGACCGCGAAGGCGTCGTGGGCAAGTTCGGCGTACCGCCCGAGCGCATCGTCGACTATCTGTCGCTGATCGGCGATACCGTCGATAACGTACCCGGCGTCGAAAAATGCGGCCCGAAAACAGCGATCAAATGGCTCACGCAATTTGAAACCCTTGATGGCATCGTCGCACACGCCGATGAAATCAAAGGTGCGGTAGGAGACAATCTGCGACGCGCGCTCGATTTCCTGCCTATGGCACGAAAGCTCGTCACGGTGGATACGGATTGCGATCTGACGGCACAGATCAACTCGTTCGAAGAAACGCTTGCTACGCGCCCCGAGTCGCGCGAAGAACTGCGCGACGTGTTTACGCGTAGCGGCTTCAAGACGTGGCTGCGCGAAGTGGAAATTGCCGATGCCGTCGAAGGGCCCGAGACGGATGTGCCGCCCGCGCCGACCGTCGATGGTGAGCATGAGTACGACACCGTGCAGTCGTGGGAGCAGTTCGACGCATGGCTCGACAAGATCAACGCCGCTGAGATCACCTCGTTCGATACCGAGACCACGTCGCTCGATCCGATGACGGCGCAGATCGTCGGCATCTCGATCGCGGTCGAAGCGGGCAAGGCCGCGTACATTCCGCTCGCGCATCGCGGGCCGGATGCACCCGTGCAATTGCCGCGCGACGAAGTGCTCGCGAAGCTCAAGCCCTGGCTCGAGAGCGCGGACAAAAAGAAGGTTGGCCAGCATCTGAAGTACGACGAGCAGGTGCTCGCGAACTACGGCATCGTGATGGACGGCATCGAGCATGACACGCTGTTGCAGTCGTACGTACTCGAATCGCATCGTCCGCATGACATGGACAACCTCGCGCTGCGTCACCTCGGACTGAAGACGATCAAGTACGAAGACGTCGCGGGCAAGGGCGCATCGCAGATCGGCTTCGACGAAGTCGCGCTCGACAAGGCCGCCGAATACGCAGCCGAAGATGCCGACATCACGTTGCGTCTGCATCAGACGCTGTATCCGCAGGTCGCCGCGGAAGCGCAGCTTGATCACGTGTACCGCAACATCGAAGTGCCGACGTCGCGCGTGCTGCGCAAGATGGAGCGCAACGGCGTCTTGATCGATGCGGAAAAGCTGCGCGTACAAAGCAACGAGATCGCGACGCGTCTGGTCGAACTCGAAAAACAGGCGTATGAATTCGCAGGCGGTGAGTTCAATCTCGGCTCGCCGAAACAGATCGGGCAGATCTTCTTCGAGAAGCTCGAATTGCCCGTCATCAAGAAGACGCCGAGCGGCGCACCTTCCACCGACGAAGAAGTGCTGCAAAAACTCGCGGAAGACTATCCGCTGCCAAAGGTCCTGCTCGAACATCGCGGCCTGTCGAAGCTCAAGTCGACTTACACCGACAAGCTGCCGCGCATGGTCAACGCCGCCACGGGCCGCGTGCATACGAACTATGCGCAGGCTGTTGCCGTGACGGGCCGCCTTGCATCGAACGATCCGAATCTGCAGAACATTCCCGTGCGCACGGGCGAAGGCCGCCGCATTCGCGAAGCGTTCATCGCGCCGCCGGGACACAAGCTGGTGTCGGCGGACTACTCGCAGATCGAGCTGCGCATCATGGCGCATATCTCGGGCGACGAAGCGCTGCTGCGCGCGTTCAAGCAGGGCGAGGACATCCACCGCGCCACGGCATCCGAAGTGTTCAGCGTGACGCCACTCGAAGTATCGAACGATCAGCGGCGCATCGCGAAGGTTATCAACTTCGGCCTGATCTACGGCATGAGCTCGTTCGGTCTCGCGTCGAATCTCGGCATCACGCGCGATGCGGCGAAGCTTTATATCGACCGTTATTTCGCACGTTATCCCGGCGTTGCCGCGTATATGGAGAACACGCGGACGAGCGCCAAGATGAAGGGTTATGTCGAAACCGTGTTCGGCCGCCGCCTGTGGCTGCCCGAGATCAATGGCGGCAACGGTCCGCGCCGTCAGGCGGCGGAGCGCGCCGCGATCAACGCGCCGATGCAAGGCACGGCCGCCGATCTGATCAAGCTGTCGATGATCGCGGTGCAGAAGTGGATCGAGGAGTCGGGCATCCGCACGCGCATGATCATGCAGGTCCACGATGAACTGATTCTCGAAGTGCCGGACGACGAACTATCCGACGTACGTAAGCGCTTGCCGGAATTGATGTGCGGCGTCGCGCAACTGAAGGTGCCGCTCGTCGCCGACGTGGGCGCGGGCGCAAACTGGGAGGAAGCGCACTAAGCGCACTGAGCGCACATCGAGGCTTGGGAGGGCACACTGACATGTCAGTCATGCTTTTCATGCCACACTGACACAACATTGTTGCTTCTTCAGGTCAATGGGATAACGTCGCTCGCATGTCACAGTTATGTTTTGACAGGCTTGTGACTTGTCCCATTGCTCGCCGACAATCGACACTACGCGATTACACAGCGGCCGCACGCGCGCCGCATCGACGCACAGCTTTATCGGTCAATACGGAGAGTTCTGATGCATCGTTTTGTCGTCGTAGGTGGAGGCGCGGGAGGCCTGGAGCTGGCGACACGGCTCGGCGATCGCTATGCGCGCCGAAAGAGCGGCGGTGAGCCGCGCGCGCAGGTCACGCTGGTCGATCGCAACCCGACGCATATCTGGAAGCCGCTGCTACACGAGGTGGCGGCGGGCAGCATGGACCCGTTCACCCAGGAACTCGAATACGCGGCGCAGGCGCGCTGGCATGGCTTCGAATTCCAGCAGGGCGAACTGGTGGCGCTCGACCGCACGGCTAAGTCCATCAGACTTGGCCGCGTACTCGACGAGGACGGGGCCGAACTGCTCCCCGAACGGGTTCTCGAATACGACACGCTGGTGATTGCGATCGGCAGTACGACGCATTTCTTCGGCGTCAAGGGCGCGCCTGAATATTCGCTCGCGCTCGATACCGTTCACCAGGCCGAACGCTTCCGCAAGCGGCTGATCGCCGCCTGCATGCGCGCCGAGCATCAGGCACACGAACCCGTCGAAACGAATCCCGGCACGACGTCGACGGAGCCGCGCATCCAGGTCGCGATTGTCGGCGGCGGCGCGACGGGTGTCGAATTGTCGGCGGAACTGCGCAATACGGCGCAGGTGTTGTCCGCGTATGGGCTGCACAAGCTCGATCCGCGCCACGATGTCGGCATCGTGCTGATCGAGGCCGGGCCGCGCATTCTGCCGGCGCTTCAGGAGCGCGTATCGACGGCCACGTCCGAGTTGCTGCAAAAGCTCGGCGTGAAGCTGATGGTCGGCGAGACGGTGGCAGAAGTCGCGCCGGGCGTCGTGCGTACGGCGAGCGGCAAGACGGTGCGCGCCGACCTGACCGTGTGGGCGGCGGGCATCAAGGCGCCAGCCGTGCTGAGCCAGCTCGACGGTCTGCCCGTGAACCGGCTTGGTCAGCTCGAAGTGCGTCCCACGTTGCAGACCATGATCGACGACAACGTCTTCGCGCTCGGCGATTGTGCCGCGTGTGCGTGGCCCGGCAACGAACGCAACGTGCCGCCGCGCGCACAGGCCGCGCATCAGCAGGCGAGCTTCCTGCTGCGGGCGCTCGGCAACCGCCTCGAAGGCCGGCCGCTGCCGGAGTTCACGTATCGCGACTTCGGCTCGCTGGTGTCGCTTGGGCATTTCAGCGCCGTGGGCAATCTGATGGGCGGCGTGATCGGCGGCAACATGCTGATCGAAGGGCTGTTCGCGCGCTTCATGTACATGTCGCTGTACCGGCTGCATATCGCCGCGCTGCACGGCTATGCGCGCATGGTGCTCGATACCTTTGCGCACTGGCTGCGGCGCACCACGCTGCCGCGCGTCAAGCTGCACTGAACCTTCGCTGATCAATATCGATGCTTCTGCAACAGGATGCGCTTTGCGCGTATCCTGTTGGCTCCTTGCCGTCCACCCATTCCAAAAGAGGAGCACAGCATGTTGAAGCCAGAAGTCGACAGTCTCGTTCCCCATGTTCCCTTCGACCGGCGCACCTTCATCAAGGCGGCGCTCGGCACTGGTTTCGCGGCGTGCGTGCTGCCCGTGTCCGCGCAAACGATCCATACGGACAGCGAAGGCCTCGAGGCGGGTGAAGTCGGCATCAAATCGGGCGATACGCTGGTGCCCGCCTATCGCGCGCAGCCGAAGGGCAAGACGCATCTGCCCGTGATCATCGTGGTTCATGAGGCATTCGGCGTGCATGAACATATCGCCGATGTCTGCCGGCGCTTCGCCAAGCTCGGCTATCTTGCTATCGCGCCCGACCTCTTCGTGCGGCAGGGCGACCCGAACGCGTATCCGACTGTCCAGCAGTTGAACGAGCAGGTTCTCAGCAAGGTGCCCGATTCACAGGCGATGGCAGACCTCGACGCGACGTTCAAATGGGCGGGCGAGCATGGCGGCGACGTGAACAAGGTGGGCATCAACGGCTTCTGCTGGGGCGGGCGCATTGCGTGGCTTTACGCGGAGCACAATCCGCGACTGAAGGCGGGCGTGGCGTGGTATGGGCGCGTGGCCGGCAATCAGACGCCGATGACGCCAGCCAATCCGATCGACCGCGTGTCCGATCTGCAGGTGCCCGTGCTGGGGCTATACGGTCGGCAGGACCAGAGCATCCCGCAGGAATCGCTCGACAAGATGAAGCAGGCAATCGCGCAGGGGCCGCAGGCGGGGCGCGGCTCGGAGTTCGTCGTGTATGACGACGCGGGGCATGCGTTCTTTGCGGACTATCGGCCGACTTACAAGCAAGCCGATGCCGAAGATGGCTGGCGCCGCACGCTTGCGTGGTTCAAGGCGCACGGCGTCGGTTGAATTTTGGCTCGCGTCTGCGCCGCCGGCGGTTGTCGGCAGCGCAGACAAAAAGCGGTTACGGATTCGGTCCCGTCGCCACAGGCCGCGACGTATCCGAGCTCCATTCGCTCCACGATCCCGGGTACAGCGCCGCGCCATGCAGCCCGGCGATTTCCATCGCCAGCGCGTTGTGGCAAGCGGTGACACCCGAGCCGCATTGCAGCACCACATGCTCGGCGGACACGCCCGCGGGAATCACTGCGTTGAAGTCGTCGCGCAGCGTGTGCGCGGACTTGAAGCGGCCGTCCGCCGTCAGGTTGTCCTTGAAGAAGCGGTTGCGCGCGCCCGGAATGTGGCCGCCCACGCGATCCAGTGTTTCGTTCTCGCCGCGATAGCGGTCAGCCGCACGCGCGTCGATCACCACGCGTTCCTTCGTGCCGATGTTGCGTTCCACGGCCTGCGCATCGACGGTCACGGCCAGCGGCGCGCCCGCCTTGAAGTCGCCGCTCGACTGAGGCGGCGCGTCCTGTGTCAGCGGGTGGCCGGCTGCTTCCCACGCCTGCAGCCCGCCGTCGAGCAGTGCGGCGGAATCGTGACCCAGCCAGCGCAGCAGCCACCACAGACGCGCGGCGTACATGCCGCCTTGCGCGTCGTACGCGATCACTTGCTGGCCTTGCTTGAGGCCGAGTGTGGCGAGACGCTCGACCAGCTTCTGACGGTCCGGCAACGGATGACGTCCGTTGCTGCCCGTCTTCGGTCCGGACAGATCGCGGTCGAGGTGCAGATAGTGTGCTTGCGGCAGATGACCCGCCGCGTAGGCTTTTTCGCCGGAGTCGGTATCGGCCAGATCGAAACGGCAATCGACGATGAACACGCTGCCCGGCGCGGCGGCCAGGCGTTCGGCGAGATTGCCTGCAGAGATCAGCGTGGTGTAGTGAGTGTGTGGCATGACGGCTCCTGAGAGACTGACTTCGGCAGCGCCGAACGATATCTCTAGTCTAAACAAAAATGACGGGCCGAAGCCCGTCATTCCTTGTATGAAGCCGTGGATGCCGCTCGCGGCGGCTCGATCAGACCGTGCCGAGCTCGCGGCGCAGGAACTCGTGGAAGTGCTGCATGCCGTCTTCCATCGGGCTCTGGTACGGACCGACCTGCGATTCGCCTCGATCCAGCAGCGCGCGGCGTCCGGCGTCCATGCGTTCGGCGATCTCGTCGTCTTCGCGCGCCGTTTCCATGTACGCGGCGCGCTCCGCTTCGACGAAGTCACGCTCGAACAGCGCGATTTCCTCAGGGTAATAGAACTCGACGACGTTCGTCGTCTTCTGCGGACCGCGCGGAATCAGCCATGACACGACCAGCACATGCGGATACCACTCGACCATGATGCCCGGGTAGTACACCATCCAGATCGCGCCGAACTCGGGCATCTTGCCGTCGCGGTAGCGCAGCACTTCGTCGTGCCACTTGCGATACGTCGGGCTGCCCGGACGCGCGAGCTCGTTGTGTACGCCGACCGTCTGCACGCTGTACCAGTCGCCGAACTCCCACTTCAGATCGTCGCAGTTGACGAAGCTGCCGAGGCCCGGATGGAACGGCACGACGTGATAGTCCTCCAGATAGACCTCGATGAAGGTCTTCCAGTTGTAGTTGCACTCGTGTACTTCGACGTGATCGAACATGTAGTCCGTGAAGTCGAAGTGCTTTGCCGTGCCGAGGCGCGCAAGATCTTTCGCGACATCGCGGCCCTGCGTTTCGAACAGCAGACCGTTCCAGCTTTGCAGCGGAGTGGCGCCGAGATTCAGGCAGGGGTTGTCGGCGAAATGCGGCGCGCCGAGCAACTGGCCGTTCAGGTCGTAGGTCCAGCGGTGCAGGGGACAGACGATGTTCTCCGTCTGCCCGCGGCCGTTCAGCATGATCGCCTGACGGTGGCGGCACACGTTCGACAGCAGTTCGATCTGCGACTGCTGGTTGCGGACGAGCACGCGCCCCTCGCGTTCGCTGGGCAAGGCAAAATAGTTACCCGCTTCGGGAACCATGAGTTCGTGCCCGACGTAGCGAGGACCTTTCTTGAAAAGGGTTTCGAGTTCGCGCTCGTGGAGCGCCGGGTCAAAGTAAGCCGTGACTGGCAGCTGGCTGTGAATAGCCTTGAGCTGCAATGCATTGCTCAGATTGGACATTCCCACTCCCGATGAAGACGTGAAAGCAGTGAACAACCCAACCATCGAAGATTCGATTTAGGGAGCCCGCGATTATACCCGTTTCCCCCTCCTTGGGGCGCTTAAGTACCTGATTTGGGTTAAAAATGTCGGGGAAGCTAGCGATTTCGCCGCGCAAACGTTGGATTTATTTCTATCGTCCGAAGTGTTGCGCAATGGCCGTGCCGATACCCATTGGTGGGCTCACAGGTCGAAAATCTCGCTTTTGCCGTAGAATGTCCGACTTGTTTTAATTTTGCGACGATTCATGGCGAAGACGGCTTCCACGGACACGGCTGGTTTGTCCCCCACCAGCACCGAAGGTTCCGACAATTCACCGCTGCCCGAGAGCTACGAGGCAGCGCTGGCGGAACTGGAGGGGCTCGTTGGGCGCATGGAGGGCGGCAGCCTCAGTCTGGAAGAGTCGCTTGCGGCTTACCGGCGCGGCGCCGTGCTCGTGGCGTTCTGTCAGCAACAACTCGAAAAGGTGGAGCAGCAGGTGCGCGTCCTCGATGGCGAAACGCTCAAGCCGCTTCCCGTGAACACAGCAGGTACAACCGCTGCCGACAGCGGAGACGATCTATGACCTTCGAACAATGGATGCGCTCGGTGCTGGACCGGGTAGAGGGCGCACTCGAGCAATATTTGCCGGCGGACTCGACCGAGCCCGCCCGGCTGCATGAAGCCATGCGCTATGCCGTGCTGGGCGGCGGCAAGCGGGTGCGCCCGCTGCTGTGCCACGCGGCGGGTGAGCTGACGGGCGCGAAGGCCGAGTGCCTGGACGCGGCGTCGGCGGCGCTGGAGATGATCCACGTCTATTCGCTCGTACACGATGACATGCCCTGCATGGACGACGACGAACTGCGCCGCGGCAAGCCCACGGTACACGTCAAATATGACGAAGCGACGGCACTGCTGGTCGGTGACGCGCTGCAATCGCAAGCTTTCGTTGCGCTGACATCGGATGTGCTCGCACCCGCGCAGCAGGCCGCGCTGGTGCGCGAACTGGCGCTCGCGAGCGGCTCGATCGGCATGGCGGGTGGCCAGGCGATCGATCTGGCGAGCGTCGGTCACACGCTGACGCGCCCGCAGCTCGAAACGATGCACCGCCTCAAGACTGGCGCGTTGCTGCGCGCAGCCGTGCGGATGGGCGCGCTGACAGGCGAGACGCCGGACGCGAAGGCACTGCAGTCGCTGGACGCGTATTCGGCGGCTGTGGGCCTCGCGTTTCAGGTCGTCGACGACATTCTCGACGTCACGACCGATTCCGCGACGCTCGGCAAAACGGCTGGAAAGGACGCGAAGGACGGCAAGCCGACCTACGTGTCGATCATCGGGCTTGACGCTTCGCGCGCGCTGGCTGCGCAGTTGCGCAGCGACGCGCACCAGGCGCTTGCACCTTTTGGCGCCCGCGCGCAGCGGCTCGCCGAGTTGGCTGACCTCGTGGTGAACCGGGTTAGCTGATGTAGCTGTAACGCGAAAGCCCGCCGCCCGCACAAGACTTCTCGGGTGTGCGCGAATGAAGTGCGGGCGCGTAAGTTTTCCTACAATGGAACGACGATGTACGACTTGCTGAAAACCATTGACGACCCCGCGGACCTGCGCCGCCTTGATCGCCGCCAGTTGCAACCGCTTGCCGACGAGTTGCGAGCCTTCGTGCTCGACAGCGTGTCGCAGACGGGCGGCCACCTGTCGTCCAACCTCGGCACGGTCGAACTGACGATCGCGCTGCACTACGTGTTCGACACGCCGCGCGACCGCATCGTCTGGGACGTGGGTCATCAGACCTATCCCCACAAGATTCTGACGGGCCGCCGTGACCAGATGCATTCGCTGCGTCAGTTGGGCGGCATCTCGGGCTTTCCGAAGCGCGACGAGTCGCCGTACGACACGTTCGGTACGGCGCATTCGAGCACGTCGATCTCGGCGGCGCTCGGCATGGCGATCGGCAGCAAGCTGCGCGGTGAAGACGCCTACTCGATCGCGGTGATCGGCGACGGCGCGATGACGGCGGGCATGGCCTTCGAGGCGATGAACAACGCCGGCGTCGAAGACGACGTGCCGCTGCTCGTCATTCTCAACGACAACGACATGTCGATTTCGCCGCCCGTCGGCGCGCTGAATCGCCATCTCGCGCGTCTGATGTCGGGCCGCTTCTACGCGGCCGCGCGCGCCGGTGTCGAACGCGTGCTGCGCCACGCGCCGCCCGTGCTCGACCTCGCACGGAAGCTCGAAGAGCACGCGAAGGGCATGATCGTTCCCGCCACGCTGTTCGAAGAGTTCGGCTTCAATTACATCGGACCGATCGACGGTCACGATCTCGACTCGCTGATCCCGACGCTGCAGAACATCAAGGAACTGCGCGGTCCGCAATTCCTGCACGTCGTGACGAAGAAAGGCCAAGGCTACAAGCTGGCGGAAGCCGACCCGGTTCTGTATCACGGCCCCGGCAAGTTCAACCCGGCCGAAGGCATCAAGCCTTCGACGACGCCCGCCAAGAAGACCTACACGCAAGTGTTCGGCGAGTGGCTGTGCGACGCGGCTGAACTCGATTCGCGTGTGGTCGGCATTACGCCGGCGATGCGCGAAGGCTCGGGCATGGTCGAGTTCGAAAAGCGTTTCCCGGATCGCTACTACGACGTCGGTATTGCCGAGCAGCACGCCGTCACGTTCGCGGGCGGTCTTGCGACGGAAGGGCTCAAGCCCGTCGTTGCAATCTACTCGACGTTCCTGCAACGCGGGTATGACCAGCTGATCCATGACGTCGCGCTGCAGAATCTGCCCGTTGTGTTCGCAATCGATCGCGCGGGCCTCGTCGGCGCGGACGGTGCGACGCACGCGGGCGCGTACGACCTCGCGTTCCTGCGCTGCATCCCGAACATGACGGTAATGGCGGCGTCGGATGAAAACGAGTGTCGCCAGATGTTGTACACGGCGCTGCAGCAGCCGAACCCGACAGCCGTGCGCTATCCGCGCGGCGCGGGCACGGGCGTCGCGACGGTCAAGCAGATGGCCGCGCTTCCGCTCGGCAAGGGCGAAGTCCGTCGTCAATCGACGCAGCCGGCCGGCAAGCGCATCGCGATTCTCGCGTTCGGCACAATGGTCGCGCCTTCACTGGCGGCAGCAGAGCAGCTGGACGCGACGGTCGCCAACATGCGCTTCGTGAAGCCGATCGACGCCGATCTGGTGCGCGAGCTGGCCGAGACGCACGACGCCATCGTCACCGTCGAAGAAGGCTGTGTGATGGGCGGCGCGGGCTCGGCGTGCGTGGAAGCCATGATGGAGAGTGGGGTTATCCGACCCGTACTACAATTGGGCCTTCCCGATCGCTTCATCGATCATGGGGATCCGGCGAAGCTGCTGGCGTCGTGTGGCCTGGACGCTGCGGGCATCGCGAAGTCCATCCGCGAGCGATTTGTGGAGCACGCGAGCGGCAAGTCCGTCAAACGCGTCGCTTAACATAGCGGGCCGCCGGAACAAAAAGGCGGCTCGTTGCATCTACTCCAATATGAATCGGCGGGTCGCGTACCCGCCGGGCTCCGCCGGCGCAAGCCGGCGGTTGTCATTTTGCGCGTCGATTCGCGCTGCCAGTGAGGACAAGAACATGAACCAGATGAACCCCGCCTTCGTGATGCCTGACGTGCAGAGCACGGTCGACACCCGCCAGATTCCGATTCAGCGGGTCGGCGTGAAGGCGGTGCGTCATCCGTTGACGGTTCGCACGCCGGACGGCAGCGTGCAGCCGACTATCGGTACGTGGAATCTCGATGTTCATTTGCCTGCCGAGGTGAAGGGCACGCATATGTCGCGGTTCGTCGCGTTGCTTGAAGAGAACAAGACGCCGCTGGATTCGGCTGCATTTCGCGCGATGCTTGCTTCGATGCTCGAGAAGCTTGAGGCACCTGCGGGCCGTATCGAGGTGTCGTTTCCGTATTTCGTCAACAAGACGGCGCCTGTGTCGGGCGTGCAAAGTCTGCTGGACTACGAAGTGACGTTGACGGCCGATTCGCGCGATGGCGCCACGCGGTTGTTTCTTAAGGTTCTGGTGCCTGTCACCAGCCTGTGCCCGTGTTCGAAGAAGATCTCGCAGTATGGCGCGCATAACCAGCGCTCGCATGTGACGATTGACGCTGAGTTGATCGATGACGTGCCCGTCGAGGATCTGATTCGTATCGCGGAAGAAGAGGCTTCGTGTGAGTTGTGGGGGCTGCTCAAGCGACCTGATGAGAAGTTCGTTACCGAGCGTGCTTACGAGAACCCGAAGTTCGTCGAAGACCTGGTGCGCGATGTCGCGCAACGGTTGAATGCTGATAAGCGGATCGTTGGTTATGTGCTCGAAGCGGAGAACTTCGAGTCTATTCATAATCATTCGGCTTATGCGGTGATTGAGAAGAGGGGTTAAGGTTTTTTTGTCTGCGACGGCTGTGGGGTTTGCTGGTTTTTTCGCTGGCATCCGCGATTACGTTAGCGTGCTTCAAGCGTCGCCCCTGTGCGGGGCGGCACCTACTTTTCTTTGCCGCCGCAAAGAAAAGTAGGCAAAAGAAAGCGGCTCACACCGCCAGCCCGTGTTCTTATCCACGGGCCCCCAACGTGCCCGCCGCTTCACATGACAGTGCCCTGGTCGGTGCTCGTCGCCAACGCTTCGAATGAACGCCTCACCCACTTCAAACACCCGCACACGTGCTAACGGCAGCAAATGGTTTCTGCCGCCCAGGTGGCAAACTGTGTGTAGGTTGTCGCGTCGTATAGTTCGGCGCTCTTACAGGGTGGAGCGCATGCGCTATCGGTTCGAAGTGGGGCGTGTGTGGCACTACGGCCTACACACAGTTTGCCACCTGGGCGGCGGTGGACTACCTGGCAAGGCGTGCTGTAACGCGGACATATGAAGCGGGTGAGGCGCACCGCAAGAGCGTTGGCAACGAACATGGGTCACGTGATTGCCGTGTGAAGCGTAAGACCCGTTGGGGGCCCTCAGGCAAACACAAGAATTAGCGGTGTTAGCCGCTTTCTTTTGCCTACTTTTCTTTGCGGCGGCAAAGAAAAGTAGGTGCCGCCCCGCACAGGGGCGACGCTTGAAGCACGGAGGCATAACGCGGATGCCAGCGCAAAAGGCCAAAACACCGACTGGCAACGCCCGCGCCGCGAAGGCTCAAAAGCGGATGCCAGCGCAAAGGCCAAAACACCGACTGGCAACGCCCGAACCGCGAAGGCTCAAAAGCGTATGCCAGTGCAAAGGCCAAAACACCCCCCAACAACACCCGCGCCGCGAAGTCTCAAACACGAATGCCCTCGGCAGGCAAAAAACCTCACCTCGCGAGAGACGCCAAATCCCACCGTGGCTTCACGGTAAAAGCATAGTCATTACCAGCCTGCGCGGGCCAGCGTTCCAACCGAAGCGCGCCGGCGAGCGCAATCATCGCGCCGTTATCAGTGCAAAGCGAGAGGTCAGGATAGTGAACATGAAACCCGCGCATCTTCGCGGCCGCCGAGAGAGCCTCACGCAACTGCCGGTTCGCGCCAACACCACCCGCGACAACAAGCCGTTTGAGCTTGGTCTTCTTCAGCGCCGCGAGCGATTTAGCGGCCAGCACATCGACGGCCGCGTCGACGAAACCACGCGCCAGATCAGCCTTAGCCTGCTCGCACACGTTGCTGCCAAGCTTCTTTACATGCGTCAGCACAGCCGTCTTCAGCCCGCTGAAGCTGAAATCGAGATCACCGGAATGCAGCATCGGACGCGGCAGCACGACAGCCCCCGGCGTGCCGAACTCCGCCAGCCGTGAAACTTCCGGCCCGCCCGGATACCCAAGCCCAAGCAGCTTCGCGGTCTTATCGAAGGCTTCACCGGCGGCGTCGTCGAGTGTCTCGCCGAGCGTCTCGTAGACGCCCACATCCGTGACGCGCATCAGCTGCGTATGACCGCCCGACACAAGCAACGCGACAAACGGAAACGGCGGCGGCTCGTCGACAAGCAGCGGCGACAGCAAATGCCCTTCCAGATGATGGATGCCGATAGTCGGCTTGTCCCACGCCATCGCCAGCGAATTGGCGATACTCGCGCCTACTAGCAGCGCGCCCGCGAGCCCCGGGCCCTGCGTGTAGGCGATCGCGTCGATGTCGCCGCGCGCGGCGCCCGAGCGCTCCAGCACCTCTTCGAGCAGCGGCAGCGCACGCCGGATATGGTCGCGCGAAGCCAGTTCCGGCACCACGCCGCCATATTCGCGATGCATCGCGATCTGCGAATGCAGCGCATGGGCGAGCAGCCCACGCTCCGTGTCGTAGAGCGCGAGGCCGGTTTCGTCGCAGGAGCTTTCTATGCCGAGAACGAGCATGATTCGACCGTCGATCGGGCGCCTGACGTGCCACCCGAAACATCAAAAAAGGAACCTGAAAGTATAGCAGCGCAGGCAGGGCGCCGCCGGGCGCGGCGGTTACAATGCAGCCCCATGGAATCCTTCGATATCGCCGTAATCGGCGCGGGCGCGGCGGGCATGATGTGCGCATCGGTGGCGGGGCAGCTCGGCCGGCGCGTCGTGCTGATCGACCACGCGGCGCGGCTCGCCGAGAAAATCCGCATTTCGGGCGGCGGCCGCTGCAACTTCACGAATCTGTACGCCGGGCCGAACAACTATCTGTCGGCGAATCCGCATTTCTGCCGTTCCGCGCTGGCCCGCTACACGCCGCGCGATTTCATGGCGCTCCTCAAGCAATACCGGGTGACGTGGCACGAGAAGCACAAGGGACAACTCTTCTGCGACCAGTCGAGCGACGCCGTCATCGACGTGCTCAAGAGCGAATGCGACGCGGGCAACATCGCGTGGCGCCGGCCGCTCGCCGTCGAGCAGGTGCGCCACGCCGATTCCGACGGCTTCACGCTGGACACGCGCTCCGGCCCGATCCGCGCCCGCGCACTGGTGATCGCCACGGGCGGCCTGTCGATTCCGAAAATCGGCGCCACCGATTTCGGCTACCGGATCGCGAAGCAGTTCGGCCACAAGCTCATCGACACGCGCCCGGCGCTCGTGCCGCTCACGTTCGCTCCCGCCGACTGGCAACCGTTTGCGGAACTGTCGGGCGTGTCGCTGGAAGTGCATCTGGCGACGGGCGTGAAGAAAGCGGGCGGCGAGTTCGTCGAGGACCTGCTGCTCACGCATCGCGGGTTGTCGGGCCCGGGCGTGCTGCAGATTTCCAGCTACTGGCAGCCGGGCGAGCCCGTACACGTCAATCTGCTGCCCGAGCAGGACGCCGTCGCCGCGTTGCTCGAGGCGAAAACCGCGACGAAGCGCCAGATCGGCAACCTGCTCGCCGAATGGGTGCCCGCACGCCTCGCACATGTCTGGCTGCAGACTCACGGCGTACCCGCCGACGCCCGCCTCGCCGATCTGCCCGACAAGTCGCTGCGCCGGGTCGGCGAGGCGCTGTCGCGCTGGTCGCTCACGCCGAACGGCACCGAAGGCTACAAGAAGGCCGAGGTGACGCGCGGCGGCGTCGATACGCGCGAACTGTCCTCGGCGACGATGATGAGCGCGCGCGTGCCGGGCCTGTATTTCATCGGCGAGGCCGTCGACGTCACGGGTTGGCTGGGCGGCTACAACTTCCAGTGGGCGTGGGCGTCGGGCGTGGCTGCCGGGCAGGCGGCAGCGGAATTCGCGGCAGTCGGGTAGCCCCTAAAAACGGGCGCTGACGCCCGTCAAATGGGGCTTGACACCTTTATACGATTGTGCGAAACAGCTGCTATACTTTCCAATCTTTGCCAAGCTCCGTTATTGAAAGATGACGACGATCCGCTTAAAAGAAAACGAGCCTTTTGAAGTTGCAATGCGCCGCTTCAAGCGCACGATAGAAAAGAACGGGCTGTTGACCGAACTTCGTGCGCGCGAGTTTTACGAGAAGCCGACATCCGAGCGCAAACGAAAGAAAGCAGCGGCCGTGAAGCGCCATTTCAAGCGCCTGCGCAGCCAGCAACTGCCCAAGAAGTTTTACTGATTCAACGTGAAGTCGCGGCGCTCGCCTGGTCTCTTGAGCGATAGCGAAAGCGGCGGCTCACACAAGGTGGCGGCGCGGGAGCATGCCGGCGCTTGCGGTAACCGGCCGCGCATGCGGTCGCTGATGTGGCCGCTCGCGCCGGAAGGCGCGAAAGGCCGCTTCGGTCCACGCTCCGCAAGGCCGTATCCAGGTGCACGGTTCACCGCGTATTTGGCACTAACCCGCTTGAGGAACGATCCCAAGCGGGTTTTTGCGCTCTGCGCCGCGTCTTCACCCGTATTTCAAACCCTCCACGCATTCAGGTGAATGATGAGTCTCAAAGTCCGAATCAACGACGACATGAAAGCAGCGATGCGCGCGCGCGAAACCGAGCGTCTCGGCACGATCCGTCTGCTGCTCGCCGCCATCAAGCAGCGTGAAGTCGACGATCGCGTGGAACTGGATGACGCCGCCGTGACCGCCGTCATCGATAAAATGATCAAGCAGCGCAAGGACTCGATCGCCCAGTTCGAAACGGCCGGCCGCACCGATCTCGTCGACAAGGAAAAGGCCGAGCTGGACGTGCTCAGCGCCTACATGCCCGCGCAGCTGTCGGACGCGGAAGTGGCAGCCGAAGTGCAGGCGGCCGTCGCGCAGGTCGGCGCCGCCGGTCCGCAGGACATGGGTAAGGTGATGGGCGTGCTCAAGTCGAAGCTCGCCGGCAAGGCCGACATGACGGCCGTGTCCGCGCAGGTCAAGGCCGCGCTGTCGAAATAAGCCTCGTGTCGTTTTCCGCCATGCGCGCCCCGTTCCGGCGCGGCGCGCATGGCCGGGTGCGATTCGCACCCTTGCCTCATCCTTTTTAAGGCCGCGTCTGCATTGTGATCCCGCATTCCTTTCTGCAAGACCTGCTGAACCGCGTCGATATCGTCGACGTGGTCGGCCGGTATGTGCAGCTGAAAAAAGGCGGCGCGAACTTCATGGGACTCTGCCCGTTCCACAACGAGAAGAGCCCTTCGTTCACCGTTAGTCCGACTAAGCAGTTCTACCATTGCTTTGGCTGTGGCGCGCATGGCACGGCCATTGGTTTCCTGATGGAGCACGCGGCGCTTTCCTTTCCGGAAGCCGTCAACGAACTGGCGCAATCCGTCGGTCTGACCGTGCCGCAAGAGCCTTCGCCGATGCGCGGCGGCGTGGGAGCCGGCGGCCCGGGTGGCGGCGAAGGCTATGCGCCCGCCGTCTCGAAGGCCGTGACGACGGCGCTGTCCGACCTCATGTCGACAGCCAACGACTTCTACAAGGCGCAACTGCGCGGCGCGCCGAACGCCATCCAGTACCTGAAAAAGCGCGGCCTGACGGGCGAGATCGCCAAGCGCTTCGGCCTCGGCTACGCGCCCGATGGCTGGCAGAACCTCGAAACGGCATTCCCCAACTATCGGGACGATGCGCTCGTCGAGGCGGGCCTCGTGATCGTCAGCGAGAAGTCGGACGCCCAGGGTCAGAACCGCCGCTACGACCGGTTCCGCGAGCGCGTGATGTTCCCGATCCGCAACGTGAAAGGCCAGGTAATCGGTTTTGGCGGACGCGTGCTGGACGGGGGCGAGCCCAAGTATTTGAATTCGCCCGAAACGCCTTTATTTAACAAAGGCAGCGAGCTGTACGGCCTGTTCGAGGCGCGGCTTGCGATCCGCGAACAGGGTTACGTGCTGGTCGTCGAAGGGTATATGGACGTGGTTGCGCTGGCCCAGCTGGGCTTCGAGAACGCGGTTGCGACGCTCGGCACCGCCTGCACGCCGATTCATGTGCAGAAACTGATGCGGCAGACGGATACGGTGGTGTTCAGCTTCGACGGCGATTCGGCCGGTCGGCGCGCCGCGCGCCGCGCGCTCGACGCCTGCCTGCCGCACGCCGCCGACAACCGCACCATCCGCTTCCTGTTCCTGCCGGCCGAGCACGATCCCGACAGCTATGTCCGCGAATTCGGCACGGATGCCTTCGCGGAGCAGGTGCGCCGCGCGATGCCGCTGTCGCAGTTCCTGTTGAATGAAGTACTGGCGGGCAAGGAGCTCGACCAGCCTGAAGGCCGGGCGCGGGCGCTGTTCGACGCCAAGCCGCTGTTGCAGATGCTGCCCGCCAACGCGTTGCGCGCGCAAATCATGCATATGTTCGCGGACCGGCTCGACGTGCCGTTCGAGGAAGTGGCCGCGTTATGCGAAGTCGACGCGCGGATCGCCGCTGTAGCACGCAGCGCGCCTGCCCGCAAAGACCGGCGCAGCGTGACGGGGATCGAGCAGCGGGCGCTGCGCAATCTGGTGATGCACCCGCGCATCGTCGCGGTGCTCGGCGAAGAGGAAGAGCAGGCGCTGCTCACAGTCACGCGGCACGGCGAACTGTTCGAGGAAGTGACGACGCATGCCCGTGGGTTGGGCGACACGGCCGAATTCCAGTTGCTGTCGGACCTGTTGCGAAACGGGGCTAACGCCCCCACCTTCGAGGAAATCTTCCGGGAAATTCTGGACTATGATGAAAACGTTCGGGATCTGCTGTTGAAGAATCCCGAAGACGCGACGGTGGCCGAGGAGCGCCGGGAACACGAGCGCCTCGCCGGGGAAGAATTGAAAGCGGCCATTCTGAAGATGCGTTATGACGCTTATAGCGAGCGGCTGGATCAATTGTCGCGTCAGTCGAGGCACACCCCGGAGGAGTTGCTGGAGTATCAGGAATTGAGCAGGACGTGCGCTGACATGAAGCGTCAGCGCGGGCAGTGAAAGGGAAGCGCTGAAAGGCCGAATGCTATAATTAAAAGATTTCAGCGGTTTTGTTTTTCTCCAGGCAAAGGCGATATAAGGCGATTGCAATGGTAAAGACTACAGGCGGAAAAAAGGCGACAGGCAGCGGCTCGGACGAGCCGAAAACGACCACCAGGGTCAGCGCAGCCAGGTCGGCTCCTTCCGCCCCGAAAAAGTCTGCCGAAACCGCTGCTACGCCGGTTGCCCGGAAACAAGCCTCGACCGCGCGAGCGGCATCGGTGACATCGAAGTCGGTGGCGTCGGTCGCGAAGCGGCAGGGAGTCAGCAGCGAAAGGGAAGCGGATGTCGCGCAGGACGATGCGGCTCCCCGCGAGTCTTTGGTATCCACGGTTCAACCGGCTGTCGTCCAGCAGCCGGCAGTCGAGACTACAGCCGGTATGGCGAACTCCATGACGAAAAAGCTGAACGAAGTATCCGTCGATGACGACGCATCCCCGAGCGAAGAGGCAGCCGCCGCAACTCCCGCTACGGGCAAGGTCGAAAAGGTCAAGGCACGCGACCGCCGCGCAAAGGAGAAGGCGCTGCTCAAGGACGCGTTCGCGTCTTCGCAGCCTGGCACCGTCGAGGAGCTCGAAGAGCGCCGCTCGAAGCTGCGCGCGCTGATCAAGCTCGGCAAGGAGCGTGGCTTCCTGACCTACGGCGAAATCAACGACCACCTCCCGGACAACTTCACGGAAACCGAGGCGATCGAAGGCATCATCAGCACGTTCAACGACATGGGTGTCGCTGTCTACGAACAGGCGCCCGATGCCGAAACGCTGCTGCTGAACGACAACGCCCCCAACGCTTCGTCAGATGACGAAGTGGAAGAGGAGGCAGAGGTCGCGCTGTCCACCGTCGACTCCGAATTCGGCCGCACGACCGACCCGGTGCGTATGTACATGCGCGAAATGGGAACGGTCGAGCTGCTCACGCGCGAAGGCGAAATCGAAATCGCCAAGCGCATCGAAGACGGCCTGAAGCACATGGTGATGGCCATCTCCGCCTGCCCGACCACGATCGCCGACATTCTCGCGATGGCCGAGCGCGTCGCGAATGAAGAGATCCGCATCGACGAGCTCGTCGACGGCCTGATCGACGCGAACGCCGAAGATACCGACGGCTTCTCCGAACAGGAAGCCGAAGCGATCGAGAACGAGGAAGAAGAAGAGGCAGAGGCGGACGAGGAAGAAGAGGAAGACGACGATGGCGCCGCGCAAGCGACGGCCAACGCGGCCCAGCTCGAAGAACTGAAGCGCATGTCGCTCGAAAAATTCGCGATGATCAGCGAATGGTTCGACAAGATGCGCCGCGCGTTCGAAAAGGAAGGCTACAAGTCGAAGTCCTACCTGAAGGCGCAGGAAACCATTCAGGAAGAGCTGATGATGATCCGCTTCACCGCGCGTACCGTCGAGCGTCTGTGCGACACGCTGCGTGCGCAGGTGGACGAAGTGCGTCAGGTCGAGCGTCAGATCCTGCACACGGTGGTCGACAAGTGCGGCATGCCGCGTGCCGAGTTCATCGCGCGTTTTCCGGGCAACGAAACGGACCTCGAATGGGCCGACAAGATCGTCACCGAGAACCACGCGTACAGCGCGATCCTGTCGCGTAACGTGCCGGCTATCCGCGAGCAGCAGCAACGTCTGCTCGACTTGCAGGCGCGCGTCGTGTTGCCGCTGAAGGACCTGAAGGAAACCAACCGTCAGATGGCGGCGGGCGAACTGAAGGCGCGTCAGGCGAAGCGCGAAATGACCGAGGCGAACCTGCGTCTCGTGATCTCGATTGCGAAGAAGTACACGAACCGTGGTCTGCAGTTCCTGGATCTCATTCAGGAAGGCAACATCGGCCTGATGAAGGCCGTGGACAAGTTCGAATATCGCCGCGGCTACAAGTTCTCGACGTACGCGACGTGGTGGATTCGTCAGGCCATCACCCGTTCGATCGCGGACCAGGCGCGCACCATTCGTATCCCGGTTCACATGATCGAGACGATCAACAAGATGAACCGCATCTCGCGTCAGATTCTGCAGGAAACCGGTCTCGAGCCGGATCCGGCGACGCTGGCCGAGAAGATGGAGATGCCGGAAGACAAGATCCGCAAGATCATGAAGATCGCGAAGGAGCCGATCTCGATGGAAACGCCGATCGGTGACGACGACGATTCGCATCTGGGCGACTTCATCGAGGACAACAACACGGTCGCGCCGGCCGACGCCGCGCTGCACGCCAGCATGCGCGATGTCGTGAAGGACGTGCTCGATTCGCTGACGCCGCGCGAGGCGAAGGTGCTGCGTATGCGTTTCGGTATCGAAATGAGCACGGACCATACGCTCGAAGAAGTCGGCAAGCAGTTCGACGTGACGCGTGAGCGTATCCGTCAGATCGAGGCGAAGGCGTTGCGCAAGCTGCGTCACCCGAGCCGGTCGGACAAACTGAAGTCGTTCCTCGAAGGAAACTGACCGAACCTGTTTGCTGGCCGTAACACGTAGCATTACATCAGGGCTTCCCGATAGCTTTGTTCAGCGAAGCGATCCCGGAAGCCCTGTTTTCGTGTAGTATGTCGGCCAATCGATAGACAGGCCCGGCCTTCAGACCGGGTCTTTTTGTTGGTTTTCTCCAGCTTCCGTCGCGAAGCATCGTTGGGCCGGACGCCGTGCTGGTTGCAGGCAGCGGACTCATAATCCGCCTCCGAAAGGACACCGTGGGTTCGACTCCCACCCGGCCCACCAAAACCGTCAAGGCGTGCTTCCCTGCAGTGCAGACCGACAGCGCACGCCATCAAGCATGAAGTGGCCACCGGAACGGATCACGAATGCAAGCGCCCAGCGCCACCGTCCCCATCTCCCTCGTCAACGGCTTTCTCGCCGCCGCCGACGCGCAGCCCGACGTCATGCAGCGCTATCTCGAGCAAGCCGGGATCACGCCCGAACTGCGCAGCGCAGCCGGCGCGCGGGTGACGGAAGAGCAGTTCTCCATGCTCTACCGCACACTCGCGATCGAACTCGACGACGAGATGCCCGGCATCTTCAGTCGTCCGTTTCGCAGCGGCACGCTGAAGTTTCTTTGCCTCAGTCTGCTCGATGCACCCAACCTCGAAACCGCGCTGCATCGTTTCGGCCAGTTCTTTCATATCGTGCTCGACGATTTCCACATCGGGTCGCGCCGCGACGACCTGATGGCGCAGGTCGAACTGCGTCCTAACCCTGCGTATGGCAGCATCGGCCCGCTCGGCCAGGAACTGATGCTCAAACTTGCGCACGGTGTGTCTTCATGGCTGATTGGTCAGAAAATTCCGCTGCTACAGGTCGATTTTGCGTGTCCGCAACCGCCGCATGCATTCGATCACCGCTATTTCTTCTCCGGCCCCGTGCGTTTCGGCTGCAACGCGACGCTGATGCGTTTCAGCGCCGCGTTTCTCGACATGCCGATCCGCCAGAGCAAACGCAATCTGCGTAAATTTCTCGCCCGTTCGCCCGGTGAGTGGATCTTCGAAACGTTCAGCGAGCAGCGAGTCAGCCATCGCGTGCGGCAGTTTCTCGCGGGAGAACTGCCGGACCTGCCGACCATCGACCAGGCCGCCAAAAACCTGCATTGCTCGGTACGCACGCTGTGCCGGCGTCTGTCGTCGGAGGAGACGACGTTTCAGCTGCTCAAGGACGAGCTGCGGCGCGATATCGCGATCCAGCGCCTCACGGACACGCAGGACACGATCGCCGTGATCGCCGGCGATATCGGATTCGACGATCCCAGCGCCTTCCACCGCGCATTTCGTCACTGGACGGGCAGCACGCCGGGCACGTATCGGCGGCCCTTACAGGCGGGGTAACCCGCGGGTGGGTGGATATACCCCCCATTCGATGTGGCCAGATTTGTCAGTACGCGGACCGGTTTGGACAGTCGAATCGCGGGAGATGCCGTTACGATCGGCAGGTATCGTCACCGCTTGGCCTTCGCTTCTATCGGGCGCCGTGGCAGTGATCCATTGAACGCCTGATTGGAAGATCGACCATGAGTTATATCGCCCCCGTAAAAGACATGCTTTTCGTGCTCGAGGAATTGAGCGGCATCGACGACATCGCGAAGCTGCCCGGCTTCGAGGAAGCGGGTCTCGAGACGGCACAAGCCGTGCTCGAAGAATCCGCGAAGCTGTGCGGCGAAGTGCTGGCGCCGCTGAACGTCGAAGGTGACCGGAACCCGAGCAGCTGGAAAGACGGCCACGTCACAGCGACGCCCGGTTTCGCCGATGCGTTCCGCCAGTTCGCCGCAGGCGGCTGGCAGGGCGTGCAGCATCCCGTCGAATACGAAGGCCAGGGCCTGCCGAAGCTGATCGCGACGGCGTGTATCGAGATGTTGAACGCGTCTAATCTGTCGTTCGCGCTGTGTCCGCTGCTGACGGATGGCGCGATCGAGGCGCTGCTCACGGCAGGCAGCGACGCGCAGAAAAAGACCTATGTCCCGAAGCTGATTTCCGGCGAATGGACGGGCACGATGAACCTCACCGAGCCGCAAGCCGGCTCGGATCTCGCGCTGGTGCGCACGCGCGCCGAGCCGCAGGGCGATGGTTCTTTCAAGCTGTTCGGCACGAAGATTTTCATCACGTGGGGCGAGCATGACATGGCGGACAACATCGTCCACCTGGTGCTCGCGCGCACGCCGGATGCGCCAGAAGGCGTGAAGGGCATTTCGCTGTTCGTCGTGCCGAAGTTTCTCGTCAATGAGGATGGATCGCTGGGTGAGCGCAACGACGTGCATTGCGTGTCGATCGAACACAAACTCGGGATCAAGGCGAGCCCGACAGCCGTGCTGCAGTTCGGCGATCACGGTGGCGCAATCGGCCACCTGATCGGCGAAGAAAATCGTGGCCTCGAATACATGTTCATCATGATGAACGCGGCGCGTTTTGCGGTCGGCATGCAGGGCGTGGCAATATCGGATCGTGCGTACCAGAAAGCGGTGGCGTACGCGAAGGACCGCGTGCAGAGCCGGCCAGTCGACGGCTCCGCGAAGCAGGCCGTATCGATCATTCAGCATCCCGACGTGCGTCGGATGCTGTCGACGATGCGCGCGCTCACGGAAGGTTCACGCGCATTGGCGTACGTCGCGGCGTCGCACAGCGATCTCGCGCACCGCCACCCCGACGAAGCGAAGCGTGCGGAACATCAGGCGATCTATGAATACCTGGTGCCGATCGTGAAGGGCTGGAGCACGGAGCTGTCAGTGGATGTGGCGAGCCTTGGCGTGCAGGTGCATGGCGGCATGGGCTTCATCGAAGAAACGGGCGCGGCGCAGTACTATCGCGACGCGCGCATCCTGCCGATCTACGAAGGCACGACGGCCATTCAGGCGAACGATCTCATCGGTCGCAAGACGGTGCGCGACGGCGGCGCGGTCGCAAAAGCACTGCTTGCGCAGATTGCGCAGACGGTCGAAGCGCTGAAGCAGCATAAGGGCGCAGCGTTCGATTCGATGCAAAAGCACTTGTCACTTGGACATGACGCGTTGCAATCAACGGTTGCGTATGTCGTCACGAATACGAAGAGCGATCCGAATGCAGTATTTGCAGGCAGCGTGCCGTATCTGAAGCTTGCCGGCATCGTGCTGGGCGGCTGGCAGATGGCGCGCGCGATGCTGGCAGCGCAAGAGAAGCAAGCGCAAGACCCATCGTTCTACGGCGCGAAAATCGCGACCGCGCAGTTCTTCGCGGAACATTTGCTGCCGCAGGCGGTGGCGCTGGAAGCGTCGATCACCAGCGCGAAGGGCGGCGAGGGCTACCTCGCGCTGTCCGAAGACCAGTTCTAAACCCGCAAACCACCCGCAATCCAACGACGGGCTTCGACTGAACGCGAAGCCCGTCCGCTTCAAATCCGCTTCAACCCTTCCGCACATCCCCGCGAGCGCACCGCTTACTCCAACTTCGCGCTCAACCCCTTCAAGCCCTTGATCACGACGAGCAACGCGCGGCCGTGCTCTTCCGAGCCGTCCCACGCGTCGACGATCGCGTTGCGCAGCAACTCGTTGTAGCCCGTCGCCCGCCCGCCGACATGGCGCGCCTCCACGCCATAGAAACTGCATAGCTTATTGAATGACGCGCTCTTGCGCACACGGCGCCCTTTCGACAGCCGAAGTCGCGACACCGTAGGCTGGCTCACCCCGGAAAGCCGCGCGATTTCACTGGACGAGCGCACGTCCGCCATCAACCGGCGTAACAGGTCCTGTACGGGAAAATCGCTCTTCGGGGCTTCCATTCCATGCATTATATCTATACATTAACGCTTGTTGAATGGCTGACTATTTCGCCAATGGTTCGCAGGTCGGCGAGCCGGATGGCAGTCCCGAGGAAGTTGATGACACTGAAGCACCTACCGCCCACGTTCTGCTGGACCAAGACAGGCACCGAATCCAGCGAGGAACTCCCCAGCATCGTTCTCCAGAAGGAATGGGAACGGAGGCTGGGCGGCGGGCGTTTTCTGTGGGGTGTCGGTCAGTCGCTCGGCAATAGCGCGCAGATTGCGGCGCACCGCACCGGCTCGCTGCTCGCGCTCTTTTCGCCAGCGTCGAGCAAGCCGCGGCAAGGCGGGCGCAAGCGCGAAGACATGCTGCTGTGGAACGCGTGGATCGACAGTACGGGCCAAGTGCGGCAGCTGCCGCCACATGCGTTCATCGTCAGCCGCACGGTGTTGCCTTCGGGGCGGCGCAGAGAGCAGCATTACGCGCTGGTGTGTTCGTCGCCCACTGAACTGAGCATGGGCACGCGGCTGCACATCTACCCGGAGCACCTGCGCAGCGTCAGTACGGGCAAGGTGCTCGGTCCCGCGCAAGGCACGGCCGTCGTCGATTGCACATCGCGCGCGAGCGAACTGAGCGGCAAGCGCTATCCCGTCGCGCTCGCCGTCGAGCTGGAAGCGCCGTATTTCGTGCGGCTCACGCAACCCGTCGTGCTCAAGGCGCGTGACTTCGCGGAGGTCAACAAAGCCACGCGCGACGGCGACTTTGCGGCCTTCATCGAACTGGTTGGGCGTTTGCGCACCCGGCCGCCGCAGGAGCGCATGCGCGGCGTCACGCGCGATCTGTTCGACATGCCGCCCGTCGAGGCCATGGCGGCCTTCAACGCGGCGCATGCGCAGGCCAGCTTCACGCTATAAACAGACGGGGATCAGCACCAGGCGTCCGGCGCATAAAACCTGGGAACACTGAATGTCGGGTGTTTGTGTACTAAACCGCACGCTGTTGCAAATCAGACCTGGCGCTTCGCACCGCGCGGAGAGAAAATCGGCAGCATGCCGCAGTCAATCCATTTTGTAGCGCTGGCTCGTATCGACAGCCATCGGCGCGAACCGCAAATGGGCGCGCCCCACGCATCGCAAGCTGAATATCCGAACCGAATCCAGATGGAGGAATGCTTATGTCGGCAATGATGCATTCGAGGCAGGCTCAGGCCGCACAGCGTTTTGTCGAAGCGACACGCAATGTCGATCTGGCTTTTCGCGCCGTGCGCGCCGACCCGGAAGATGCCGCGTCGACGGCCGGGCATGCCGCCGCCGTCGCGCAACTGGACCGCGCGCTCGACGAACTGGCACGAGCCCAGGCGCTGTTCGACTCGGTGGTTCGCATCGACGCGCGACGGCGCAATTGAGTCCGTCAGTCCTGGTTTCGCCCGTACGAATGGATTGCTGATCTCTCCACACTACGAATCGCACTTCGAATCGCACGAGCAATGTCTACTCCAATCGCAAAACTCGACGGCCAGGCGCGGGAGCGCTTGATCGCGTGGATCCAGAATCGAATGAACGAGTTCGGCATCACGTTCGACGCGCTTGAACGTTCGTTCGCCGAAGACGAAAAAAATGCCCGCGCCATCCGCTATCAGGATGCGTCAGGCCATGCCTGGGACGGACGGGGCGATTTGCCCGAATGGCTGCGCCGCGCAGTCGCATCGGGCCAGAACATCGATTTCTTCCGCTGCGAAGGCTAGACGAAAAGATCCATCAGCCCGGATCGCCATCGTCGCGGCTCTCGGGCGGCACGACGTCCAGCCGATAACCGACACCATAAATCGAACGGATCATGTCGTGATCCGGCCGCACATTCTGCAGCTTGCGGCGCAAGTTCTTCACATGCGAGTCGACCGTCCGGTCGGCGACGACCCGATGATCGTCATACAGTTGCCGCAGCAGATGATCGCGCGAATAGATTCGGCCGGGCGTCGAGTGCAACAGCGCGAGCAGCCTGATTTCAATCGGCGTGAGATTGAGGTCTTTTCCATCAAGCGATGCGACATGCCTGTCGAGGTCGATCGCCAGTCCGCTCGAAACAGGTTCCGCGCCGGCGCGCGCCACGCCCGATAGCGACTCGATGCGGCGCAGGATCGCCTTCACGCGCGCCACGACTTCACGCGGACTGAACGGCTTGCACACGTAATCGTCGGCGCCGAGTTCGAGGCCGAGCAAGCGGTCGATCTCGTCGACACGCGCGGTCAGGATGATCACGGGCACATCCGAAAATGTCCGCAACTCGCGGCAGATCTCAAGTCCGCCGCGTCCCGGCAACATCAGATCGAGCAGAATCAGCGAAGGCGGATGCGCGCGTACCGAGGCGATCACCTCGCGGCCATCTTCGATCACCTGGGTGTCGAAGTTTTCGGCGCGCAGATAGTCGGTGAGCAGCGCCGACAGCTTAGGCTCGTCTTCGACGATCAGCACGGAAGCAGGCGAACGGGCAAGTGAAGAGTCAGTCATCTTTGGTTTCTAACGTAGCGAACCGGACCGCGATCCACAGTCCTCCCAGCGGCGAACGCAATGCGTCGATGGTGCCGCCATGCTGGCCGACGATATGTTTGCACAGCGCAAGTCCGAGGCCCGCGCCGCCGCTTTGACGGCTGCGCGACGCATCGACGCGAAACAGCCGGTCGAACAGATGCGGCAGCAAAGGCTCGGGCACGGCGGGGTGCGTATCCTGCACATCGATCCGTATCTCGTGCTCGTGCTTCGCGACGGCCACGCGGACCTTGCCGCCGGAATCGGTATAGCGCAACGCGTTTTCGAGCAGGTTCTTCATCAGCTGCGTCAGCCGATACGGGTCGCCGAGCATGACGACGCTCGCGGCGTCGATATCCGTTTCCAGCGCGATCTTCTTGTCGGCGAGTCTGTCCTTGAACGAGTCGGCGGCGGTTTCGACGATAGGCGCTACATCGAGCCGTACTTTCTCGAAAGACAGTTCGCCGATGTCCGCGAGCGACAGTTCGTATAGATCGTCGATCAACTGGCTCAGCAGTGCGACTTCGGCCTGCAGCGACGCGAGCGTCGCGCGGTCGGGCTTGCGCACGCCATCTTCGATCGCTTCGAGTTCGCCGCGCAGCACGGCAAGCGGCGTACGCAACTCATGCGAAATATCCGCGATGAGATTGCGGCGCGAACGTTCGGCGTTGCCGAGCGAGATCGCGAGCCGGTTGAAGTCGGCGGCGAGATTGTGGAGTTCATCGCTGCCCGTATCGGGGACGCGAATCGAGTAGTCGCCGCTCGCGAGCCGATGCGTGGCCAGCACGAGGCGCCGCACGGGCGCGAGCAGCAAACGCGAAAGCACGATGGCGACACCAGCGGCCAGCAACGCGGCAAACCCGGCGATGATCCACGTCGCGCGAACCTGCTGCGCCTGAAATTGCCGGTCGGCGGAATGAAACATCACTTCGGGCCCGGCGACGATCAGCCAGCCGATCACCTTGCCGTCGACGGTCAGCGGCAGGCGCGGCGCATCGGGCGGCGGCGGCGGTCCTTTTTGCAGCACGCTGTGCATGTCCGTGTCGTAGACACGGAACGGCGGATGGCGGTTGCCCAGCGGTCCCGGGCTTCGCGTGTCGCGCATGTCGAGAGGCGCGCCCGCGTCGCCAGGCGGCGGTCCCGGTTCCCCGCCGTTGCCGCCCGGCGCGCCGTCAGGCGGCGGGCCCTCGTGCGGCGCGTTCATGTCGGGCGGGCCGGACGGACCGGGAGGCGGCACGCCTGTGTCGATCGCCTCGGGAATCGCGGCCGCTGCCGTCACCGGGTCCTTGATGAAATCCCAGCTCCGATGCTTCGCCCACGCGGCTTCGAGTTCCTGCTGCAGGCGCAAGGAATGTGTTTGCGACTGGCGCTGCAGATAGCCGAGAAAGCCCTGTTCGAAGCTCCAGCGCACGGCAAGGCCCATCGTGACGGCCACGAGTATGCACGCCGCCGAAATCGCGACGAAGAGCTTCGACGTAATGCCGATTCTCATGGCGAGACCCCGCGGCCGCCACTTCTCATGCTTGCCACCCTGTGTTTGCCTGTCGGCATGCCTTAGCTAGCGCCTTTAGCGCCGCACGCATGCCCGTTTCTATGAATATGCCGCTACGGCGCTATTTTGACGCGACGCGCGCGGCGACGGACGACCGTTGGGCAATCTCCACACAATCTCCTTAATTTTCACCGTCTTGCCTGCACAGTTGCTCTCTATCATGGTCCTCCATTCAAATGGGAGAAGGACGGAAACTTCATGACCATCCATCTGCTCGTCGTCGAGCCTGATCAGGCCAGCCGCGACATGCTTCGGGCACATGTGCAGCAGCACAAGATCGAGATGTCCGTCCTGTACAACACCGACTCGCTGGAACGGCGCCTGGAGGTCGAAGTGCCGTCGCTGATCGTGATGCGTCACGGCTTGCCTGAAGTCGACGGTCTGGCTGCATTGCGGCGTATCCGTTCGCTCGGCTACGACCTGCCTGTGATTATCGTCAGCCGGTCCGACGACGTCGTCGACAAGGTGCTCTCGTTCGAACTCGGTGCGAACGACTATGTCGTCGATCCACACGATCCGCGCGAAATGATCGCACGGGTGCGCAACGCATTGCGTTCGGGACCGCCGTCGCATGTGCCGATGCATATCGAGCGCGCGCCTATCGCATTCGACGATTTCGAAGTCGACGTTGCCGACCGCGTGCTTACTCGCGGTGGTGTGGAAGTGCCGTTGCGCAGCACGGAATTCGCGCTGCTGGTGGTGCTTGCGTCGAATCCGATGAAGGTGCTGTCTCGCGTGCGTATTCTCAACATGCTGCGCCGGCATTGCAGCGTGACGGAACGCGGACTCGATGTCGTCGTATTCAGGCTGCGCGCCGCGTTGAAACTGTCGCCGACGGGCCGGCAATACATCAAGACCTTGCGCGGCGAAGGCTATATGTTCGCGCCCGACGACGCGCTGCCGCGCCATGGCGCAGCGGAGGATCGGGACGATGCGCAGGCGCCGATGCTCGATGTTGCAGCGCCCATCGTGGCCGAAGAGCGCATGCGGTTCGACAGTGCGGTGCGAAGAATACAGTAGCGCATGTATTGCGCGGCGTTGGAAACGCCAGGTCGAAAGCAAAAGAGCCCGCTTCAACGCGGGCTCTTTTCTGCGCTACAGATCAACGGAGTCAAATTTTTTCTGATTCCATCACTCAGTAAGCATAGATTTCCTTTGCGCGCGCCGCTTTCAGATATTTCTCATAGCGCGGCGTGCAGTTGCGCGTTCGAATCATCGTCGGCTCACGATGTCACCCAGACACCGGGATAATTCGGATACCAAACTATGGATGAAGGTTTAGAAGGCGATGGTCTGCGTCTCAATGGACTGACTGGAAAACAGTCCTACTTTCTTGAAGTACCGGGCAGTGCAAGCGCAAGCGGGCTATCCGTAGTCTCATTCGCCGCGACCGAAAGACTCGGCGAGCCCTACTGCGTCACGATCCGGCTCACGCACCCAATTCGACTCACGCGTACCGAATATCTCGGCAAGGATGCAACGTTTTCGATCGTTCCCGAAGACATTGATGGTCGACGCTTTGCGGGCTGGATTACCAGCTTTACCGAACTCAAGACAACACGCGATTTCACCAGCTATGAATTTGTGCTCGAAGCGCATTTTTCGAAGCTGGCGCGCGCGCGTGCCAGCCGTATTTATCAGCACGTCACAGCCCCGGAAATCATCGAACAGGTACTGAAACGACATGGCTTGCGGGGCCATCAATACCGTTTCAAGCTGCGCCGCCAGTACCCGCGGCACGCGTTTCGCATGCAGTACCAGATGGACGATCTCGCCTGGGTGCAACTGCTAATGAAGCAGGAAGGCATCTACAGCTATATCGCGGCAGGCGAGCATGGCGACGTGCTGAACGTCTGTGACGACATCGACCATTATGTCTATCAGCCGTCGCTCGATGTGCCCTATCGCGAGCAAGCCGGTCTGGAATCGGGTGTCGAGGCTGTCAGTTCGCTCGTTACGAGAACGCAGACCGTACCGCAATCGTTCACGGTTGCCGACTATAACGCCGACAGCGCGTGGGAGAGGTTCAGGGACGATGCCGACGTAGCAGCCGATGATAAAACCACCTACGGCCAGCCTTATGTGTGGGGTACGCATCACCCGGACGCGCAGGCCGCGAAGTGGGAAGCCCAACTCAGGCATGAGGCGGCTATCGCGTTGCAGGTCGTGTACGAAGGCGAGAGCAATGTTCTGGCATTGATGCCCGCGCGCATCCTGCACATTGATGAAACGCTGCCCGATTCGCCAAACGGACAGGTGATTGTCGAAGTGATCCATCGCGGTGCGCGCGACGACGCCTACTCCAACACGTACAAGGCGATTCCTTCCGACCGGCGTTTCCGGCTGGCGCTAGATGAGAATACGTGGCCTAGGATTGCGGGCACACTCAGCGCCCGCGTGACCACACCCGACAAGTACAAATATGCGTATCTGACCGCAGCAGGCTATTACGTCGTCCGCTTCGATCTCGATTTCGATGAATGGAATCCGGGCGGCGAGAGCGTGCCGCTGCGTCTTGCAAAGCCGTTCGCGGGCGCATTGCAGACGGGCTTTCACTTCCCGTTGCTCGACGGTACAGAGGTCGCTATTGCATTCCACGACGGCAATCCGAACCGGCCATACATTGCACACGCGATGCACAACAGCCAGGCCGTCGATCACATCACGAGCGATAACCGCTGGCTCTCGCGCAATGTCATTCGCACGCAGAGCAATAACAAGCTGCGTATGGAGGACTGGGAAGGTCAGGAAGGCATCAAGCTCTCGACCGAGCATTCCGGCAAGACACAGTTGAATCTCGGCTTTCTGGTCGATTCGAAGAAGCAGAAGCGCGGCGAAGGCGTCGAACTGCGCACATCGGGATTTAACGCGCTGCGCGGTGGCAGTGGCGTCTATCTGAGCGCCTACGACCGGCCCGGCGCGAGCGGCCATCAACTCGACATGCAGGAGACTATCTCGGAGCTTGAGCGGGCTCTCGCGCTTGCACGTTCACTCGCAGACTCGGCCAGCGCGTCGAAGGCCGACCCCGCCGACCTGAGCGTACAGAAAGCAGTCAATGACGGGCTCGACCAGCTCAAGCAGCCGGGCATTCTGGCGGGCGCACCCGGCCCGGTGGGCATCGTGTCCGGCAAGTCGATACAGTTCGCGGCGAGCGACAGCATACAGGCGACGTCGGGCAATAGCGCTGACTGGAGCGTCCTGAAACGCTTGCGCATGGCAGCCGGTGAAGCGGTATCCGTGTTCGCGCAGACGATGGGAATAAAGCTGTTCGCCGCGAAAGGTCCGATCCAGATTCAGGCGCAAAGCGACGGTATTGACCTTGCAGCGTTGCACGACGCGGTGATTCGCAGCGTAGACGGCTCGGTAATCATCGAGGCGAAAAAAGAAATCCTGTTCAAGTGCGGTAACTCGTATTTCCGCATGACCCCGCACAACATTACCAATGCCACCAGCGGCGATTACATCGAAAAAGCCATCACCTGGCAGAAGGCCGACCCCGACGGCACCATGCAGAAAACAGCGTTGCCGTTTGCGAACGATATCGCAGACCTCGCGCGTCATGGCTCGAAGTTCTCCGGCTAAACGTGCTCAACGATTTCAAGACATGAATGCACAACAGAACAATCAACCGGCAGCAGCGCCGACAGCATCCTCGCGCCAGACGTGGCGCTATCCGTTTCCCGGAAAGGATCACAAGGAAATAACCGATCCGGACATCTTCTATCACGCGCTCGCGGGTATGGAGGATGGCTTCTTTCCGCTCGGCGTGAACGGGTTTCCGCACGGCGGTGTGCATTTCGGCAAAGGCTCATCCAGTCGAGTTGACCAGTCCGGCGGCGTGCGGGTCATCGCAAATGGCGAGGTGATCGCGTTCAGACTCGATGATGCGTATCCGCAACTTCACTTCACCCAGGACCGTCGCTGGGCGATGTACTCAACCGGGTTCGTGCTGGTGCGCCACCATATGACGATGCCGCCTGCGCCGGGTAATACCGCCAACGGACAACCTGCCGACGAGACGCTAACGTTCTACAGTCTCTATATGCACATGGCCGACTGGTCTACCTACCTTGCTGATGGGAGCATGGTACGACCTGGCTGGTGGCCGGGCGTGGACGCGTACCGCATCGGGAACAAGGATAAACAGGAGAACGGCGGCGCGGCGGCAGGCGCATTCGTCTGGTCGGAGCCGAAACCTGGAACAAAGAAAAACCAGTTCGTCGCGGGTCAGCATGTTGCCTTCTTGCCTGAAGGCAGCGAGGTAATCATCGGCGAGAAGCGCGGCGCGTGGGGGCATATCCGTTCGATTTCTGCGGGCCACATGGTCAGCGCGAAAAGCGGAGGCAGTTTTGGTTGGGAGGACAAAAATGTGCCGTGGGTGCAACCCGACGGCGACGAGACGGGAACGGCGCCGGTAACGCCCGAGGGAGATTGGGGTTGGCTGTATCTGCACGACCAGCAGCCTGTAAAAGAGCCGCAGGGAGTGGGAGGTGTGGTTGTTCCGCCGCAGCCGATTCCCGTCAAGGCCGGAACGCTGATGGGACAGATCGGCGAATATCACGATTACGAGCGCTCGACGCCACTACCACCCGTCCCCGCGCGTCAGTTGTTGCATCTTGAAGTGTTTGCCGGTGACGAAGTGAAAGAGTTTATCGGGAAGTGTCGCGCACGGGCCGCCCAACTGCCTGCAAGCGATCGCACTATTCTGGTCGTTCATTCGGGCGCAAGGCTGGTCGTACAACCGTCGGACTCGGACCACAAGTTGGGCACACGTCATCCGCTATACGATGCGAAGGAGACCGCTCGCAGCCCAAAGGCCGGACCGTGGGTGCAGGTGCAGCCGAGATACTTGACCATCGGCACTATCGCCGCTCTGGATGGCGGCCCCGTCTGGATCCGACGTGATGATCTGAACCGTGGTCCGAACGGTCTGTCGGCGTGGAAACGATTCCCGTTGCAGGTTCAAGCCCTTGCTGATCCGGCGAACGCACAGACGTTTGCGTTCCCGCGCGCGCAGCTCGATGGTATTGGAGACGGTAACGTTGCCGTTGATGACGAGAACATACATTGGTGGCGGGTAGGCTTTGTTGCCGCAGACGGCACCGATCAGCGCGGCTGGGTCTGCGAAAAGGGGCATCCGGGCACGACGTGGGAGAGTCCGTGGGCCTGGCCTGGTTTCGAGATCGTCGACGCGACGGGCATCGCCCTGACTGATGCGTTTCGCCGCAATCTTTCTGTGACGGGTTCAGCCGACTGGAGGGAACAGACGGAATTCGAGCCATCCACAGCGGCGGTAAACGGCAGTGCATTGCTTCAGCGGCTTGAGCAGACCGTGAACCGTATTCCTTTGCAATACGGTGAAAAGAAGAGCAGCAAGGACGGCCAGGAAGTGGTCACTGCGCGAAAACTACAGCGTGCGATGAACAAGTCGTGGCTTGCCAGCGAACTAGCACATGTGATCCTGCGCTATGAGAGCGAATGGGGTGGTGGGATGAGCCGGTGGGAAGCGCTGACGCCTCTGATGCGGAATGCCCGCGAGAACTGGCAATGCGAACTGACACGCATCAAGAAGCTGCAATGGTGGGATGACGTTAAGGGCAAAATCGCGGACTTCCCGTCGAGTCCGGTCGTGAACCATATCCATCCGGTTGCGATGGTGGGAAATTTTTGTTCCCAAGGTTCGAAGATTTCGATAGCGATGCTTAGAAAGATTTGGTCTAGCGTATTTGTTTCTGATGAGACGCTGAGTGATTTGGCAAGTCAAATCAATGAAAATATGGCTGAATACAAGCTTGATACAGAGGGGCGCCTTACTCATTTTTTCTCGCAAGTAAGAACTGAGGTTGGCCCACTCTTTCATCTTGTCGAAAGTTTAGATTATAACTCCACCGGTTTAAACAGTACATTTAGTTATTTTCGCGCTCACCCTGCAGAGGCTGAATTGTACTGTCGTAATTCGCTGCATCTCGCAGATCAGGAGCAAATAGCCAATCGTGCCTATAACGGTATTAATGGCGTAAGGGCGTTAGGAAATGGATCAATTGAAAGCGGCGATGGCTGGAAATTTCGTGGCCGCGGCTTGAAACAATTGACCGGTAGATATAACTACACTCAATTTAACTCTACATATCCATCAATATGGCCGGGCGAGAATGTGGACTTTGTGCGCAATCCAGATTTGGTTGGTCAGATGCTGTATGGTGTCCGATCTGCAGTTTTTTTCTGGCTTCACGGCAAGCTGTATGAGATTGCTGACCGGACGACCACTGCCAATGCAGATGACCAGGTTGACAAAATTACTGCTGTCGTCAATAGACAGACTAGCAGTTATGGGGAGCGACGCCAACATTATCGCGAAATAATGAGCCAACGAGTATTTGAGGGGGTTGGAGAGTGAAATTTGCATTTGCTTTCATTGCTTTTATGGTTGCAGCGAAAGCTGCGTTTGGTTGTTCGCCCTCGCTCTTTGAGGAAGGAACTCTCGTAGCGTTTGAGCAGGAAGTTACAGTGCTGCTAAAGGAGCACAGAAACGCGTCAGTTATTGATTTTAACTTTTTGCCTTCTCAGTGTAAGTCTTGGCCACAAAAACCGGGGTACGCAATACTTGCAAAGCCTTATCTATATGAGAATGGCAGGAATGGCGAGCGTTATTTCGGCATGGTCGTCGCCGTTGCAAATGAGACAACAGGAAAAGTGCTGAGTAAAATCAATGAAGAAAATTTAATGGCGGCGGATGCAGTCGAGCCTAGTGAGGTCAGTATTGATGTCGCGAATTATGCTATTAAGTCGGGTCATCTTGCGTTTGGCGTTAGAACAACAAGGCGAAATTACTCCGACACCGCTCCTGTTCGCAAGGAGGTAATGAATTTGTATGTACTCGACCAGGGTCCCCTCAGGAAAGTGATTAATTTATTGCCAATGAACTCTTATAGTGGTGAAGGAAATGGTGATTGCGCATTTTCCGGTACTGAAAATTCCGCCACACTTATTATCTTGAGTGGGAAAACGAATGGATATTATGACTTTCGAGAACGATTTAGAACCGTTCATATTGAATATGTGAAAGGCGGGTCGGAATGCAAAAAAAAGGAAGGGAGGGCAAAGATTAAAGACTATGTTTTGAAATACAACGGGACCACATATGAGATCCCTCAAGTTTTGCAAGTGGACGCAAATTAATTTAACTGGCTCATGACACGCATCAGAAATGGTAGGAATCGCCCGCGCGTGGCTTGGAGCAGCGATATTCGACCGGAAGTTCGGGCAGTGGCACATCGTTGCGTTCGCGGATTTCTAGCATTAAAAACAGGGAGCTTTATTGAGACGTTATGACATATGCAACGGTGACACGACAACAGCAGGAGGTCGCGTAGTTGCGCCTGAGCGCGGAGATACCATTCGCGGTCGTGTCGTAGCCTATGAGGGCGATGCCGTGTTGTGTCCAAAGTGCGACTCAACGGGTCTGATTGTTTGCACCGATCGTCGGGCCGATACCGGTCCGAATGGTAAGCAGGTAGCGTTAAGTGACGACTGGTGTGTGTGCAAGTGTGATCCGTCGCCCAGACTGATCGCATCGCAACACCATAGTGGGTGTTGACCGGCACGCAAGTTGTCTCTTACCGCTATGCCTGTTTTCAATGTGCCGCGGAAGGTTCTAGAAGGTCCGTTTGCAGCATAGCCATATGCCCGCGCATACGCGGTGCGACATGCGTTTGCCCTCGCGCTCGGCGCGGATCGCGCGCGCGATCGCATTCTGATAGTCGTTCGTCAGTTCCGTGCTCGAGCGGTAGGCTGCGGCGTGACACCGGATGGCATGGGCTTCCGGCATGTCGCGAGAAATCGAGCACGGGACCGGGCCATAAAAGAGACCGCAATGAAGCGAAGCGGGCTCTTATTTCGTCGGTGCATTTAGAAAGACGTACCGATCTGAAACTGGAACACCTGGTACTTGTCGTCCGCGTGCCTGACGATCGGAAACCCTACCGAGAGCTTCAGCGGCCCAATCGGCGAAATCCATTCGAGGCCCGCGCCATAGCTGTATCTCAAGCCATTCGCGCCTGTACTGCTGCCTTCGTTGCCCCACACGTTCCCGGCGTCGACGAAGGTAAAGACGCGCAACGTGCGATCCCAGCCGCTGCCCGGAAGCGGGAACGTCATTTCGACGTTCGCGACCACCATCTTCGAACCGCCGATCGAATCGCCCGTCGACGAATCGCGCGGCCCGAGCGAACTCGACTCATAACCGCGCACCGAGCCGATACCGCCCGCGTAGTAGTTCTTGAAGATCGGATACGCCTTGCCCGCGAAGCCATTGCCATAGCCCGCCTGCAGATTCATGCCCAGAATGAAGCCACGCGCGAACGAGTAGTAATACTGGCTCTGAACGTCGGTCTTGTAGTACTCGGTTTCGCCTGCGGGCGTGCCGACTTCGCCGTTGACCTGCAGCATATAACCACGGCTTGGCACGAGCGCGCTATCGCGCGCATCGCGCGACCAGGCCGCCGTCAGCGGCACGTTGTTGACCACGCGGCCGAACTCGCTGACATAGTCGAGATAGGCTTGCGGCGTCGATGAATCGGTGTTGAAGCGATCCTGCTCGATGCCAAGGCCAAAGTAGACCGTATCGACTTCCGAAAACGGGATGCCGAACTTCAGGTCCGCACCGAGCGAGACGATACGAAAGCTCTCGTCGTTGCTGTAGTAGAGCGGATAGCTGGTGCGATAGTAGACATCCGAAATGCGCTTGATGCCATCGACGGTGAAATACGGGTCCGTCTGCGTGACCGACAGCGTGCGATACGTCTTCGCCGTATTCACGTTGACGCCGAGGCTCGTGCCCGAGCCGAACACGTTGTCCTGCGTAACGCCCGCCGACAGCACGACCTTGTCCGACGAAGAAAAGCCCGCGCCGAGCGTAATCGCACCCGTTGGTTTTTCGGTGACCTTGACGTCGACATCGACCTGATCGTTCGAACCCGCAACGGGCACTGTCGTCACGTCGACGTCGGTGAAATAGCCGAGCCGGTTCACCCGTTCCTTAGAAAGCGAAAGCCGGTTCGAATCGAACCACGCGCTTTCGAGCTGGCGCATTTCTCGCCGTATCACTTCATCGCGCGTGCGCGTGTTGCCTTCCACATTCACCTGGCGCACATAGACGCGTCGTCCCGGATCGATTTGCAGCGTGAGATCGACAGTGTGTTTGTCCTGATCGATCTGCGGCACTGCATTGACGGCAGCGAACGCGTAGCCGTATTCGCCGAGCCGGTCCACGATCGCTTTCGTGGTCGCCTTGAGCTTATCTTCAGAGAACGTTTCACCGGGCTTGATGCCGATGAGCGGCTTCAGTTCCGCTTCGCGATCGAGCAGATTACCCGCGAGCCGGATGCCTGTGATCGTATAGGGCTCGCCTTCGTGCAGGTTGAGCGTCAGATACATCTCCTTCTTGTCGGGCGTCAGCGACACCTGAGTCGAGTCGATCCTGAATTCCAGATAGCCGCGGTTCAGGTAGTACGAGCGCAGCCGATCCAGATCGGCGCCGAGCTTCTCTTTCGAGTAGAGATCGTTCTTCGTGTACCAGGAAAACCAGTTCGGCGTCGACAGTTCCATTTCGTCGCGCAGCGTGCTTTCCGAAAACACGTGATTGCCGATGAAATTGATCTGCCTGATCTTCGCATTCGGACCTTCGATGACCGAGAACAGAACCGACACGCGTCCGCTGTCGACGGGCGTCGTCGTGGTTTCTACCTGCGCGGCGTAGTAGCCGCGTGTCAGGTATTGGCGCTTCAGTTCCTGTTCGGCCTTGTCGATGAGCGCCTTGTCGAAAGGGCGGCCGCGCGACAGGCCAACGGCGCGCAGCGCCTTCGTCAGGTTGTCCTTCTCGAACTCGTGAATGCCGGAGAAATCGATCTCCGCAATGGCAGGGCGCTCGACGACGTGAACCACCACGACATTGCCGTCGAGCGACACGTTGACGTCGCTGAAGAGGCCCGTGTCGTAGATCGCGCGCACGGCCTGCGATGCCTTGTCGTCCGTGAAAGTATCGCCGCGTTTGATGGGAAGGTTGGCGAGCAGCGTTCCCGCTTCAATGCGCTTCAAGCCGTCAAGCCGGATGTCCGTGACGACCACGGAGTCGCCGGCATGCGCGGTCGATGGCGTCAGTGACGTGGCGCACACCGTGATCGCACTGGCGAGACAGATAGTTGATGCTCTTTGTTTCATCGAGGATCTTGTTGAGAGCGGGACGCGACTCACTATGGAAAGCCGCGAGTATAGGAATGGGCTTCTTGCGCAGGGTTACGCCAAACTTTCTGTTTATTTGTTGCGTGGGGTAAGGAATAGCGCAGCGATGAATAGCGGCGCGCGCTGCACGGGCGACGTCGTGCAAAGGCGGAAAGATGCAGCAAAGAATCGGTAGGATCGTGGTAACGCGTCGAGAGCGAAGGTGGCGGTATCGTGCCGACTCCACCCACCTCTGGTTCTTCGCCATGCTCGAACATATCGATCCCGTCGTACTGGTTGCTGTGTTACGCGCCAGTTCCACGCCGCTTTTCTCCGCCTGGCTGGCCCGGGCCTCTTCATATGAACCGTGGGTCGAAGACACGCGCATACATCGCGAGCGCGAAGCGGGCGCGCAAACAGGCGCGAGCGAGGTGCGCCATGTCTGAGCGCGAGACACACGTTGTCGATTCGATTGCCGATCTGCAGATGACGGAAGACGGTCTCCACCTGTTGCTTCACGGCACTCAGGCGACCACGGCGATCCACCGTTCCGTGCTCGACCAGTTACTGGTCGCACTGCCGAATGCGATCGAACATTCGGACCGGATCATCAACCAGAACGAGCACATGGCTTTTGCGTTTCAGAGCTACGGCTGGGAGATCGGGCGCCTGAACGGCACGCAGACAGCCGTCCTTCGCTTCAGGCTTGCAGGCAACATGGGCATTTCGTTTTCGTTGCCGTGCGAGCAGATCGCTCCGTTGATCGAGGCGCTGAGCGGCGTCGCTGCGTCGGCTGGGGCCGCCATCGCTCAGGTCAACAGCGACGCCGTGACGTTGCAGTAAGACGCTCGGGACGCATCTTCATTCGGGCCGGCGTCCGCCCGTCAATCAGACGCCACGATTCCGCTTTGATATTCCGCCGAGAAGTCCAGGGCCTCGCGATCAGGCCCATTGCCGCATTGGTGCTGTGCCTGCTCGCGCCAATGCAGGTGTACGCGCAACTCGCGGGCGACGCGGCCAATGCCGAACGTCTCTCCGATGCGTGGAGCTTGCGCATCGCGCCGCAACTCACAGAAGCATCCAGTCCGCCCGATGCAAAACCCGCAACGATCGCATTGGGCGATTCCGTCACAGGCACCGTCGATAGCGACATTTCACTGAAGGGCGCCGCCGAACTGCGCCGCTATGGTTTCGTCGTGAAAGGCGATGCGCTGCATTACGACCCCGATCACGACACGGCCGATGCATATGGCAGCGTCCGCATTGTTTCGAAGGGCGACGTATTCGATGGACCGTTCAGCCAGTTGCGCGTGAACGCCAGCGAAGGCTTTATTGCGCAGCCCAGATACCACTTCTATCTGAACGGCGGATGGGGCAGCGGCAAACGCGCCGATCTGCTCGACAACGAGCGTTCGAAGATCGAGGACGGCACGTACAGCACCTGTGCATGCGAGACGAATCCCGCGTGGTATATCCGCGCGTCTCAATTCACGATGGACCGTGGCGCCGACGAAGGCGTCGCGCACAATGGCGTACTGTTCTTTCAGAACATTCCATTGCTCGCGAGTCCGTGGCTATCGTTCCCGCTCGACGGCGCGCGACGCAGCGGCCTGCTGTCGCCGACATGGTCGATGAGTTCGAAGAACGGCGTGGACATTACGGTCCCTTATTACTTCAACATCGCGCCGAACTATGACCTGACCATTGCGCCGCGTTACATGTCGAAGCGCGGCGAAATGCTGAGCGCGGACTATCGGTATCTGACGAGTGCATCGTCCGGTTCGCTAGCGATTGCCTATTTGCCGAACGACATCACGACGCACGAGCGCCGTTATTCGATTGACCTGAATCATGTCTGGAATATCGGCTCCGGCTTCGGCGCTTACGTCAACTACAACCGTGTGTCGGATGCAAATGTGTCGACCGATCTCGGCTCGGGCAGCGCGTTTCCGACCACTTCGACGACGCTGTATCAGCAGGAAGCCGGTCTGACGTACAACAGCGGACCGTGGTCGGTGCTCGCGCGCGAGCAGCACTGGCAGTCGTTTTCCAGCGATACGACCTACAACCGCGAGCCGCAGCTCAACGTGCATTACAACCGTTACGACGTCGGTGGCTTCGACTATGGTTTCGAGGCTGACGCGACGCGCTTCACGCTGTCATCGGACGATGCAACGCAGGGCACGCGTTTCGTGTTCAATCCTTTCGTCAGCTATCCGATCGTGCGGCCCGGCTGGTTCTTCACGCCGAAGATAAAATGGCATTTCGCTTCGTACGATCTGACATCGATTGCGTCCGATGCACCCGCAGGGCAGCCGCGCAATGTGAACGTGAACATCCCGACCTTGAGTCTGGACTCGGGCATGACGTTCGAGCGCGCGGTGCGCATCTGGGGAGGCTCGTATATCCAGACGCTGGAGCCGCGGCTCTTTTACGTCTATACGCCTTATCGGAATCAGACTTACGTGCCGCTCTTCGACACGACGGAAGCGGACTTCGGACTGGGCGAACTCTTCAGCGACAACGCGTTTGCCGGTAACGACCGCGTGTCCGACGAAAGCCGCCTGACGGCTGCGCTGACGTCGCGTCTCATCGACGCCGCAACGGGCGACGAACGCGCGCGCTTCGTGATCGCGCAGCGTTACGATTTCAGGCAACCACGCGTGACGCTATACGACACGGAAGACACGGCGAATGTCGCGCGGACGAGCTTGATCGCTGGCAGTTCGATCAAGATTGGCGCGGGCATCAATGTAGAGAACGCGTTGCAGTACAGCCAGGCGAACAACTATCTGACGCAAGGGTCGGTTGGCCTGGCGTGGTCGCCGGCGACGGCACATGTGCTCAATATCGCTTACCGGTACACGCGCGCCAACACGACGCTGGACTTTCAGCCCGTGAACCAGTTCATCGTGTCGGGGCAATGGCCGCTCGCAAAGAACCTGGCGAGCGTCGCGCGCGTCAATTACGACATGAGCACGCACCGCCTGATCGCGGGCCTGCTGGGGCTGCAATACGACGCGCAATGCTGGTCGCTTGCGCTCGCGCTGGAAAAGTACACGAACGCGACGAGCAGCACGTCGTCGCCGAGCACGGGCACGCGCGTGCTGATGCAGCTTCAGTTGAAGGGCCTGTCCCGAACCGATCGCGGTCTGCTCGATCAGTTCAAGGCGGACGTGCCCGGCTATTCGTCCGCGCCTGCCGACGAAGCGCCTGTCTCGCGCTTTAGCGAATATCAATGACGCGTGCGCAGCGGCGGAAATATTATGTAAGACACGCGCGAGGAACCGGTGCGAAATCCGATACGAATTTGATGCAGTATGTGACGCTTCGTGAAGACGCTACTCCAACATGCAAGTCGTCGTTTGCCTGACCTCGTTCAATCGCACGGATTGCGCGCGCATTTCGATGGAGATCATCAAGCTGAACTGGCCGCGCAAGTGGGCCGTCGTGCATGCGTGCGCGGATGCGAGCTATACGCGCTACATCGAGGACATTCTGGTCATGCGCGAGCCGAAGCCGCTGACGCGCGGCGCGCATGATCTGCTCGTCGCGTCGATGGAGACGGCCGTCACGAAGTTGAAAGCGGATTATGTTATCCACCTCGAAGCCGATACATGGATCTTCGATCAGAACGTGATCGTGCGTTATCTGGAGAGGCTCGAAAAATCGCCGCACGCGCTTGTCGCGGCGTCGTCGTGGAGCACCGATCGCGTGCCGGAATGGAGCCGTTCGGATGACATGCGAAGAAGGCTGCGCGCGCGCCTCGCACTGTGGTTGAGACGGTGCGGATCGCGTTACGGGATACGCGACCGCAAATCCCTGTCGACCCAGTTCTTCATCGCAAAGTGTACGCCCGCGATGCTCGATGTCATCCGTTCATTGCATCCCGGTGATAAAGACATCCTCGAAAAGCGGCTTTACGAAGGCATGATTCAACGCTTCGGGCGACGCGCCGTGCTCGGCATGGATGAGCGCGAACCCGTGCATCCAGATTTCAGGGATGTTTGCGAGCCGTTGAGTCTCGTCTGTCATCACTGGCCGAGTGCAGCCGACGCGCCCCGTCACGACGCATTCGACCGCTTGCGCGGCAAAAAGGAATGGCTGCAAGCCGCCAACCTGCGCACGCACGGGCCACACATGAAGCGTCTTCTGTCGGAAACGGACCTGAGCTACTATAACGGCGACGCAAAACGGACGGGCTGATCATGGACGGCGTTGTCACACGTCGATCAGGCTTTCAGATTCTTTATCGCGTAAGGCATGTGTGGGGCCGGCGCGATTCGATTGCGCGCCGCTAGGGCTGTAGCGACATGCGGTGCTTCCCGCGTAATAGTTGGAAAGATTGCGCAAATCCTGCGTGACAGGCCCAAACCTATAATGCGTTGCGGTCAAATACGGCGGCACGCGACGCCAGATCCACGTCATTCACCGAGAGCAACAACCATGCAGCACGCCAACGATTCGGCTTTGAACGTAGCGGTGACGACGTCGCCGGCGTTGGGCGACTCGCTGCTGCTGATGACCGTCGCGCGCAATCTGCAATTGAGCGGCAAGACAGTCACCGTGTTTAGCAAGCATATGCGGGCGTTGCGCGACTGGTTCCCCGGCATCGATATCCAGCCCGCCTTGCGCGAAGACGATGCCGACGCGATGCTGCGCCCGTTCGATACCGTCATCCAGCTTCACGCCAACCGCCCGGTGCCGCGCCTCGAGCAGCGCCATCCGGACGCACTCGTGCTGGAGCATCTGTGCCGCGCACCTTCTACGGAACCGATGGCGAGACGCCTCGCGCAATTTTGCCGCGAGTCGCTGCGCCTGCATCATGCGGAGCCGGGCAATGGCCTCGCGGTTCCGGCAGGGCTGATTCATCGCAAGCATCGTTTGCGCGTGGCCATCCATCCGACGGCCAGCACGCCGGATAAGCGCTGGCTCGCGCCGCGCTTCGTGCGTCTTGCGCTGGAGCTGAAAGCAAAGGGCTTCGAGCCGCATTTCATCGTGACCGACGAAGAGCGCGCCGATTGGGAACACGTGCAACAGCACGGCATCGGCTTGCCGCGCCTCGGTACGCTCGATAACGTCGCCGCGTGGCTCGTGGAAAGCGGCTGGTTCATCGGCAACGATTCGGGCATTGGTCATCTTGCGTCGTGCCTTCGTGTGCCGACGCTGTCGCTCTTCATGCGCAAGGGCATCGCGCGCACATGGCGTCCGGGCTGGGGCGCGGGCAAGGTGCTGGTCGGCGGCGCGTGGCTGCCGACGGGCCGGCTCAAGGAGCGCTGCTGGAAGTACGCGCTGTCGGTGAACCAGGTGCTGCGCGCGTTCCAGCAATTGCAACGCGAGGCGGCCTGACGTGGACGCGAGATTGCCGGAGAGCGTGCGCCTCGCTTCGATCAGGCGAGTCGCGTTCGTGATGTCGAATGCAATCGGCGATTCGCTGGTTTCGATGGTGATCGTGCAGAACCTGCGCGCAAGCGGTATCGAGGTCTGCGTGTTCGGCACGCCGATTTACGCGCTGCGACACTGGTTTCCTCATGTCGAGATTCATCCGCTGCCACGCGAGGCGGATTGCGCAACACGCCTCGAAGCATTCGACGCCGTCTTGCAGATGCATCGGCATCAGCCGTTTGCGCATCTTGCGGGCGCGCATCCTCATGTGATCGATCTGCACGATATCGAGTATGCCGATGCGCACGGCTGCATGGCGGAGCGCTTCGCGCACTTTTGCCGTACGCGCTTCGGTATCGTTACCGGCACGACAGAGAACGGCATCACGGCGCCCGCGACGTTGAAGCATCGGCGGTATCGGCATCGCGTCGTGATTCACCCCGAAGCCAGCACCGACGACAAGCGCTGGTCGCGCGCGCGTTTCATCGCGCTGGCGAGGCGCCTGCAGGCGCTCGGTTACGAGGTGTGCTTCGTGATTGCGCCCAACGAGCGGGCACGCTGGAGCGAACTCGACAGGCTCGGCATCGCCGCGCCTGCATTCGACGATCTGCATGCGCTCGCGTGCTGGCTTTATGAGTCTGGCTGGTTCATCGGCAACGATTCGGGCATCGGCCATCTGGCGTCGAATCTGTCCGTCCCGACCATCAGCCTGTTCCGCCGCAGAGCCGTGGCCGAGCGCTGGCGGCCGGCGTGGGGCACCGTGCGCGTCGTATTGCCGTGGCAATGGCTGCCGACGGCGCGGCTGAAGGAAAAGTTCTGGCGCGAGGCGCTGACGTGTCGACGCGTTGTTGCTGTGTTCAGGCAATTGGCGGAGCAGGGCTAAAGAACGCGCGATGTGTCCTGACATCAGAAGCGCGATGACTTGCCAGTGCCGTTTGGTAATCGAACAAAAAGCATGAAAATCGGATTGTCGTGCAATGCACTAAAGTACAGCGGGGGCCTCGAACGCTATGCGATCGAGGTGACACGGGGACTCGTCGCGGCCGGGATCAAGCTGGCCGTGTTCGGCCGCGCGTTCGATCCGAAGTTGCCGGAAAGCCGCCTCGTCGAACCGCATCGGATCAACGTGTCTTTCCTGCCTGGGAAGTGGCGGGACGAATGGTTTTCGCGGCGCCTGAGCACGATGCGGCGTGACGCGAAAGTGGACGTGCTGATCGGCTGCAATCGGGTCGAAGCCTCGGAGATCGCGATTTGCGGCGGCACGCATCTGGGTTTTCTCAGCGCGACAGGCCGCACGCCATCGTTCTTCGATCGCCGGCAGATTGCGCTGGAACGCCGTCAATACCGGCGCGCGCGTTTCGTCGTCGCGCATTCGCCGCAGATGCGTGATGAATTGCGGCTGCTGTACGGCGTCGACGACGCGAAGATCCGCGTGCTGTATCCGCCCGTCGACAACGGCCGCTTCTCGCCCGTCGCCGACGATGAGCGGCGCGCATTGCGCAAACGTCTCGGTTTCGCCGACGACGAAATCGTGCTGCTGTTTCCATCGAGCAGTCACGAGCGCAAGGGACTGCCGTTGATCGAAGCCGCATTGCGCGATCTCGATCTGCCCGTCGTCGTCGCGGTGGCGGGGCGTCCGCCCGAACGCACGTCGCCGCGGCTGCGCTATATCGGCTACGTGAACGCGATCGAAGACGGCTACCGCGCAGCCGACTATACGATCCTCGCGTCGAGCTATGAGCCGTTCGGCCTCGTCGGTGTGGAATCGGCCATGTGCGGCACGCCCGTGATCCTGTCGTCGAACATCGGCTGCCACGATGTGATCGCGCCGCAGGCCAAGCTCGTGTTCGCGCCGAACGATGTCGACAGCTTGCGCCGCGTGCTCACGCACGCCGTGCGCAGCGCGCGGGAAGAGCCGCATCTGCGGCCGACGTTTTCAAGCGATGCGGTGCTGTACGACGCGTGCATTGCGCGGCATGTGTCGGATCTGCTTGCGCTGGCGGATCAGGTCGGGTTGGCAGCGGCTTAAGGCGCAGGGCTACAAGGGCAATAAAGATTCATGAGCGCCGCGCGTCGCGTATTTGTCGACAATGCGGATGAAGCGAAGCCTACCGCGCGTCGGCAACGCGCCGCGCCGGCGTCTTCGTGCGCAGGTTGCGCAGCGTCAGCAGCGCGAGCAGGCCCATCACGAGAGCCGTGAAAAGATAGAGACCGGCCGGCCCGGCGAGCGCCATCATCGCCGACGCGAGCGTCGGTCCGCCGCTCGCGCCGAGCGAGAAGATCAGCAGCAGACCAGCGCTGACGGCGATCCGCTCGTCGGCGGGAACGCAGTCGTTCACATAGGACGTGACGACGCCATACAAAGAGAACGCCACGGCGACATACAGATAACCGAGTGCTTCGATCAGCACGCCGTCGCGCAACATGAACAGCAAGACGCTCAGCGAACCGGCGAGCGCGGCGAGGCACAGCAGTACCTTGCGCCGGTCGAACAGATCGGCGAGCCGCGCGACGGGCCATTGCGGCACGAGCGCCGCGAGCAGCGCGAAGCCCATAAAGTGCGACACGTCCGGCACCGAATAACCGACGCGCCGCATGAACACCGGCTGCATCGTGTAGAACGCGCTGTTGAGCAGGCCCGCCGCGAGGCATGCGACGACGCCGAGGGGCGCCCATCGGTAGATGGTCTGCAAGCCCGACAGGCCGCGCGCGAGCCGCGCGCCGCAGGAAGCACCCGCATGGGTGTCGTGCGCGGCGATCGGGCCGGGCGCCGTGCCCGCCAGCGCAACGGGAATCAGCGACGCGGTGAACAGCGCGGCGACGGCGCTGAACAGCTCGAAGCCCGCCGGGTCCGCGAGGCCGATCAGAAACTGGCCGATGCCGACGCCGAGATAGTTGGTGATCAGATAGGCCGAGAACACGCGACCGCGCTGCGCGTTGCTCGCAACCTGATGCAGCCAGCTTTCGACCACGGTGAAAATGCCGACGAGGCAAAAGCCCGTGATGAAGCGCAGCGCCACCCAGACCGCGTCCGCGTCCCACACCGCATAGCCGAGCGAGCAACAGGCTGACGCCGCCGCGAAGGTGACGAACGCGCGGTGATGGCCGACGCGCCCGATCAATGAGCCGCCATACACGGCGCCCAGCATGAAGCCGACGTAATACGCGGACTGCACGACGCCGACGACGATCGACGGCGCCTGTTGCTGGATGAGCCGCAGTGAGATCAGCGTGCCAAGCAGGCCGTTGCCCGTGATGAGAATCGCGTAGCCGAGCAGCAGGATCGCAGTGGCGCGCAGGCTGCCAGCGGTCGGCGGTGGCGCGGGAACGGGCGTGACAGGCGTGCCCAGAGCCGGGCCGCTGTCGACGAAATCGGCGAGGGGCTGCGTGTTGTGCAGGGGGAATGCGCCGCACGGCTGGGTCGCCGGATCGTGTGCCTGTTTCATGCTTGCTCGGTGTGGTTCGTCTCTCGCGGCACCCGGATAGCGACGGATTGCGGGCTTCGTCTGATCGAATGTAGCGGGCCGCCGAACGGCTGGCATGGCAAGAATACGACATCGGTTTGCGGTAAACCGACTTTCTTTCGCGCGAGGCAAGCGGGCAGCACGATCCGCACGACGGCGCTACCATGAACGCTCGCTGCGCCCCCAACGTCGTCCGTAGATCGCCTGAAAAGGAGCCGCCGATCATGCCGAAGCACGTGAGCACCGAACTGCTGGACATCGCCTATGAGGAGTCCGGACATGCCGAAGGATGGCCCGTCGTGCTGCTGCACGGCTTTCCCTACGACATCCACGCCTACGACGAAGTCGCGCCATTGCTCGCCGCGCAGGGCGCGCGCGTGATCGTGCCGTATCTGCGCGGCTACGGGGCGACGCGTTTTCTTTCCGCCGCGACACCACGCTCCGGCCAGCAGGCCGCGCTCGCCGCCGATCTGCTCGCGTTGCTCGACGCGCTGCAGATCGAACGTGTGTTGCTCGGCGGCTACGACTGGGGCGGGCGCGCCGCTTGTATCGTCGCCGCGCTTTATCCGGAGCGTGTGCAGGGGCTCGTCACGGGCAACGGCTACAACCTTCAGGACATCGCGGCGTCAGGCAAGCCAGCCTTGCCGGAAGACGAACTGCGTCACTGGTACCAATACTATTTTCACGGCGAGCGCGGGCGCGCCGGCCTCACCGAAAATCGCCGCGCGCTGTGCCGTCTGTTATGGACGCTCTGGTCGCCGACCTGGCGTTTCGACGACGCATGCTACGCGCGCACAGCGGCATCGTTCGATCACCCGGATTTCGTCGATGTCGTGATTCACTCGTACCGGCATCGCTATGCGCTGGTGGCCGGCGATCCGCGCTACGACGCAATGGAGCGGCAGCTCGCCGCGCAGCCGCCCATCTCCGTGCCGACGATCTCGCTCGACGGCGGCGCCGACGGCGTGATGGGAATCGGCGGGAACGCGCATCATGCGCCGCATTTCACGGGGCCGTACGTGTATCGCGTGATCGACGACGCGGGCCACAACCTGCCGCAAGAGGCGCCCGCCGCGTTCGCCGACGCGCTGCTCGCCGTGCGCACGCGCGCCTGACAAAAGCGCGCCTCTTTACTGCTGCGTTCGACCCGTCCGCGCGCAGCGTGTGGTAACTTTTAACGCTTCATTTCCCTACACAAGAGCGTTGATATGAAAGTCGCCGTAATGGGCGCGGGCGCGGTGGGCTGCTACTACGGCGGCATGCTGGCGCGCGCGGGACACGAAGTGGTATTGATCGGACGCCGCCAACACGTCGAGGCTATCGAGCGGAGCGGTCTGCGCCTCGAAGCGCAATCGTTCGACGAGCGCATTCCTCTCGCCGCAAGCACGCAAGCGAGTGCGGTGCAGGGTGCGAAGCTCGTGCTGTTCTGCGTGAAATCCACGGATACGCAAAGCGCGGCGCTGGAGATCAAGCCCTTTCTCGCGTCTGACACGCTCGTGCTGTCACTGCAGAACGGCGTCGAAAACGCGGACGAAGTACGCAAGGTCATTACGCAGCAGGTGGCGGCCGCCGTCGTCTATGTCGCAACGGAAATGGCCGGGCCGGGGCACGTGCGGCATCACGGACGCGGCGAGCTGGTGATCGAGCCGTCCAATGCAAGCGCGGAGGTCGCGCAGGCGCTGATCGCGGCCGGCGTGCCCACCGAAATCTCCGACAACGTGCGCGGCGCTTTGTGGGCGAAGCTGATCCTCAACTGCGCTTACAACGCGTTATCGGCGATCACGCAGTTGCCTTATGGGCGGCTAGTGAAAGGCGAGGGCGTGACAACCGTGATGCGCGATATCGTCGACGAGTGTCTTGCTGTCGCGAAGGCCGATGGGGTCACGATTCCCGGCGACATCGACAAGGCCGTGCGCATGATCGCCGAGACGATGCCGGGGCAGTATTCATCGACGGCGCAAGATCTGTCGCGCGGCAAGCGCAGCGAGATCGATCACCTGAACGGACTGATCGTGCGGCGCGGCGACGCGCTCGGCGTTGCGACGCCGTCGAACCGCCTGCTGCATACGCTCGTCAAACTGATCGAAAGCAAATAGCGAACGGCGCGTGCCGTACACGCGCCGTGTGCCACGTTGCTATTCAGCGTTCGCCAGATAGTCGAATGCGACCTCGCCGATATCGAGCGTGAGATTGGCGACCACCTGGCGCGCGCCGACCACGCGCCGCACGGGCAGATCCGCAACGGGCGCGAGCGCATGGGGCCGCAATTCGAGCGCGGCCGGTCCCGCCCACGCGCCGAGCACCGTCACGTCGCGCAAGAAAAACCGTACCAGTTCGCACACGCGCGCGGTCCCGTCGACGTGCGGGATCACCTTCAACAGATAGTTCGGCGTGTCGGCGAGCTTCGCGCGCTCGGTTTCCATGTCGAGCGTCCAGTGCTTGTAACCCATCGTGCCCGTTGCGATGCGTTGCGTGCCGTAATCGAGCGTGCCGAGCAGCGTGTCGTTGCCGTCCACGCTGATATGCGGACGCGCGAGTTTCTTCGGAAAGCCCCAGATTTCGCGTCCTGCCGCAATCGGGCCTTCGTCGTCCAGATACATGGAATGCGTGTAGTTGCCGAGCCGGCCATCCGCGTCGCGCACGGAAATGACCTGGCCACTTTCGGTGTAGTCGCCGAACCCCGACGAATCGGGCATGCGAATAAATTCGTAATGCACCAGCGCGTTTTCCGGCTTGAGTGGTGCCGGCACGGCGGCGGCGATCGCATCAGGATCGGATTCGTAGGAAATAATGAAGTACTCGCGATTCACGAATCGAAACGGCGGGCGCGGAAAGGCGGGATTGTGTACGGGCATTGCAAACGCGTTCTTGCGGATCGAATCCAGGTCCATGGACGTTCTCCCGGTAGGCAGCGCACACTGCGCGCGTCAATAGTAAAGCGATTGCGCGCGCAGCGGTGTGTCCGTGCGATGGCAATTTGCGGGTATGCCTGCCGCTGCCCTAAGGCCGTGCAAACAGCCGCGTGCTAGCGGTGCGCGAGAATGTTGACGAGCTTGCCGAACGGGTCGCGCACATAAAAGCGCCGCACGCCCCACGGTTCGTCGACAGGACCGTATTCGATCGCAAAGCCGGCGGCCTTCATGGCTTCACAGGCGGCGTCCACGTCGTCGACTTCGATCGACAGGTCGGGCACGGGCGTGTCCGAGCCGCCTTGCTGCGCGAAGCTGATTTGAACTGTCATCGACTGGTCCGTACCGTAGGTGCGAATCCAGCCGTGATCCATCAGCAGGTCGAGGCCGAGAACCTCCTGATAGAAGCGCTGTGCGCGCGCCGCGTCCTGCACTTCGACGTTCGAGACGATGCGGTTGACCTTCATCGGCAATCCTCGGGTGATCCGTTATTGAAGCGCCTGTTCTTCACGATACAACGCCATCTCTTCGGCCAATGCTCTCGCCACATGCGGACGCTGCACGATGCGATGGTAATACGTATCGATAGCGGGCCATTGTGCGAGATCGACGTCGCAATATTTGGCCCAGTTCAACACGGTCGTCAAATAGGCATCCGCAACCGTGAAGCGCTCGACGAGATAGTCGTGTACCGACAGATGCGTCTGCAAATAGTCGAGCCGCCGAGCAACCTTTTGACGCGCGTAATCATGCGGTGCGGCGGGATCAAGCAGCGGCACGAAAATGCCCTTGTGCAATTCGGTGCTGATAAAACCGAGCCATTGCTGAAGCTGCGCGCGTTGCGGGGTGCCTGGCAACGGCGCCAGTTGCGCTGCCGGAAACTGATCCGCGACGTACGGCAGGATAGCTGTGTTCTCCGTCAATAGCCAGCCTTCGTCCGTGCGCAACACGGGCACCTGGCCGAGTGCGTTGACTGGATAAAAATCGGAGCCGTCGCGCAGTTTTTTCTGTTTCGTATCCACCTGAATGAAACCAGCGCGCGCGCCAGCTTCGTACAACGTGATGCGTGTAGCGAGCGAACACGCGAGCGGCGAAAAGTACAGATCCATAACGACGTCTCCTCCCGATCAATGGATGGTTTTTGTACTATAGTGGACAAAAATCGGAGATGCCAATATTTATATGCGAGACAGTACAAAAAACGAGAAACGCGCACGCGGACGCCCGCGTGCCTACGATGCCGACGATGCGCTCAGCAACGCCACCGATGCATTCTGGCTCGGCGGCTATTCGGGCACGTCGCTCGATACGCTGAGCGATGCGACGGGCATGAATCGCCCCAGCCTGTATGCCGCGTTCGGCGACAAGCATTCGCTCTATCTGAGCACGCTGGAACGTTACGTCGAAGCCGGCGTGCAGGCAATGCATCTTGCGTTGCGCGACGACATCCCATTGGCGCAGGCATTGCAACGGGTCTACGACGGCGCGCTCGCGCTTTATCTGCCTACTGGCGGCGAGCCACGCGGATGCTTTCTGATCGGCACGGCCGTGGTCGAATCGAAAGTCGATGAAGCCGTGCGCACCAGATTGGCGCAAGGCCTGAAATCCTTCGATCGCGCATTCGAGAGGCGCATCCGGCGTGCGCAAACAGACGGCGAGCTTTCGGCCAGCGCGGATGCCGCGGTGCTTGCGCGCGTCGCGTCGGCGATTCTGCACAGTCTTGCATTGCGTTCGCGCGCGGGCGATTCGCGCGCCTCGTTGCGAGCGACGGCCGCCGAAGGTGTCGCGCTGATTTGTGGTGCGCGCAACGACACTGCAAAAGCCACATCAATGACAGGTGCGCGAAAACGGTTAGAGAAATAATAAACATGGCTTTGCATGGCGCTCGTTCAAATGGAGTTGGCGGGTACAGCGCTTGCACGATTGAACGTGTACTACCTACTTCATGGAGGAAGTCATGAAACTGCTCAAGCACGCTGCCATTCTTGCCGCCGTCATGGGTGTTTCCGCTACGGCTTTTGCACAAACGACTGTCCAGCCGAACGAACCCGCAACGCGCGGTGAAGTGAGGCAGGACCTGATGAACGTCGAGAGCCAGGGCTATCGTCCGGGCGATGGCGACCGCACGGACTATCCCGCTAACGCGCAAGCCGCCGAACGCCGTCTGTCGGAGCAGCAAGGGCAGGGCGAAAGCTACGGCGGCGTGGTGAACGGTACGGCGGCCTCGGGCATGGCGACGCAGCCGACGGGTTCGCGTTCCAACGACGGCGCGAAGGGTGTCTACTTCGGTCAGTAACTGGCGTTGTGTGAAGACGTAAGCCGAGACGGGGTTGCATGCCTCGTCAAGGCGTGGCTAATGCGCGCCGTAGGAGAACGCTTCGCTTCACGCGACGAAAAAAAAGCCCGCTCGAAAGCGGGCTGAAAATGCGCCTGACGCGGGGATCGCGTCCGGTTTCCTACAACTGTATGTCGTGCGTCGCCCGATCAGGCGGCGCGCGAACCGCTCGTCGCGCTGCGTGTCATCACGTTGACATTGCTCTCGGCCGTTTGGACCGCCTGCTGAGCCGTTTTCCAGACACTTTCATAGAATGCGTTCGCTGCCGTTATCGCTGAGTTCATCGCCGTCACCGCGACCTCTGCGCCTGCGGGCGCGCGCTGTGCAGCGTCGCCAAACTCGGCTTGCACCGTGCTGATCTGCTTTTCGTATTGCGCCGTCGCGTGCTTGACGATGGCGGCCTGCGTCCCGGCGATGATGTCGAACACCTGGCGGTTATAGAGCGCGGCACGTTCGATAACCGACAAATCGCCGCGGCTGGCGGCAGCGATGCCCGGCGCCTCACCATTGGCGAGCGCGTTCATCGCGCGTTGTGTGTTGTCGCGCAAGACGCGCAAGTTCAACTGAACGAGTTTCTCAAAGCCGCTGACCGTCTCGTTCGTCATGTTGAAGAACGTCTGAACCCCGGCTTTCTGTGCAGCAGTCAGTTCGTCGATGGTCGTGAGCATCGAATGGCCTCGCAAGGTTGAATGCACGAAACGGCCGGCTGGCGTCGATGTGATCGTAGTTCGACGCCAGCTGGTCAAATGGAAGTTGCCGCTGGCTGCCTGTCGCTTGTCTGAGCGTGACCCGGCAGCGTCATAGGGGCGCACCGCCCAGACGAGCCAGCAGCGCGTGTCCACGGTCCGTGAGACGGGGCGTCACACTGGCCTCGGGCAATTCAATGGTGATGAACTCGCGGTCGGCCAGCGCGAGCAGATCGGCCTGATCGAAATCGGACTGGGAGGTCGCGTTCTTGATCAGCATGAGCGTTGAAAATTCGTGTGGGCTCAGCACGGGTATCTCCTGAAAGGCGCAGCGCCTGCGCTTGCTGACATTAGTGATCTGCAAATGCCTTTGCAGCCAGCAAATATGTTTGGAAGTTTTTAGCCCGGACCATGCTTATGGCATCGACGGGGTTCTCATCCTAATGCGGCGGATTTTAAATTTCAATCGGAATTAACAGTATGCCGCAAAGTACTTTTGTCGGATGGATGTGCGGCAAGTATTTCGTGTGTAAATCAGGCGTCCAGGAAAATACTGCTGATTCGCCTTCGCGACAGTGGCGGTTAGGCGCTAGCCCTTTGCCGACAAGCCCAAACCGCCTATTCATGGCGCATTTACACGTACGATCATGCTTTAAAACGTTTTCCCGCTCGATGCGGAACGCTAATCATAGATAAAATCCAGCTTTAAAGATGAATGGCCTGGGCGCGCTTCGAATAAATAATATTAATCATACGTGGCCCCTTAATGATTGATCGAACTGGTTAATCACCACGTGTTTGCCGAGCCGTCTCCGACGGCGGATTTTTACTGGAGCGTGCCCCTCGCGTCGCTCGATACACCGCGCACCAAAGCCTAAAGCCCCGCCGTTCGCGCCCTTTCTCGTACGTGGCGATATTCTCCGTGCTATTTTTCTACCCGTCAGGCTGCGCGCGAGATGCAGCCGGCAGTCGGAACGCACTGACGCCGTTCCGTTCGATTGGGCAACGTCTGTCGCAGCAGCGGGTGTTGCCGCCAAACAATGACAGGGCACAGGAAATGGACCGCTTTGAGGCAATGGAGATCTTCACTCGCGTGGTGGACGCGAACAGCTTTTCGAAGGTATCGGAAATGCTCGATTTGCCGCGCGCAAAGGTGAGCAGGACGATTCAGGCGCTCGAGGAGCATGTCGGCGTGCGCCTGCTGAACCGTTCGACGCGGCAGGTGAGCGTGACGGAAGACGGCGCGCTGTTCTATGAGCGGTGCGTGCGCATCCTCGCCGAAGTGGCGGACGCCGAATCGTCGCTGTCGAACAAGCGGGAAAGTCCGGCGGGCACGATTCGCGTCGATACGTCGGGCACGCTTGCGCGCGCGCTGCTACTGCCTTCGCTCGACGACTTCTATGAACGCTTTCCGGAAATCGACGTGCGCCTCGGTCTCGCGGATCGCAATATCGATCTGATCCAGGACGGCGTGGATTGCGTGATCCGCATGGGCATGCTCGAAGAATCGAGCCTCGTGGCCAAGCGCATCGGCAGCGCGCGCATCGTCACGTGCGCGTCGCCCGCCTATCTGGAACGGCACGGCACACCAAAGACGCTCGAAGAACTCAGCGAGCATCAGGCCGTGAACTACGTATCGGCGCGCTCGGGCAGAACGTTCCCGTTCGAGTACAACGTCGGCGGCGAAGTCGTGAAGGTACAGATGAAGAGCGTGCTCGCCGTGAACGACGGCTCCGTCTATATCAACGCAGCCGCACTGGGTCACGGCATCATCCAGCCGTCGCGCTTCATGGTGTCCGAGTTGATCCGGCAGGGCGCGCTGACCGAAATCCTCACCGACTTCGACAGCCCGACGACACCACTCTCCGTCGTCTACCCGCATCGCCGCAATCTCAGTTCGCGGCTGCGCGCGTTTGTCGATTGGGTATCGGAGATCGCGCACAAGAATCCCGATCTGCGCGGCAAGCAGGACTGACCGGGGTCTTTTTTGCCTGCTGCGTTCGCAGCGACCGCACGCAGCAGGCAGGTCAATTCAAACGTACTTCATGGGCTCGGCGGGATGCGGTGCATCTTCATACGCGCCCCAGATCGACTGATCGAAGTTGACGATCGAGCCCGTCATCAAGCCCGATTCGCTGCTGGCCAGAAATGCGACGGCGCGCGCCGCCTCGGCCGGGTCGATCAGACGGCCGAACGGCTGCGCGGCGGCGGCCTGTTTTAGCCAGTCGTCGGCGGCGCCATGGAACTCGCGTTGAATGCGGTCTTCGCCATCTGACGCCATCCAGCCAAGATTCAATCCATTCACGCGGATGCGATTACGCAACAGCGCATATGCGGTGTTTTGCGTGAGCGTCGCGAGCGCGGCTTTCGATGCGCAATACGCGGAGATGAAGGGCTGCCCGGCCATCGCCGACATCGAGCCGATGTTGACGATCGTGCCTTCGATCCGCTCGCGCAGCATCACGCGTATCGTCTCCTGCATCAGAAAGAACGGCGCGCGAACATTGGTTGCGAACATGCGGTCGAACAGCGCGGGATCGGTATCGAGTATCGTGCCGCGATCGGTGAGCGCCGCTGCGTTGACGAGGATATCGACGCGGCCGAAGTGCTGATCGGCGGCAGCGACGACCTTGCGGCAGTCATCGACATTCGCGAGATCCGCCTGCACGAACACGACCTTCGCACCGCGTGCCTCACCAAGCCGGCTCAGTTCGCGCGCCTTTGCTTCGCCTTTTTCTTTCGCGCGTCCGCAAATCACGACGCCGCGCGCGCCGCGTTCGACGAACAACGCGGCAATCGCTGCGCCCAGGCCCTGCGATCCGCCTGTGACGATCGCGACCTTCGAATCGAATTGCTCCATGCACTGTCTCCTTCAACGTTGTACTGCGATGGATAGTGGATATCTCGGCTTGCTGCGCGCGCGGCGTCGATGCGATCATCATGCGTATGCCGACTACAACGAAGCCAGCCATGTCCGAGACGCGCCGCCGCAAGACGAGCATGACTGACATTGCCCGCGCAGCGGGTGTCAGCGAGGCGACAGTCGATCGGGTATTGAACGGGCGCGGCGGCGTTTCGCGCGACAAGGAAACGCGCGTGCTCGAATGGGCGCGCAAGCTGAAGATCGATCGCGCGCTCGAAGCGGTGTCGGTGCGCTGGTTGCGCATCGCGATCCTGTTGCAGCAGCCTGTCGCGCAGTATTACGTGCATCTGAAGCAGGGCTTCGAACTTGCGCAAAAGACCTTCGAAGCGCAGCGTGTGATTTGCGCCGTCACGTACTTCGACAGCCTCGAGCCGCAGGCCGTCGTCGAGACGATCGAGCGCGCGACGCGCAAGGCCGATGCGCTCGTGATCGTCGCGTATGAGCACCCGGATATCACGGCGGCGCTGCGTCACCTGAGCCACAGAATGCCTGTCGTGACGCTCGCGAGCGATCTGCCCGGCACGGGCAGGCTCGCTTATGTGGGCATCGACAATCGCTGTGCGGGTCGTGTCGCAGGCGAGCTGATGGGCCGCTTTCTCGGCGATGCGGGCGGCAAGGTGCTCGTGATGACGGGCATGCATGACTTTCTCGGCCATGAAGAACGCGAAAGCGGGTTTCGCTCTGTGGTGCGGCGGCGTTTTCCGAATTGCGACATCGTCGAGACCGTGGAGAGCCGCGAGCAATCGTCGATCACCGAAAGCCTCGCGCGCGACGCGTTTCGCCGCTATCCGGATCTGCGCGGCATCTACAACATCTCGGTTGGCGACGAAGGCATCGGCAACGTGTTGCGCACGCTCGACCGTGTTCACAAGACCGTGCTGATCGGGCACGAACTCAACGACACTTCGCGGCGTCTGCTGATCGAAGGCGTGCTCGATGCGGTGCTCGACCAGAATCCCGTGGGCGAAGCGTTGCATTCGATCGAAGTGATCCTGCGTCACTATCATCGCGATCCCGGCGTGGCGTTGGCGCAGCAGATTCCCGTAACGGTACTGCTGCGCGAGAACCTGCCGCTTACGGACTAGCGTCGAGTGCAGCCGCTTCTTCCTGCGCCACTTCGTTCCACAACTCGCGTATCCAGTCGCGCATCAATAGCGATTCGGCCCAGCGGTCTGTCGTGTCGTTGCCGTCGCGACCGATGATCGCGTAAGGCTTCGGCCCGAGTTCGCAGGTGAAGACGAGGGTTTCGTCGGGTCCGGCGCGCTTGCGCCACGACACGAAACCGTCGCGCCACCAGCGCAGGAACAGATCGACCCACATGCGATGCGGCTCGAACGAAATTTCGATCTGCACCTGTTCGCGGCTCGCGACGCGTCCATGAAACGCCCACGAATGATCGATAATCCGTTGCATCGCCGCTTCGTTTTCTTCGTTCACGGGCCACGCGAATTCACAGCCGACGAGGTAATGCGACAGATCCCCAAGTAGACGCAGATTGGGCCGTGCGTCGAGCAGATCGAGCGTGAAGTGCAGGTCGGTCGTCATGCGGTCGCGATGCGTTTCGATGTAGACAGGAATGTCCACCTGTTCCGCGAGCCGCTGCCAGCCGTCGATCAATTCGAGCGCATCGGCAATGCGGCGTGGCCGCACGTCCGGTTGCAGGTCGATATGATGCGCGCCGAACTCGACAGCGTGTTCGAGTATCGGGCACAGGTCTTCGACGGTGCGCGGAAAGCACTGAGCTTCCGCTTGCAGACCATGTTGCGCGAGCACTTGCGAAAGACGCCGCACGTCTTCGCGCGAACCGTACGATGTGCTCACGCCTTCGAAGCCCGCTTGCGCGATCATCGCGACGTTCTCTTCGAGCGTGCGCTCGAAGCCGTCAGTATGACGCCGCTCCATCGCCCACAGCGACTGATACACGGCGAGCCGTTGCGTCATAGCGCCTCCGCAGCGACGAGTCCCTTCAGTTTGACGCTGCGATCTTCGAGCAATGCAGGCTCGATGCAGGCGCGCTGCCCGATCAAGGTCTGCGCGACGCGCACATCGCGCGCGATCTCGCTGACCTTGCCGACGCCGCTTGCGCCGACCAGCACGCCGTCGCGATCGAGCGCGAAGAAAATGCGCGACGTGTCGCCCGTTTCGCGCACCACGCTCTCTACACCGAACGCGGGCAGGCCGGCAATCTGGATCGTCATGTCGTACTGATTCGACCAGAACCACGGCACTTCCGAATAGGTTTCACCGCGCTCCAGCATGTTGCGCGCGACGATGCGCGCGTGATCCTCAGCGTTCTTCCAGCATTCGAGCCGGATGCGCCGCCTGAACAGACGGTGCGGGAACGAGCACACGTCGCCCGCCGCGAAGATATGCGGGTCGTTCGTGCGCAAGGTGTCGTCGACGGCGATGCCGTCCGCGACATCGATGCCTGCCGCTTCCGCGAGCTCCGTGCGCGGCTTCACGCCAATGCCGACCACGACGCAATCGCAGTCGATCTGCGTGCCGTCCTTGAGCTTGACGCCCGTTACATGCGTGCTGCCCAGCAGCCGTTCGATCTGCGCGGCGAAATGAATTTTCACGCCCATCTGGCGGTGCCTGTCGATCAGATAGCCCGCCACGACTTCCGGTACCGCGCGCATCAACGCGCGCGCACCGGCTTCGATGACGACCACTTCACAGCCACGCGCCACAGCGGACGCGGCCACTTCGAGGCCGATGAAGCCCGCGCCGACAATCGCAATGCGCCGTGCGGGCTGCAGTACTTCAGCGAGCGTGTTGGCATCGCTTGCAGTGCGCAGCAGATGCACGCCATCGAGATTCGCGCCCGGCACATCGAGCCGCCGCGGCTCGGCACCCGTCGCGATCAGCAGACGCTGATAGTCGATCGTGCGTGCGTCGCGCAGCACGACCTTGCGCGCGCCGCGATCGATCTGCTGCACGCAGGCATCGACGCGCAAGTCGATGCGCTGGTCGCGATAGAACGCGTCGTCATAGAATGCGCATTGCGCGGTGCTGCGTTCGCCGAGCAGCACGGCTTTCGACAGCGGCGGCCGGTCGTACGGCGCCGAGCCTTCGTTGCCGAGCAGCGTGATCTCGCCTTCCCAGCCGTTCTCGCGCAGCGCGGCTGCCGTGCGCACGCCGCATTGGCCTGCGCCGATAATCACCATCGCGGGCTGTGTGCTCATGATGCGTCCTGTACGGGAAGGCCGAGCAGAACTTCGCCATCTTCGACGCGCACCGGGTAAGTCTTCAGATGCACGCAAACGGGCGCGCTCTTCGCCTTGCCGCTCGGAATGTCGAAGCGCCCCTGATGCAGCGGACATTCGATCTCGCGATTGACGACGAAGCCATCGGCGAGATGCGCATGTTCATGGGTACACCAGCCATCGGACGCGTAGTAGCCTTCCGCGATGCGGTACACCGCGTAGCTCGCGCCATCGTGATCGAAGCGCATCACGTCTTCCTCGTCGATATCGTCGGGCGCGCAAGCGGCAATCCAGTGGACCTTTGCATTCGTTTCGACGCTCATGGCTATCTCCTCCAATGTTCTTTGTGCGTTGGTCGCGGCGCTCACGCTGCGGGAAGGGTCCGCTCGATCACGTGTGCTGGGTCGGTGCGCTGCTTCCACAACGCGGGCAGCATCTCGCGATACACGGCATACACGCTCGGGTAAGCGGGCGGCAACTGGTCCTTGATCGCTTCGTGAAGGCGCGGCAGCGCATGGAACGGCACCATCGGCAGCAGATGATGTTCGAGGTGATAGTTCATGTTCAGATAGAGAAAGCGGAACACGAAGTTGGTCTGCACGGTGCGCGTGTTCAGCCGATGGTCCTTCACGTTGACAGCGAGCCCCGCATGCTGCGTGAGGCCGAGCAGTTGATGCAGCCAGCCGCCGTAGAAGCGCGGCGTCCATACGAACATCAGCGGCAGGAAGCTGTGCGTTGCGATTGCGAGCGCAATCGTGCCGATCACGACAGCCAGATAGATGCGGCATGACCAGATCATTTTCGGTTTTTCGCTCGCGGGCAGAAACGCGTCGGTGGCGGCATCGACGCGGCCGAACGCATGCCGCACGACCTTGCCGATTTCGAGCGTGCAGCCGACCAGCCCCACGAAATCCACGATGATGGGCAGTACTTTGGTCGGGCGTGTGACCTGGATCTCGGGATCGCGCGTCTGAAAGTACGTATGCGTGTGATGGCGCGCATGGCTCCAACGCCACCAGTAGCCTTCGCGGATCGTCATGAACGACGACAGGTGATAGAACGCGTCGTTGATCCAGCGCGTCTTGAATGGCGTGCCGTGCGACAGCTCATGCCAGCGCGCGTCGCTCGACGAGTAGATCGTGCCGTACACGAAGAATGCAGGCACGGCCCACCATGTTCCCCACGTGAAGGCGGCGACCGCGCCGGACGCCACGAGCAACGCGAACCACGGAATGAAATTGCGCAGGCTCGCCGCGTCGTCGCGCTTCATCAGTTCCTTGAGCACCGCGCGCGGGATGCGCGGCTGATACCACTGCTCGGCGATGCGCGCGTCGAAGGAGGGATCGGTGGGACTGGGCGTGGCGGTGCTGCCGCCGTCGACGGCAGAGCTCGAGGACATGAGTCGTCTCCTTCTTTGTGATTGCGGGAATCCCATCAGCGCAGCGCTTCAGGGACACATTCCGTTTGCACAAAGATAGTTGAAGGAGAGCGAAGCCTCACGCCGAAAAATGATGGTTTTCCATCAAGTGGCGGCGAGCGCGAGACAGCGTGTAGCGGAACAGGGACTTAGGGGCGCAGCAGGTCGTATCCGCCGAACACGACGACTCCGCTCAAGGCGATGAGCGCAACCGAGTGCTGGCCAAAATAAAGGAGCGCGGCGGCGGACCACGTCGTCAGACAAAAGGCGGCAATGCGTTTCATGCTGGTACTACGACTCGAAAAAGAAAAACAAAGGCTTGGTACGGGTTTTCCCTGTATATCACAGTTGCGCCTGACACATCTTCCACGCCGCCCGAAAATGAAAAACGGGCGACATGGCCCTTGAAGCCGTGCCGCCCGCTATAGCAATCGCGCGCGCCTTGCAGCGCGCATGTCATAACGCCAAATCAGAAAATGGTGCGCAGACCGAGCGACACGCCCGTCTGGTTCGACGTACCCGGCAGTTCGACCGTCGCCGCGCCCGTGACCTTGTTGAAGTCGACGGTGCCATACACTTCGGTGCGCTTGGACAGCGAGTACTCAGCAACGGCCACGCCCGTGTAACGGTTGCCACTGCCGACAGCGCCGCCGCCGATTGCCGCGTTCTTCATGTGGTCGTAGTAGAACGCGCCCGTCAGCAGCAGTGCGGGCGTCGCTTGCCACGTCACACCCGCGAACGGACCGTCGTCCTTGCGGCCCGAGCCCTTCAGGATATCGACGCCAAGCGTCAAGTCGCGCTGCGACAGCGTGCTGTCGACAAAGCCCGTGTCGTCCTTCGAATGGATATAGCCGACGTAGATCTTTGTCGTGCTGAACGCGTAGACGGCATTCGCGTTGTAAATGGTCTGCTTGTGATTCGAGTTGTCGCTGTTCTGCTGCACGCCGGCGCCGACGCTCAGCGAACCGAACGCGTACGAAGCCGTGAAGCCGTACATGTTGCCCGCGCCGAGGTGGCCCGGAATCTGGCCGGAGAAGCCGTCCGCGCCCGTCGACGTCGAGTTCGTGCCGAACGAGTACATCGCCTTGACGTTCAGGCCGCCGAACTTGCCGTCGTACTTCACAGCGTTATCCGCATAGAGGCCTGCGCCAAGCGCGACGGGCAGCCATGCGTTTTCGAAGTAATTGCCGACGGTCAGAGGATCGTACGTGTCGCCGAGCAGATCGAACAACGGCGTCTTCTGACGGCCGAGCGTCAGCGTGCCGTAGTTGCTCGACAGGCCGACATAGGCCGCGCGGTTGAACAGGCGCTTGCTATCCGACTGCGCGCCGCTTTGCAGGTCGATGCCGCTTTCCAGCTGGAAGATCGCCTTCAGTCCATTGCCGAGATCTTCCGAGCCTTTAATGCCGAAACGGCTGTTCGTGATCGCGCCGTTGGTCATGAACAGGCGCCCGTCGTTGTTTGCATTCGAATGCGTGAGATAGCGAATGCCGACGTCCGCGACGCCATACAGCGTCACCGAGCTTTGTGCGAATGCGCTTTGGCAAGCGAGTGCAATGGCCGTTGCGCCCAGCGCGGTAACTGTCCGTTTGATTTGCTTGGTCATGGGAGTTGTCTTTTCATATGTTGAGAACCCCTGCACGAGCTTGTTGTTTTAGTGCGGCGCGGGTGGCGGAGTTGCGTTCGCGTCTTTATATGTGCCGCTATTTAAGCGCGATGCATACCGACCATTTGAATCTTATAGATCCGCGCGCACGTGATCCCATGCAGGCCCGCGGACTTTTATCACATCAATTTCGACGACGCCGCGAACATGACAAGAGTGTTGCATTCATGCCGAAAGTACAGGGCGTTGCTTTGCAAACAACGAAAAAGGGCGGCCAGAAGGCCGCCCTCTTGACAACTCTTAGTGCCGCTTGCTTTGTTTATGCGCGATCGATCGAGTACTTGCCCGGACCCGTCACGAACAACAGCAGCAAGCCGCCAATGATGCTGATGTTCTTATAGAAGTTGATCATGTTGATGTACTGCTCCATGCCCGTCTGCGTCCAGAAGTGGTGGCCAATGAACGCGGTGCCGAGCGTATAGAGCGCGAGCACCAGTGCAAGCACACGTGTCTTGAAGCCCACGGCGATGACGATGCCAACAGCCAGTTCCATCACGATCGCAATCACGGCGGCCAATGCCGGGATGGGCGCGCCTGTCGACGCCATGTATTGCTCGGTGCCCGAGAAGCCGGTGAGCTTGCTCCAGCCAAACAGCACGAAAAGCACTACCAATAGCACGCGTGCGACGAGCAGCAGTGCATCCTTGCGTTGTTCGATAAAGGTGTTCATGTTCAATCCTCGTTCAATGTAGTCGGGTCTTTGGCGTTCGCCGCTCAGGACCACAATTCCGAAACTTCGTTATTGCGCAGGTCGAATACGAGTACTTCCGCATCCTGGCCTTCGGTGAATTCGAGGCGACGCTCGTTGCGAATACGCGCACCGTCGCCTTCGTTCAACTCGACGCCGTTCAGCTTCACGCTGCCGCGGGCCACATGCACATACGCATAGCGGTCGGCGGCGATATCGATGCCTGCCGTTTCAGTGCCGTCGAAAAGGCCTGCATACACACGCGCGTCCTGGCGCAATTCGAGTGAACCATCCGTGCCTTCAGGCGACAGCACGAGACGCAACTTGCCGCGCTTGTCTTGCGCCGAAAAGTTCTGCTGCAGGTAACGCGGCGTCGCGCCCTTCACCGACGGTGCGATCCAGATCTGCAGGAAATGCACGGAGTCGCTTGCCGAGTGATTGAACTCGCTGTGCGCGACGCCCGTGCCCGCGCTCATCAGTTGCACGTCGCCGGGGACGATCACGGAGCCCGTGCCCATCGAATCCTTGTGCTCGAGCGCGCCTTCCAGCACGTACGAGAAAATTTCCATGTCGCGGTGCGGATGCTTGCCGAAGCCACGGCCGGCAGCCACGCGATCGTCGTTGATCACGAGCAGGTCGGAGAAGCCGATCTGCTTCGGATCGTAGTAGTTCGCGAAAGAAAACGTATGACGCGAGCTAAGCCAGCCGTGTTCGGCGCGTCCGCGTTCGTTGGCGTGTCTGATGTCGATCATTTCTCTTCTCCGTTATTGAATGGCTTTTGCTTCTCGTGACATCGGCGGTGCCGTTGTCTGAAGCAGTGATTGAAGTGTAGGTCAATCAGGGCGGCTATAATCGACGTCAAAAGAGAATCACTGTCACATTGAAGTGGACAATTAACGCGTAACGCAAGGGCAACGCCATGCAGCTGGACGATCTGAAGATCTTCGTCGCCACCGTCGACGCGCGCAATTTCACGGCGGCCGCGGTCCGCCTGCAACTGTCGAAGCAGTTCGTCAGCCGCCGCGTGATGGCGCTGGAGGCGAGCCTCGGCGTGCGGCTGCTGGTGCGCAACACGCGCAAGCTCGCGGTGACGGACCTCGGCTACGAGTTCTATCAGCGTGCGACGCGTATCCTCGGCGACGTGGAGGACGCCGAGCAGGCGATGTCGTCGGGGCGCTCGGACCCGCGCGGACTGCTGCGCGTCAGCGCGCCGATGTCGTTCGGGATGATTCATCTGTCGCCGCTGGTCGCCGCGTTTCTGCGCGCGAATGCCGATGTGCGTATCGACCTGGAGTTGAGCGACCGCGTCGTCGATGTGGTCGGCGAAGGTTTCGACATGGCGCTGCGTATCGGCACGCTCGCGGATTCGACGCTGATCGCGCAGAAGCTCGCTGAAATACGCATGGTCGCGTGTTGCAGCCCCGCGTATCGCAAGGCGCGGCGTCCGCCGGTGACGCCCGACGATCTCACGCGCCATGCGTGCCTGCTATATGGGCAGGAAGCGCGCAGCGGCTGGGAATACATCGTGGATGGCGCGAGCCGGACCGTCGAGGTGCATGGCCCGCTGCGCGTGAACAACGGCGAAGTGATCCGCGATGCCGCGATTGCGGGGCTTGGCATTGCGCGTCTGCCGGAATTCATCGTGGCCGATGCGCTGGCGAGCGGCAAGCTGGTCGAAGTGCTCGGTGAGTACGTCTCGCCGCCGTTGACGCTGTACGCCGTGTACCCGCAACACCGGCAGGCTTCCGTGACGATACGTGCGTTCACGCAGTTCTTGCGCGACCGCTTTGCCAAAGCCGTTTTGCCAAAGCCCGTTTTGCCAAAGCGTTAGACAGCAAATAGCGCAGCGTTCCAGTCAATCAATTGAAAGCTTCTGCGCATTGGATAACGGCTGGTTACCGTGCGAGCAGCAATAAAGCTTTTCGCAGATAATGCGCGAACCTTTGCCGGCGCGTGCAACGGGCGCGTGCGTGAATATGCACGTTCACGTCTGTTTGCCGCGCGCATCAGCAAAGCGGATTCAATCAGATAGACCAAAGAGGGACAAACGTGGAACCTACCGAACCGGCCGGCCGTTCATGGCTCTGGCTCATCTTGCTGATCCCCTATATCGCGCTGCTGTGGCTGCCTTTCTATAACGATACGCGCCCGTCATTCGCCGGATTTCCTTTCTTTTACTGGTATCAGTTTCTGTGGGTTCCGCTCACGTCGCTGCTGATCTACGTCGTGTACCGGGGCATTAAATGAGCGATCTGAACCCTGTGAACCCGGTCGCGATGACCGTCTTCGTCGCATTCTTTCTTCTCGTCACCGTATTGGGTTTCGTTGCCGCGCGCTGGAAAGCGGGCGATCTCACGCAACTGCACGAGTGGGGTCTTGGTGGCCGGCAATTCGGCACGGTCATTTCGTGGTTTCTGGTAGGCGGCGATTTCTATACGGCCTATACGGTGATCGCGGTGCCCGCGCTGGTCTATTCGGTTGGGGCGTACGGCTTCTTTGCGCTGCCTTATACGATCATCGTCTATCCGTTCGTGTTCGCGGTGATGCCGAAGCTGTGGAAGATCGCGCACGCGAAAAACCACATCACGGCAGCCGACTACGTGCAAGGCGAGTACGGCGGCAAGTGGTTCCCGGCGGCCGTCGCGCTGACGGGTATCGTCGCGACGATGCCGTATATCGCGCTGCAGCTGGTCGGCATGCAGGTTGTCATCAAGGGACTTGGCATCTCGGGCGAAGCACCGCTCGTGATCGCGTTCATCATCCTCGCGCTCTATACGTATACGAGCGGCCTGCGCGCGCCGGCGATGATCGCGTTCGTCAAGGACATCATGATCTATATCGTCGTGATCGCGGCGGTGTGGCTGATTCCGTCGAAGCTCGGCGGCTATGGCCATGTGTTCGACGCAGCGGACACCTACTTCAAGGCCAAAGGCGGCGCGACGGGCATCATCCTCAAGCCGACGCAGTTCACCGCGTATGCGTCGCTTGCGCTCGGCTCGGCGCTCGCGGCCTTCATGTATCCGCACACGATGACGGCCGTGCTGTCGTCTTCGTCGATGCAGACCGTGCGCAAGAACGCGATCTTCCTGCCCGCGTACACGCTGCTGCTCGGCCTGATCGCGCTGCTCGGCTATATGGCGATTGCCGCGGGCATTCATGTGAAGTCGCCGTCCGACATCGTGCCGACGCTGTTCGGCACGCTGTTCCCGTCGTGGTTCGTCGGCTTTGCGGCGGCGGCCATTGCGATCAGCGCGCTGGTGCCCGCCGCCATCATGTCGATCGGCGCGGCAAACCTGTTCACGCGTAATCTGTGGCGTCCGCTGGTGTCGCCGAACATGGCGCCTGCTCAGGAAGCATCGACGGCGAAGATCGTGTCACTCGTCGTCAAGTTCGGCGCGCTGCTGTTTATCGTGTTCCTGCCCACGCAGTACGCGATCGACCTGCAACTGCTCGGCGGCGTGTGGATTCTGCAGATCTTCCCGGCTATCGTGTTCTCGTTGTACACGCGCCGTCTGAACACGCCGGGCCTGTTCTTCGGCTGGCTGGTCGGCATCGTGCTCGGCACGGGACTCGCGATTTCGCAGGGCCTCAAGCCCGTGTTCGCGCTGCATGTCGGCGATTCGACCTGGCCGCTGTATATCGGCCTGATCGCACTGGTCGTGAACGTGGTGGTGACGTTCGTCGTTTCGATGGTCACGCCGAAGCGCGCTCACGCCTGATCGCGCTGTAGCCGTACGGTTCGGCCGAATCCGCCCGCGCAAGCGGCGCGGATTCGGCCGATGTCATTTCCGGCGTCGCATTACGATGCCGATTCTTGCAAAACGCCTGGACGTTCGCGCTGTTTTGGTAGGATGCAGCCTTTTCTGCCGATGGTGCGTTAGCGTGAGACAGTCGATACTGTCGTTCCTCCGGGACATCTCCGTCTGGGCCTGGGCCCATGCAAAACCGCCGCTCATGCGCGCGGTGCAACGTTTGCGCCGTCCGACATGGCGCGGCGTGGCGTTGTCGGTCGCCTCCATTCCCGCGCTCGTTCTGCTCTATGTGCTGATCCTGGTGCCGTTCACGCCGGGCATCGGGGACATACGCAAGGCGAAGATCGAGCAGCCCGCGCAGATCTATTCGGCGGACGGCAAACTACTCGCCGAATTCAAGCCGACTAACCGCGTGTGGATGAAGCTCTCCGACATCTCGCCGCATGTCGTCGATGCATTGATCTCCACGGAAGACCATCGCTTCTACGAGCATCACGGCATCGACTTCCGACGCACGGCGGGTGCGGCGCTGCATACGTTTTCGGGCGACCGCCAGGGCGGCTCAACGATCACGCAACAGCTCGCGCGCAATCTCTATCCTGACGACATCGGCCGCGCGCCGACGCTCACGCGCAAGATCAAGGAAGCGCTGACGGCCTTCAAGATCGAAGCCGTCTATACGAAAAGCGAGATTCTCGAAACGTACCTGAACACGGTGCCGTTTCTCTACAACGCGTACGGCATCGAAATGGCCGCGCGCACTTACTTCGACAAGTCCGCCGGCAATCTGACCGTGCTCGAAAGCGCGACGCTGATCGGCATGTTGAAGGGCAATAGCTATTACAACCCGGTGATCAACCCCGAGCGCGCGCTGGACCGGCGCAATATCGTGCTTGGGCAAATGGTGAAATACGGGCGCCTGTCGCCGGCGCAATTCAATTCGCTCAAAGGAAAGCCACTGCGCGTCGACTTCGAGCGCCAGACGGAGCCGCCCGGTCCCGCGCCGCATTTCGCGCAGCAATTGAAGAAGTGGCTGATCGCGTGGGCCGATGCGAACGACTACAACATCTATTCGGATGGACTCGTCGTGCGCACAACGATCGACGCGCGTTTGCAAACCATGGCGACCCAGGCGCTGACGTTTCAGGGCAACCAGTTGCAGTCGATCGCGAATGCGGCGTGGAATGCGCGTAGCGGATGCGTCGGTCATAAAGATGTGTTTGACGCGTTCATCCGCGAGACGCCTGAATACCACAGTGCAAAAGATTCGGGCATGAGCGACGAAGATGCGCTCAAGCATCTGTCGGCGGATCGCGGGTTCATGAAGGCGCTGTGCGATAGCAAGACGCGCGTGCAGGCCGCATTCGTCGCGATGGATCCGCGCACTGGCGAGATCAAGGCGTGGGTCGGCAGCCGCGACTTTACGCAGGACCCGTTCGATCACGTGTCCCAGGCGCGCCGTCAGCCGGGTTCGACGTTCAAGCCGTTCGTCTATGGCGCGGCATTCGAGCAAGGCGCAAAACCGGACGATACCCTCCCCGATCAGGCCGTCGAAATCCCGCTGGCAGGTGGCGAAATCTGGAAGCCGAGCGACGAAGACGCGCCGAGCGGCCGACCGATCACGCTGCGCGATGGCCTAGCGTATTCGCGCAACCGCATTACCGCACAACTGATGGAATCGGTCGGTCCCGCGAAGGTCGCGCGGCTCGCGCGCGCGATGGGCGTGCGCGACAGCCAGCTCGACGCGGTGCCTTCGCTGGCGTTGGGCACGAGCCCGGTGACGCTGAAAGAGATGGTGTCGTCGTACGGCACGATCGCGAACGAAGGCGCGTATGTCGCGCCGATGCTCGTCACGCGGATCGAAGACCGCAAGGGCGAAGTGCTCGCCGAGTTCCAGCCGTCGCGCGCCGACCGCGTGATGCCGATTGCGAGCGCGCAGACCTTGCTCGACGTGATGCGCTCGGTCGTCAACAAGGGAACGGGCTCGGCCATTCGCACGCGTTTTGGCATCCGCGCCGATGTCGCGGGCAAGACGGGCACGACGCAGGACAACGCGGACGGCTGGTTCATCCTGATGCATCCGCAACTCGTCGCGGGCGCATGGATCGGCTTCAACGACAGCCGCGTGACGCTGCGCAGCGACTACTGGGGGCAGGGCGCGCATAGCGCGTTGCCGATCGTCGGTGATTTCTTCCAGCGTTCGCTGCGCTCGCGTCTGGTCGATCCGCGCGCGAAGTTCGCGGAAGAGCCGCCGCCCGGCATGTTCGACACGTTGCGCATGAAGCTGCGCGCGTGGATGCAGTACCTGTTCTCGTCGTCGGCGAAAACGGAAGCACCTGCGCCTGCTCCGCGACCGAAGCCGCGTCCAGCACCCGCCGCGCCGGCCGCGCCCGTGGTGCAGAATGCGTCGCCCGTTGCCGAGGCTTCTGCGCCGACGGATATTGAGCCGCCGCAAATCATTTCGCCCGCCGCATCGCAACCGCCGATTCTGCCTTCGCCGGGTGAGGCGAGCGCAGCGGCTGCGGCGAGCGCGCCCGCCGTCGTCAACAGCGAAGCGCCCGCGTTTGCGTCGACGCCTGCTGCAAACACGCCCGCGTCACAGCCTTGAACTGAAGCTCACTTCTTCGCTTTGCGTTTGGGCGCGGGAGAAGGCACAGGAGAGGGCGCAGGCGCAGGCGCAGCGGAAGGCTCGATGATCGGATAGGTATGCGGCGTGTAATAGCGCCCAATCGGCTCGCGCCCGTTGAACTTCTCGAAGTACTCATGCCAGTAGTTCGCCGCGGCCCAGATCGCTTCAGGACATGATGCTCGCGATTCGAGCCCCGGCGTCAGATCGAAATTCGCTGCGGCGCACACGGTTTCGATCATGCAGGTAGACGGCAAACCATAGTTGTCGTGCAGCGGATTCGGCGTGCGTGCCGCGCCCCATGCATAGGCGAGCCAGCGCAACACATGTTCGAGCGCATCGAGCGTCGCGCGCGACTGCTCGAAGCTCGCCACTTTGTCGACCACCTTGTCCTGCGCAACGGGCAATGCAATCACGGCGATATTCGGAAAGCGCGACGTGTCGTCGAAATCCGTCAACGGACGCGCGACCACGCCATTCACGCGCGCCGCAAACGCAGGCCCTTCCGGCTGATGCAAAGGCACGTGCAACGCTTCCGCGTTCTTGAGCGTCGCGCTTGCGAGCCGCACGAGAATCGACTCGGACCAGAACGACGGCAACATGTCGTGCCGAAGATGCGATTGCGCGACGCGCACGCGAAATGCCAGCGTATCGCTGCCGCCCAGCAGTACGACATAGGTCCACTTATTGGGGCCGCCCGCTTTCATATCGAGTACCGCGCGCTCGCCCCATGCGGTATTGCTCTCGCCTTCTTTGCGCTCGAATGGGGTGAACTGTGGATTCGATTGTGTCGTCGTCGATCGTACGATCTTCAGCATGAGCTTGCCTCGTCTTTTTTGATTAACGCGCGCGCAGTTCGAAGCGCGTCGTGGATTCCGATTGTGAAAGCGCTTTATCGCTGGAAATGCCGTAGTACATGACCTGCATATCGACGCCGCTGCCCACACGCGTGAACGACAGGATCGCAACCTGATCGCCGCGTCGCCCGAATTCCTGCTTGAGTGTGAAGCGGTTAGTCACGCCGAAGCGGTCCGGCACATCTTCGGGATCGGAATGACGCGGCCACGCAGTGCCGCCGCCGAAAATCCCTTTGACCGAGTTGGCCGCTTCTTTCGCGGTGTCGAGCAACGGCGTGCGGATCAGCCGCGACGGCGAGGCGATCACTTCGTAGAGCGCCGTGCTCGTCTGCAGATCGTGACCCGACGCGACGCGTCCCCAATGCACGTCGCCCGTCATGTAGACGATGGGAATGCCGTTGTCCGCGAGCCGGCATAAGGTCGCTTGCAGCACGTCGAATTGCGCGTAGTTCGGCATTTCGGCGTCGAAGGTCTTTTTGCGCCAGTTGCTTTCGGGCGGATCGATGAAGAGCGCCTGGCCCGAAGCGAGCAGGCCGACAACCGGCTTCCCTGCGGCGTGCGTATCGACGAGATCTTTTTCCCAGGCCTGCATCGCCGCAACGGCTTTAGGGCCCATCAACGATTTGAACGTGTTGTCGCGGTCACAGCGCATATCGACGAACAGCATCTTCAACGGCTCGACGTTGAGCCGGATCGCGCCGCCCGCGCCGCCCGGTGCGCCGCCGATCTGATAGTCCTCGTAAAGCGCGCGCGCCGTCTCGCCGAGCAACTGGCGCGATCCGTCCGTCCACGTATCGGGCAACTGCTTTTGTGCAAACGGATAGTTGTTCCAGAATTCGTGATCGTCGGGAATGCACACGACGGGCGCGCGCTCCAGCACCGATTGCAACCCCGGCACGCGTAACGCGCCGGAGAGCCAGTTGAGGTAGTACTTGTTGGCGAGCAGCCGCGCACGGTCGGGGTTCTGATCGGGTACGCGCTGCGTGAGCGGCAGGTCGAGGTACACCTGGTCGCCCGCTAGCACGGTCAGATGCGGTTGCACCTTGATCTGCGAGACGATCGTGCCGAGCAGTCCGTCGATATCTTCCGGCTGCGAATAGCACGACGACAACAGGATATTGAAGCTGCCGTCCATCAGCGTCGGCACTTCTTTCGGCAACGAAGTACTGGCGAATTCGAACTGTTCGCCACCAGCGTCGATAACGATCTGACGCGGCCGCGATTCGTCCGGCACGTTGAAGTGCAGCACGCATTGATGATTGATGGCCTGGCCGTTGTCGTCGACGCTGAAATCGCGAATCGGAAAGAACGCGGGCGGCTCGAGCGGCACGGCCGCTTGCCGGTCGATGGAAACCTGCGGCACAGGCGGCGCGGCCACGCCGAACATGCCGATCCATAGTTGCAACAGGCCCGGCTGGCTGGCCTGCACATAAGCCGTCAGTAGCATCGGTGTACCTTTGTCTTTTTCGTCTTATGAAAGCTATTTGTCTGGTTCGAATAAGACGAGGCTAGTCGATGCAAACTGAATTGCAACCGGAAAACGCTTTAATGCATTGCATATTCAAAGATGCGCGCCGCGATGGTCTTTACGCAAAGCGCTCTTGCTGAAGGATGCGAATCATCGAATGCGCGTTGCGTTGCGCGGCGTCTTCAAAGCAGTTGTTGAACACGACATGCGTGCGCCCCGCGCGTTTCGCGATCTCCCGCACGGGCACCGCGATCTCTTCCAGTTCGCGCTCGGTGTAGTCGTAGTTGAAGCGGCCGGCTGCCGTCGTGCTGCCGCTCCAGGTCTCCGCATTGCGGCCGTGCAGGCGCACGATCACCAGTTCGGGCGACGTCGCTTCCCACACGGTATGCGCGCGGTTCGGCACGCCCTCGGGCGCATCCATCACCACATGCACGAGGCCGTGTTCGCGCTCGAATGCGAGCGTCGATTCGCGGTTCCCGTCGTCGAGCCAACTGGCATTGCGGAATTCGAATGCCGTCAGGTAGGGTGTCATCCGGTCCGCGCAGTGCCGCACGTGTGATTTGTCGCGCGGCGCGGTGGAGATCCACGGCGCGAACTGGAACAGCACGGCACCGAGCTTGCCCGCAGTGCGCAACGGTTCGAGCGCCTCGAAGAAGCGCCGCCACATCTCTTCGATGAGGTCAGGCGGCACGTCGCGGTAGTAAAGGTTCTTTTTATCGCTTTGCGGCAGCAGCGGCTGAATGTCCGGGGGGAAGAACTTGCGCTCCGTCTGATGCCCGGTGAAAAGCCTGAATGCCTTGACGTTGAACGTGAAGTGCTCAGGCGTGCGTTCGGCCCACAGCGCGCTGGTCGCCGCGCTGGGCATTGCGTAGTACGACGCATCGACTTCGACCATTGGAAACTGGCTCGAATAGAAACGCAGGCGTGCCTCGGCGCTCGTGCAGCCCTTCGGATAGAAGCGGCCGGATTTGATGAGCGTGGCGTCCGTCCACGACGCCGTCCCGACTTCGATCGACATGGCTCGTCTTCCGTGCAGGTCAGTGCGGCCATCGTACTGCATGTGCGCGCGGATCATAAGCACGCTGAGTACTCCGCGCGGACCGATATGTGCGCCGCGCCGCATTGGTGCAAACCCCGGCTTCAGAACAATTTACGCACGACCGTTATAGAAATTGGAAGCCATTCGAAGACGCAGTCATTCCCTGCACTGAAGCTATCACGCGGCGGTTGGCGCCGCAGAGTACATCCGGATAGTGGCTGTGCGACGGAGCGGTGCTCTTCGAATGGGTCCGTCTGCATGGGGCGATACATGCCTGCTTCGTCTAACCAGACATAAGTGCTACGATGCCTGGGTGACGACGATGGAGGTGGAAATGGCGACCTATGCTATCGATGCCGTACGCATTAACCCTATGACTGACCGCGTCACCCACGTCCGTTGGGCTCTCGTCAATCCCAAAACGAATGAGTGGCTCTCGCCGCACGAAATCGTCGAAGTCGCGGACGTCGTGACGGCCATTCATGCGGGCAATGCCGTGTGGTCCTTCTTCACGCTGGGCGGCCTGAATCTGCTGGGCCCCAAGATCAAAACGGTCGCGCACGCCGATGGCCACGACGGGATCGATACCGAAGTACCGGACGGCCACGTCGAGAAATTCATCGACGATCTGCCGCGCGTCTGATTTTTTCAGGCGCGCCATGTTCTAAGGGCGAAGGCCCGATTTCCGGTTTGACCGCGCGGGCCGCGTTCGACGCGGCTGCCGCGCGTTCGGCGCTGCATTGCGGCTTCGCACAAAATCCTGTGCCCGGGCATTTCGCAGCGCTGATCTATGCGATGCTTTTGCACGTGTATTGCGCATCCACAATGCGTGCGTCACCGTGTTTCGAACCCGGAATCAATTACCACAAAAGAACTGAATCGACGGGGCCGCGCGCTTCGGAGGAGACACAGCCATGACGCATATGTTCGAAGCGGGACTCGCCCGCCGCGAGGCCAACCATGTTCCGCTGACGCCAATCGATTTCATCGCGCGGGCCGCCGAAGTCTATGGCGACCGGCTGGCCGTCGTGCATGGCGACGTGCGCCGCACGTGGCGCGAGACGTATGAGCGTGCGCGGCGTCTTGCGAGCGCGCTGCAACGCGCGGGCGTCGCGCGCGGCGAGACCGTGGCGGCGCTGCTGCCCAACATTCCGCCGATGATCGAAGCGCATTTCGGCGTGCCGATGGCGGGCGCCGTGCTCAATACGCTGAATACCCGGCTTGATGTCGCGTCGATTCTTTACATGCTTCGGCATGGCGAGGCGAAAGCGCTGATTGTCGATAGCGAATACGGAGAACTTGCGCTGCGCGCCGCGCGCGAGTTTCCGCAATTGCGCATTATCAGTGTCAGCGATGCGCAGCCCGCCGATACTCGCCATTTTCCGAACGCGACCGACTACGAAGCTTTCCTGCACGAGGGCGATCCGCAGTTCGCGTGGACGCCGCCCGCTGACGAATGGGACGCCATCGCGCTCAACTACACGTCGGGCACGACGGGCGAGCCGAAGGGCGTGGTCTATCACCATCGCGGCGCCTATCTGAACGCGCTCAGCAATATCCTCGAATGGGACATGCCGAAGCATGCGGTGTATCTGTGGACATTGCCGCTCTTTCACTGCAACGGCTGGTGTTTTCCATGGACGGTCGCGGCGCGCGCGGGCGTCAACGTATGCCTGCGCAAATTCGATCCGAAGCTCGTATTCGAACTGATTCGCCGCGAGCGCATCACACATTATTGCGGCGCGCCCATCGTGCAAAGCGCGCTGGCGAATGCGCCTGCCGAATGGCGCGACGGCATTGAGCACCGCGTGTCGACGATGGTGGCGGGCGCGGCGCCGTCGCCTGCCGTGATTGCCCACATGAAGGCGATCGGTTTCGATCTGACGCACGTGTACGGCTTGACGGAAGTGTATGGGCCCGCCTCGGTCTGCGCGAAGCAGGATGCATGGGACGCGCTCGACGACGACGAACGCGCGCGGCTCAACGCGCGTCAGGGCGTGCGCTACCACTTGCAGGCGGCCGTCGACGTGCTTGACCCCGATACGCTCGAACCCGTGCCGCGCGACGGCGAGACGATCGGCGAGCTGATGTTTCGCGGCAATATCTGCATGAAGGGCTATCTGAAGAACGAGCGCGCAACCGAAGCCGCATTCCGTGGCGGCTGGTTCCACACGGGCGATCTCGGCGTGATTACCGAAGACGGTTATGTGCGCATCAAGGACCGCAGCAAGGACATCATCATTTCCGGCGGCGAGAACATTTCGAGCATCGAGATCGAAGATGCGCTGTACCGTCATCCGGCCGTGTCGGTGGCCGCCGTGGTCGCGATGCCGGACGCGAAATGGGGCGAGGTGCCTTGCGCATTCGTCGAACTGAAGGACGGCGCGGACGCGAGCGCCGAGGAAATCATTGCGCATTGCCGTCAATTGCTCGCCGGATTCAAATTGCCTAAAGCGGTCTTCTTTGGCGAATTGCCAAAAACCTCGACGGGCAAGATTCAGAAATTCGAATTGCGCTCACGCGTGAAGTCGTCGAGCGCGATCGATCAGGAACCGGGGAAAAAGTAGCATGCTTATGGTCCGATCATCGCAAACGTAGAGCCCATGCCGCTTTCCGCAGCTATCAAAGCACCGCGTCTGACGCGCACGCACGGGAATGAATGCTAGAATCCCGAGAAATCAGGGAAGCGACCTTGGTTCTTCAAGGTTCATGGCGAATTCCAGTACGCACCATGCGGGTTTTTCGCCGCCATTCAATCTGTCGAAACGCGCTGACAACTTCATTCGGCAGAAGTTGGTGGATCCGTATTAAGGCTTCGCGGCAAGTGCGAAGCCAATAATCTATTTAACGCGTGCTTATTGGCCGCGTAATTCGATACGTTATCGGCACGTTATGAAAGAGCGAGAGGAACATCGGACGCTCGACCTCGACGGTCAAGCTCGTGAGCGGCTGGTCTTGTGGATCCGTCGCCGCATGGATGAATTTGGCATTACGCTTGAAGCGCTCGAAGAGGCGCTGATCGCCGATGCCGCCGTGCCGAAATACCGCGACGCGTTCGGGCACGAATGGGATGGCAAGGGCGACCGCCCCGACTGGCTCACGCGCGCCATCAACGCTGGTCAGGACATCGAGCATTTCCGCGTCTGAGCGCCGCATTCGCGGGCGCTTTTATTGTTTTTTGTCTTTTCGTTTCCGCTTTCCTGCGCAGCGCCGCTCGACTGTTTCCATGGAGGCACCGCCATGTCCGACACGATTCCGCAACCGGCTGGATATAGCAGCGAAGAATGGGCGGCGCGCTGTGAACTTGCCGCGCTGTATCGGCTGGTCGCGCATTTCCGCATGACCGATCTGATCGACACGCATATCACTGCGCGCGTGCCCGGTCCCGAGCATCACTTTCTGATCAACCGCTATGGCGTGCTCTTTCACGAGATGCGCGCATCGGATCTCGTGAAAATCGATCGCGAGGGGCGCGTCGTCGAACCGGCGGACAAGGTTGCCGCCGATCCGAAGCGGTATCGCGTGAATGCGGCGGGCTTCACGATCCATTCGGCCGTACACACCGCGCGACCAGATATGCGCTTTGTGATTCACACGCATACGTCGGCTGGTTCGGCTGTATCCGCGCAAAAGCAGGGCTTGCTGCCGATCAGCCAGCACGCGCTGAAGTTCTACGGCGTGCTCGCGTATCACGACTACGAAGGCATTGCGCTCGATCTCGGCGAGCGGGAGCGCCTCGTCGCCGATCTCGGATCGTGCAACGCGATGATCCTGCGCAATCACGGCCTGCTGGCGGGCGGCAAGTCAGCGGCAACGGCGTTTCAGGAGATCTACTTTCTCGAACGCGCCTGTCAGATCCAGATCGACGCACTCGCGGGCAATGCGGAATTGACGCTGCCGCCCGAGCATGTGCGCAAGCTCACGGCCAGCCAGTTCGCGCGCGACGACGAAGAAGGCATCGCGGAACTGGCGTGGGAATCGGCGCTGCGGTTAATCGATAATTCGGTTTCGGATTACCGCAGTTGACGCACGGCGCAGCGCCACGAAACGCAGACGAAAAAAAGCCCGCATCAAAGCGGGCATCCAAAACTGCTCGGAGTTTCGTTGCGCGATTTGACTCGCGCAACACATCCTAACGTTCATTTGTGAACAGGCGATGAACCCTTGCATCGAATGCATGCGGGGTTCGCACGCCGTGCATCGCATCACAGGTCGAAGAACACCGTTTCCTTCGGGCCTTGCATGTGGATGTCGAAACGATAGACAGCATTACCGCCATTCGATTCGCGCTTCGCGACCAGCGTTGCGCGGCGCTCGGCGGGCACGCTCGCAAGCACGGGGTCTTTCTCGTTCGCAGCGGTTTCGTCGTCGAAGTAGACCCGCGTGAACGTGTGCAGCAGCATGCCGCGCATCGTCACGATCACGTTCAGGTGCGGCGCTTCATCCGGCGACGCGCGGCCCGGTTTCACGGTTTCGATGATGAAGCGTTTCTGCGGGTCCGTGCCCGTGCCGAAGCGCGCAAAGCCGCGAAAGCCCGATTTCGCCACTTCTTCACGCGATTGCGGATAGCGACCTTCGCTGTCCACCTGCTGCACTTCGATCATCGCATCGCCAATCACCGCGCCGTCGGCGTCGAACACCTGGCCGACCAGCGTGATGTGCTCGCCCGCTGCCTCGCGGTCGGCGAGAACGTTCGTGAACAGGCTCTTCAGATCGAAATTGTATTGCTCGGGGCACAGACCGTATGCGAAGTACGGTCCGACCGTCTGCGAAGGGGTTTGCTTAAGCGTCGTCATGATTAGCGCTCCATCGGAGTTTCATTCGGGCCGCGCAGCACGATGTCGAATTCATAGCCGAGCGCGTAGTTTTCCTGGGTCACGTCGAGCGTGAAGCGCGAGATCAGACGGTCGCGCGCGCCTTCGGGCGTGCCCTGGAAGATCGGGTCGTACTGCAGCAGCGGGTCGCCGGGGAAGTACATCTGCGTGACCAGACGCGAGCCGAAGTAGTCGCCGAACAGCGAGAAGTGAATGTGGTTCGGACGCCACGCGTTCGGGTGATTGCCCCACGGATACGCGCCGGGCTTGATCGTCATGAAGCGGTAGCGGCCTTCGTTGTCGGTCAGGCAGCGGCCCGCGCCGAGGAAGTTCGGGTCGAGCGGCGCGTCGTGCTGGTCGTTCTTGTGTACATAACGGCCGGCAGCATTCGCCTGCCACACTTCGACCAGCGTGTTGCGCACCGGGCGGCCGCCTTCGTCGAGCACGCGGCCCGTCACGATGATGCGTTCGCCGAGCGGCTCGCCGTTTTTCGCGGCATTGCGCGTCAGGTCGTTGTCGAGCGCGCCGAGGTCTTCCGCGCCGTAGACGGGCACGCGCTGGTCGCGCAGGCGCTCTTTCAGCGGAATCAGCGGGCGGGTCGGGCCGCGCTTGACGGACGATCCATACGGCGAATGGACATAGGCGGGATGCGAGGGGAAGTCGCGCGGACTCAGAATGGAATCGTCCATCAGGTGTCTCCTTGGGGGATTCGATTTTGGCTAGTGGATGACGTGACTTTATAGAAGCCGAGAAGTTATGCAAAATGACGTTTTTTCCCATCTCGTATAACGATCCGTTATGCAACGCAGCCTCGCGGACAGCCGCGTCAAATTCCGGCACCTGCAGTGCTTTCTTGCCGTCGCGCAGTTCGGCGGCGTGCAGAAGGCGGCAGAAAGCCTGTCGATCACGCAGCCGGCCGTGTCGAAGACGGTGGCCGAACTGGAAGAGATTCTCGGCGTGCGCCTGTTCGAGCGCGGCCGGCACGGCGCCGTGCCGACGCGCGAAGGCCAGCTCTTCATGCCGCATGCCAGCGCCTGCGTGAGCGCGCTGCGGCAGGGCGTCGATCTGCTCGCGCGCGTGGAAGGCGAGGCCGCCGCGACGCTCGATATCGGCGTGCTGCCGACCGTCGCGACCTCGCTCGTGCCGCCCGTGATGCGCCTGTTCGGCGAGCAGTGGCCCAACGCGATCGTGCGGCTCAAGACGGGTTCGAACACCGAACTGCTGGAACGCCTGAAGGCGGGCGCGATCGAGTTCGCCGTCGGCAGGCTGGCCGATCCCGAGCGCATGGTGGGGCTGACGTTCGAGCAGCTGTATAGCGAGCCGCTCGTCGCCGTGGTGCGAGCGGGGCATGCGCTGGCCTCGGGCCCGCTGTCGTCCGCCACGCGCCTGCTGGAGTTTTCCGTCGTTGTGCCGCCGTATGGGACGCTGATCCGGCAGTCGGCGGAAAGTCTGCTGCGCGCGTGGGCCGTGCCGCCGCTGTCGTCGTTCATCGAGGTGCTGTCGGTGTCGGTGGGGCGCGCACTCGCGCTCGAGAACGACGCCGTGTGGTTTGTGCCGCGCAGCGCAATCGAGTACGAACTGGCGCACGGTTTGCTGGTGCCATTACCGTTGCCCGTCGCGGGCACGGAGGAACCCGTTGGTTTGATCCTGCGCTCGGACACGCAGCCGACACCCGTCGGCCGCGCGCTGATCGACGTCGTCCGCAAGGTCGCGCGCGAGCGGCTCGCGCGCCATGTGCAGGCGCGCGCGGAAGAGGGGCGGGGTAAGACCTCGGCGAGGAGCCGCGCGAAGCGCGACGCGGGGAATGAAGCCAAAGCTGACGCGGGTGTTGACGCGGGTGTTGACGTAAAGCGCGACGCGAGCCATGGTGCAACAAAGCGCGCCGCGAAGCCACAAGGGGACACAGCCTCGGGAACGTCACGCAGGAAGGTGCATCTTTGAACCGATTAGTACAAAATCGAGGTTGCACGAGGGGCGCTGCGCGGTGTAAAACACGGTGCGCGGCGCCCCGATCCGCGCGCTTGCCGAGTTGAAACAGCACGATCATGGAGATGCACATGCCCAGCGACCTGCCGACCCCTGCCGACGCGCTCAAGGCCGTTGCGGACCCGGAGCACAATCCGCTCGGCACGGCCGGCATCGAGTTCGTCGAGTTTGCCGCGCGCCATCCGCAGATACTCGCCGACACCTTCGTGAAGCTCGGCTTCAAGCCGATTGCGCGTCACATCAGCAAGGACGTGACGCTGTTCCGTCAGGCCGACATGAATTTTCTGCTGAACGCGGAGCCGGATTCGTTCGCCGAGCGTTATGCGGAAGAATATGGCGTAGGCATTTGCGCGATCGGCATTCGCGTCGCCGATGCACAGCGTGCTTATGACCGCGCGACGGAACTCGGCGCGTGGTCGTTCGAAGGCGAGCGGGTCGGCAAAGGCGAACTCACGATTCCGGCCATTCAGGGTATCGGCGATTCACATATCTACTTCGTGGACCGCTGGCGCGGGCGCGGCGGCCAGAAGGGCGGCCTCGGCGATATCTCGATCTTTGACATCGACTTTCGTCCGATCGAACCGAGCACTGCGCAGGCCGATTTGAGCCACGCAGGCACGGGCCTCATCGCCGTCGATCACCTGACGCAAACGGTCGGCGCGGGCCGCATGCAGGAATGGATCGACTTCTATCGCGAGCTGCTCAACTTCCGTGAGATTCACGAGTTGCATGCGAACTGGCATGTATCGGCGGAATCGCGCGTGATGGTGTCGCCGTGCGGCGCGATCCGCATTCCGCTGTACGAGGAAGGCACGCGGCGCACGAGCCTGATGCATGAATATCTGCCCGATCATCCGGGCGAAGGCGTGCAGCACATCGCGCTTGCCACCGAGGATATCTTTGCCTGCGTCGATCAGCTGCTCGCTAACGGCATCGAACTGGTCGAGCCGCCGCCCGCCTACTACGAGCAGATCGATACGCGGTTGCCGGGGCATGGGGTCGATATCGAGCGCCTGAGGCGCGGCCGGATTCTGGTCGATGGGGAGATTGGCGCGGATGGTGTGCCGTTGTTGTTCTTTCAGACGTTCGTGCGGCGGCGCGAAGGCGATATCTTCTTCGAAATTGTGCAGCGCAAAGGGCATCATGGTTTTGGTGAGGGCAATCTCGGCGCGCTTGCGCAGGCGCGGTCGGTGGGGTGAATTGGCGGTTTTGGTTTTTAGTTTTTGGTTTTTGCTGCGCAGGCGGTGTGGTTTGCTTGTCGATGAGCTGGTATCCGCGATTTGTTAGCGTGATTCACGCGTTGCCGTTCGGTGTTTTGGCTTTTGCGCTGGCATCCGCGCTTTGCCTTCGTGCTTCAAGCGTCGCCCCTGTGCGGGGCGGCACCTACTTTTCTTTGCCGCCGCAAAGAAAAGTAGGCAAAAGAAAGCGGCTCACACCGCCAACATTTCTTCTTGCCTGAGGGCCCCCAAAGGGTCTTACGCTTCACACGGCAGCCTTTCTGTTCGCGTTCGTCGCCAACGCTTCGAATGAACGCCTCACCCGCCTCAAACTCCCGCACAAATGCTAGTGGCAGCGAATGGTATGTGCCGCCCAGGTGGCAAACTGTGTGTAGGTTGTCGTGTCGTACACGTTAGCGCTCTTACAGGGTGGAACGCGTGCGTAGCGGTCCGAAGTGAGGCGTGGGGAGCACAAGGGGCCGACACACAGTTTGCCACCTGGGCGACCGTGGACTATCCGGCACGGCATACAGCAGTGCGGGAGCGTGAAGCGGGTGAGGCGCAGCGCAAGAGCGCTGGCAACGAACGTGGGTCACGTGGTTGCCGTGTGAAGCATAAGACCCTTTGGGAGCCCTCAGGCAAATACAAGAACTGACGGTGTTAGCCGCTTTCTTTTGCCTACTTTTCTTTGCGGCGGCAAAGAAAAGTAGGTGCCGCCCCGCACAGGGGCGACGCTTGAAGCACGCTAACAAAACGCGGATGCCAGCGCAGAGGCAAACCCCAGACGCCAGCCCAAAACCAAATGCCCGCTATTTCTTCGACGCGCCGCCGCCACCAGCAACTGGCAGATCCGCACTAGTCGCCATCCACAAGACCTCAGCATCTTCTTCGCTGGTCGAGACGGCGGCATGCCCCGTTCGGCTATCGAAGTAAAGGCTATCGCCCGCATTCAGATGCGTAGGAGCATAAAGCTCCGAATACAGGCACACGCTGCCACTAATCACATACAAAAACTCTTCGCCCTCATGGCGACCCCAGTCATCGAATGCGTCGAGCGTGTGCGCGGTGATGCGGATGCGAAACGGCAACATCGCCTTGTGCGCGAGGTCCGTAGCCAGCAGTTCCATCTGATAGCCGCGATACGCGTGACGCTGACCCGCGTCCTTGCGCGTAAGCGCGCGCCGGCCACTCGCGTTGACTTTCGGCGTCGAGCCGAACAGTTCGCCCAGATCGATCTTCAGACCCACGACGATTTTTTGCAGCACGTCGAAGGTCGGCGACATCAGGCCGTTTTCGATCTTCGACAGCGTGGAGCGCGATACGCCGCACAGGCGGCTGGCCGTTTCGAGCGTCAGGTCATGCGCGAGCCGCGCGGCACGCACGCGGCGGCCGAGGTCCGACGTCGAGCTTTCCGGCGACTTGGTGAGCGAGGTATCCATGGGCGTAAATGACTATGCAGCGTGATGCTTTCAGTGTTTCCGATCATAACATCGGCCTGTTTGCGGACCGCCGCGCGGGCGGCGCGGCGCGCAGTCGAAGCAAGCGGATTTCCGATCTGAAACGCACCCGCAGAGTGTGCCTGATGAAGCCTCGCGCTGAAAAGCGTCACGCATACAAACTCGGGAAAACCCTTATTTTTCCCTCATTTCGGCGTTTCACCGGTTCGCGCAAGTTCATGTCGCAACGCCGCTTGTCGCCATAAATGACGGCGTGTATAGTTTCCGAACTTACTTTTGTTTCGTATCGGAAATCAAGGGAATCCAGATGAACGCATCGAGCATCCTTGCCGATCTCGGCATTGCAGACGCAGCGCAAGCGGGCGACATCGCCGTCCATTCGCCCATCACGGGCGAACTCTTTGGCCGCGTGGCCAGCCAGTCGACGGCGCAAGTCGATACGGTGCTGGCCAACGCGAAGCAGGCATTCGAGCAATGGCGCAACGTGCCCGCGCCGCGCCGCGGCGAGCTCGTGCGCCTGCTCGGCCAGCGTCTGCGCGAGAAGAAGCAGGCGCTCGGCAGCATCATCACGCTGGAGACGGGCAAGATCCTGCAGGAAGGCCTCGGCGAAGTGCAGGAAATGATCGACATCTGCGACTTCGCGGTCGGCCTGTCGCGCCAGCTGTACGGCCTCACGATCGCATCGGAGCGCCCCGGCCACCGGATGGCCGAATCGTGGCATCCCATGGGCACCTGCGTCGTGATCTCGGCGTTCAATTTCCCGGCAGCCGTGTGGTCGTGGAACGCGGCGCTCGCGCTCGTGTGCGGCAATGCCGTGGTCTGGAAGCCGTCGGAGAAAACGCCGCTGACGGCGCTCGCCGTCAACCAGATTCTCAACGAAGCACTGAAGGAATTCGGCGATGCGCCCGCGGGCCTCACGGCCGTCGTCAACGGCGGGCGCGATGTGGGCGCGAAGCTGGTCGCGGACCCGCGTGCGTCGATCGTCAGCGCGACGGGCAGCACGGAAATGGGCCGCACGGTCGGCGTCGAAGTGGCGAAGCGCTTCGGCCGGTCGCTGCTCGAACTTGGCGGCAATAACGCGGGCATCGTCGCGCAGACGGCTGACCAGGAACTGGCGCTGCGCGGCATCCTGTTCTCGGCGGTCGGCACTGCCGGGCAGCGCTGCACGTCGCTGCGTCGCCTGTTCGTGCATGACAGCGTGTACGAGCAAACGGTCGAGCGTCTGAAGCAGCTCTACGCAAAGGTGCCGATCGGCAATCCGCTCGAAAAAGGCACGCTGATGGGACCGCTGATCGACAAGCAGTCGTTCGCGCGCATGCAGGAATCGCTGCAACAGGCGGCGGCGGAAGGCGGCAAGGTGTTCGGCGGTGAACGCGTCGAAGTGAAGGGCTATGAAAACGGCTACTACGTGCGCCCTGCACTGGTCGAAATGCCGTCGCAAACGGGCGTCGTACTGAAGGAAACCTTCGCGCCGATTCTCTACGTGCTGCGTTACTCGGATTTCAACGACGCAATCGCGGCGAACAACGCTGCGCATCACGGCCTGTCGTCGTGCGTGTTCACGACCGACCTGCGTGAAGCCGAGCGCTTCACGTCGGATTCGGGCAGTGATTGCGGCATCGCGAACGTGAACATCGGGCCGAGCGGCGCGGAAATCGGCGGCGCGTTCGGCGGCGAGAAGGAAACGGGCGGCGGTCGGGAGTCCGGCTCGGATGCATGGAAGGCGTACATGCGGCGCGCGACGAACACCGTCAACTATTCGTCGGCGCTGCCGCTGGCGCAAGGCATCGACTTCAATATCGGCTGATGCTTCGGCGCGGCGTGTGCGGGCATCGTTGCTCGAAACGCGCCGCGCTTTTCTTCGATCAACCCGCTTAACGTTTCCAACCTGTCGCGGGCATCCGATGCCCGCCGACCCGCTTCGTCTGGAGTGGCCTGTGAGTTCGAAAGTCGTCGTTGTCGGTGGAGGCGTGATCGGCAGTTCGATCGCGTATTTCTTGCGTCTGTCGGACCCGACGGTCAGCGTCACCGTGATCGAGCGCGATCCGACTTATGCGCGCTCGTCGTCGGCGTTGTCGGCGGCGTCGATCCGGCAGCAGTTCTCCACGCCGCTCTCCATTCAGATGTCGCTGTTCGGCATCGAGTTTCTGCGAACGATTGGCGAGCGTCTGGAGATCGACGGCGCGAAGCCTTCCATCGACTTGCACGAAGGCGGCTATCTCTTTCTCGCGACGCCTTCGGGCGAAGCGACGTTGCGCGAGAATCATGCGCTGCAACAGCGTCTCGGCGCCGACATCACGTTGCTCGACAAGACGACATTGGCCGCGCGCTTTCCGTGGCTCAACACCGACGATCTGAGCGCGGGCGCATTCGGCGAGACGGGCGAGGGCTGGTTCGACGGTTACGGGCTCGTGCAGGCGTTGCGCAAGAAAGCGCAGGCGCTCGGCGCGCGCTATGTCGCCGATGACGTGACGGCGCTGCATCGCGAAGGGCGGCGCGTCACGCATGTCGCGACATCACGCGGCGAGACTTTTCCGTGCGATGTCGTCGTGAACGCGGCGGGTGCGTGGGCGCGGCGGGTGGCGTCGATGGCGGGTATCGAACTGCCTGTGTTCGCGCGACGCCGCAGCATCTTCAACGTCAGTTCGCCAGCGAAGCTTGAACGCGCTCCGTTGCTGATCGATCCGACGGGCGTGTACTTTCGTCCCGAAGGCACGTCGTATATCTGCGGCACATCGCCGTCGCCCAGCAACGATCCCGACGACCTACCGCTCGACGAAGTCGACCACGCACTGTTCGACGACGTGATCTGGCCGACGCTCGCGCATCGCGTGCCGCAATTCGAGGCGCTACGCGTCGAGCATTGCTGGTCCGGTTACTACGAATACAACGTGCTGGATCAGAACGCGATCATTGGCCATCACCCGGATGTCGACAATTGCATCTTCGCCAACGGGTTCAGCGGCCACGGATTGCAGCAAGGACCCGCGACGGGGCGCGGCGTCAGCGAACTCATCCTGAACGGCCGGTACGTGACGCTCGATCTCTCTTCGCTCGGCTTTGCGCGCGTGCTGGAGAACCGGCCGATCGTCGAGAAAAACGTCGTGTAAGCGAGGCCGCCAGTTAGCTGCCGACGCGTTCCTTTTGCGTCTCTGCTTGCTGGCGAACACCGTCGCGCTGATCGGCCGTCCAATAGTCGGTGCGCACGCCGATCTGTTCCGACACGAACGGGCCGCCGTGCGTCGCGCGATAATGCGCGAGCGCCTTGTAGACGAGGCGTTGCCCGACCAGCACGATCGGCACGTTGAGCAGCACCATCACGATGTTCATCAGATCGGACAACGCCCATAGATTGGGCAGTTCGAGTCCGGCCAGCACGGTCAGCGCGCCTAACGGCACGAACACCAGCGAGCCCACCACACGAATCCCCGTGATGAAAGCGCGGCTGCGCGAAATGAAGTTCGCCGAGATCTCCGCGAACGAAATCATCCCTAGCAGCGTGGTAAAGGCGAACAGGCCATAGCACACGCACATCACGATCTTGACGGCCTGTGCGACCGACGCGGGCACGAGCGTCTGCACTGAAGCCAGATATACCGTGATCTTCGACGCGCGCACCGATTCCCACGCCTGACCATCGACGGTGCCCGTCCACACATGTGCCATCACGACGATAAAGCCCGTCATTGTGCAGATGACCATCGTGTCGAAAAACACGCCGAGACTTTGCACGAAGCCCTGTTCGCACGGGTGATCGTTATCGGCGATCGCTGCTGCCATCGTGATCGTCCCTTGCCCCGCTTCGTTCGACATCAACCCGCGCTTGACGCCTTGCGCAAGCGCCGTGCCGATCGCGCCGCCGAACAGCGCATGCGGCGCGAATGCACCGATGATCACCTCGTGAAAGAAGTACGGAATCATCGGCAGGTTGATCGCGATGATGACCAGCGACATCAGGCAGAACAGTGCGGCCTTGATGGGGACGAGCACGTCGGTATACGCGGTCACGCGGCGGATGCCGCCCATGATGATGAACGAGCATGCGACGATCAGGCATGCCGCGATCGCGTAGTACACCGTCGACTGACGCGCGAGGTGCGTGCCCGTGACGGTATCGGCGATCGTGCCGATCGCGGTGAAGACGTTGAAGGTCTGCGGCGGCACGTTGAACAGCGCATACACGATGAACACCAGCGACAGAAACGTGCCGACGATGCGCCGGTCGCCGAGTACGCGCCGCCCATAAAACGGCAGACCGCCGACGAACTCGTCGTGCTTGCGTTCCTTGAAAAGCTGCGCGAGCGTGGATTCCATGAAGGCCGTGGCCATGCCGAAGAACGCGGCGACCCACATCCAGAACAACGCGCCCGGTCCGCCGACGGAAATCGCACCCGTGATGCCGACGATATTGCCCGGCCCCGCGCGCATCGCCAGTCCGAGCATGAACGACGCGAGCGCGCTGACGCCCGTATTCGACGACTGCCGGCGCAACATGATGCGCACGATCTTGCCGACGTTCATCGTCTGGATGAAGCGTGTGCGGATCGAGAAGTGGATGCCCACGCCGACCAGCAACAGGATCGCGAACGGGAATTGCCCGAGCACGGGAATCTGCGACCAGGCTTTGAAGTTGGTGGGAAAGTCCCAGAGGAAATCCGAGATGGGTGCAATGAAGGCAAAGAATGCGTTCACAGATTGGAAAAGATTTTCCACGCGGCTTTCCTCTCAGGCGTCGACCTGTCTTGAGCAGGCGTTTTGAATTCGGGATATGCAGGGACGGACGGCAGGCATCGAAGTGTGTGATGCCGCCGTTGCGGGTCGCCATTATACGGACCTGTTGCACGCCTGCCGACGGCTGGCGATGAGTCAACGGACGTGCTTCTGATGAGCGAGCCGTTGCGGATCGGATGGCTAAAGAAGTTGTCTTAACAGCGTCAATGGTGCCGCGCCAGGCATCCAGACATGCGAGACGACAAACCACGCTCCTACCCAGGACGCGGCGACGACGATCAGATCGCAATGCCCGCTGTTCCAGAGCTTCAACGAGTGACGACCAAGAATCCACGGCACGCCGAGCGGATTCGGCCAGTCGGCCAGCAGATGCATCACGCCACCGCATGCAAAGCCAAACGCGACGGCTGCTGCGGGATGATGCGCCATCGTGTGCCATGAGAAGAACAGCGCCGCCAGCCAGCCGAGTCCCCAATGCGTCGCCGTGCGATGCGTGATCCACAGACGCTTGCGGCGCGACCACCAGGCCACTTCGAGCCAGTCCGGCGCGGTCGCGCCCGCGACGCCCGCCACGAACGCGAGCCACGCCCATACGTGAAATGGACCTTGCCATCCATGACGCGCGGCCAATGCCGCCGCGATGACGCCGGCCGCCCAGCCTGTCGCGTGATGTGCCTTGCTCGATGCCATTGAAGTCGCGCGACGATAAAGGGTCGCGGTGAAACGCGGGCGGCCATTCTTGCAGAAGCCCAGGCAAAAAAATAGCCCGCGACATGCGCGGGCTACGGCTGTACGTGACGCCGTTACGAAGACTTACACATCAGGTCGTGCAACGTGCGATCGCAAAGCGCATTTCCTCTTCGGGCGGATCGTCGCCCGAGCCGCGTATGACCTTGATGACGGAGCCGCCGTTCGAAGGCGTCAGCGTGATGAAGTACGAACCGTTCGACGATGAGCCAACGGTCAGATCGGTCACGCCGTTGTTCTTCGATACGTGTACGCGCGACAGACGGCTGTCGAGGCAACGTGCGATGTCCGACGCGGGCCGCGCCGACGATGCGTACACCATCGGTTGGGCTGAAGCGCTGGCGTCGGGGCCGCGCGACGAGCCACACGCGGCGAGAAGGGCGATGGGGGCGAGAAGGATGAGTCGTTTCATGGTTGTGTCGTCGGCGTCTCCGTGCTGCGGGTACGTGGGCGCAAGCGAAGCGCAAGGCTTCGCGACGAAACCGCTTGCGTCGCCACACTCATTCGGTGATTGAACTTCGAATGAAATGTTAACGACTGCAAAAACGGCTTTGGCCGGAGTATACCGACGCAAGCGGGATGCGCATGCGCATCGTGTTAGAAATTAATTCGAAGCGGATCGCGGATCATGAGGTGCGTCGTCTAGAAGCGATTCCTGTACGCGAGTCCGAGCGTCGTGCCGCGCGCCGTGCGCTGGTACATGATCGCCCAGTGCGCCAGCGCCGCGCCCGTCAGCGCGCCGAGCGCATCGGCTGCAAGGTCCTTGTAGGAGAAGCCATCGGTGCGGCAGGTGCCGTCGAACACTTCCTTCGCGAGACCCGGCACGGTGCCGATCAACGTCCCGTAGACGACGGGATGTTGCGTGTCGCGCGCGAGGTACGCGCCCAGAGCCCCGAATGGCGCCGAAACGGCGAAGTGGGTGAGCTTGTCGCTGCCTGTCCAGCTATCCGAGGACTGCACTCGCCAGCCGCCACGCGAGCCGCTGCAATCGAGTCCCGCGTGCGCGGCCGAACTGGCCGCCAGCATCAGGGCGAGGATGCTCGCCTGTTTGATCGTCGTCGTCATATGCTCTCCGATTTTTTTATTGAGTCGCGCTCGTTCTGTCAGAAATTTCTGGCGCGTTTAAGCATTTAACGACAGACAGAATCAAATCATTAGTAAGCCGAAAGAAGAGTGTCAACGAATGTGTCAGGACGCGTACGCGCAGCGAGCATAAAAAACGCGCGCGTCAGACAGCACGCGCGCGTTTTTCACGGAAGACACCGGCAGCCGGTGCGGATCGTCATCCGATCCGGCCGCCTGTGGCGTCATCGCTATAGAGCTTAGAAGCGGTGACGCAGGCCGACAGCCACAGCCGTCTGGTTTTGCGTCGACGACGGCGTCAGCGTGTTGATCGCTGCGACGTTCGCACCGAAGTTGCCGAGTTCGCCCGAAGCGTGCTGGTACACGCCTTCCAGGTACACGTCGGTGCGCTTGCTCAGCGAGTAGTCGCCTTGCAGCGAAACCGTGTGCCACTTCGGCGAGCCGTCGCCGTTCGAACCCGAAACCTTGCCGTCCGTGAACGTGTACGCAGCTGCCAGGCTCAGTGCCGGCGTCAGCGCGTAGCGGCCGTTGACTTCATAGTTGTCCAGGTGCAGGTTCGTGCCCGAGATGCCGTTGATGAACGTGCCACCGACATTCGCGCTCTGCAGGTTGTCCAGTTGCGAGTGCGTGTACACAAGGCCGACGGTCGCCGGGCCGTACGTGTAGTTCGTGCCGACGCCGTACGTGCGTTGCGTTTGCGCTGCCAGTTGCGCTGCGCCGCCCGCACCTGCCGAGATCGCGCCGTTCGTGTTGTTGCTGCCCGAGTTGTTCAGTTGCAGGTAAGCGGCTGCGACGTTCAGCGGACCGTTCTTATACGAAGCGCCCGCGCTCCATGCCCGGTTGTCCGCGAAGCCGTTAGCTTCGTTCGAGAAGCCATACAGTCCGCCGAACTGCAGACCTGCGAAGTTCGGGCTCGCGTACTTGACCGAGTTCTTGACCGAGAACGAGTTGTCGAGGTTGTCGTTGTCGAACGGATGGCCGGCCAGGTTGTTGCCGAAGCCCGAACCCGCTGCCGACAGCGGCGCGAGGTAGTCGACCATCGAGTCATACTGACGGCCGAGGGTCACCGTGCCGTACTGGTTGCTTTGCAGACCGACGTACGCCTGACGGTTGAACAACGTGTTGTTTTCCTTGAGGCTGCCGTTGTTCAGGTTGAAGCCGCTTTCCAACGTGAAGATGGCGTGCAGGCCGTTACCGAGGTCTTCGCTGCCGCGCAGGCCGAAGTACGTGTCCGAAACCGAGCCGCTGCCTTGTTGCCAGTTGCTGTGGCCAGCCTGGTTGTTCGTGTAGATGAGGCCTGCGTCCAGCGTGCCGTACAGGGTAACGCTGCTTTGCGCGTGGGCCGTTGCTGCGGTGGCGCCGAGAATGCCCGCGACGATAAGGGTTTTTTTCATGCTTTATTACTCCGAGACTTTGCGTGGAGACCGTAATACGGAACACGCGCTGCAATGCGTGCCGTCGATCCGGAGCGAAGTGTATTACCGATACTCGCCGGCTTACTTTCATCTCGCGCAACAATGCTTTCCGAAAAACGGAATAGACGGATTAACGTCGCTAAGTATTTTGGTTTTAAAGGTTTTTTTGAAATCGACGCGGGCCGGGTGAGGTGTTGTCAATTGTCGCATTGTTGCAGTAGCGCGACGGTGACAGCCAGAAGTCAGCCGGGTTAACCCGTTGAAAACCGTTTCCGCGGGCTTTTGCAAGCCTCGATTAGTGCGATTTTTGGAAAGGTACTCTTCCATCTAACGGTCTCGTCGACGCCGGATGCTGCTTATACAATTCGGCTTACCCCTTGACCAAGGGTTGTCTTTTTCATCTGTTTTTATGCGGCCTTCGGGCCGCTTTTTTTTGCCTTTAATCAAGGCAACACAGTTCGATGAAATAGCGATCAATAGATTATTTCGTAAATCGATATCTAATTAGATTGAACTTTTTCATATTCGCACGATAAGACGACTTTGGTTAGCCGGTGGTTATAGGCGTGCGTCTGCCCGATTTTGTGGCGGCGCGCCCGGGTAAAATGGAGGTTTCGCGCCGCAGGCTCTGTGCGGCGCCCGACGAACCCGAACCCTCTCTGCAATGACCGATACGCCTCTCACCGAACCCGACGCCGACAACGCGTCCGAAGCCCTGCATGAAGACCGTCTGTGGCGCGACAACGGCTGGACCGCACGCGTCAAAAAGAACGAAGACGACGACGGCTGGGCTGTCGAGATGATCAAGGACGGCGAGGCCGAGCCCGCGCTGGTGGGCCCGTGGACGATGGGCCGCGACAAGAAGAATCCGAAGCCGCTGGACACGGGCGCATTCAACACGCTCGTGAAGACGGCTTCGGAAGTGCTGCGCCGGCATGAACAGCAACTGCACGCGCAGTTGCATAAGCGGATGGCGGTGGAGTCCGGCGACGCCACCATCGAAATCACGCTCGATATCGTCCCCGACGAGGACGATCCCTATGCAATGCTCACCGCGTTCGATTCCTTCGGCGAGCAACTCGCGCAAGTGAAGGTCGCGCCGAACTTCAAGCTCAGCAGGGCGAGCGCGGCGTCGTGGGTCGAGAACGAGTTTCGTCGGCCGGGCTGACGCGGCTTATACCCTACAGTTAGCGGCTCAGGCGGGCTTGTTAAGTTCCGTCTTGATGCGCTCCGCCAGCGCGCGCAGTTCGTCGAGATCGGCGCGCTCGGCGGCGTGAATCTTCAACGGAATGCCGTCGTGGCGCGGAATCACGTGAAAATGCACGTGCGGCACGGTCTGGCCGGACGCCGCGCCGTTCAGTTGCGCGATCATCATTCCCGGCGGGTTGAGCGCGGCTTTCACAGCAATCGCAACCTTGCGCGCGGTGCGGATCGCGGCGGCCGCCGCGTCTTCCGACAATTCGAACAGCTCGGCGGCGGGCTCTTTCGGCAGAACCAGCACGTGGCCTTCGGCCTGCGGCATGATGTCCATCATCGCAACGGTGTGCTCGTCTTCATAGATGCGGATAGACGGCAATTCGTCACGCAGGATGCGGGCAAACGGGTTCTGCTGATCGTAGGGCATGAGGGGCTCCGGTGGTCAGGCGCATTGGCCTTGCGTCGAAGGCCGTGCATGAATGGTCCGGGGATTTTAGCCGACGCGCTTTCAAGCGATGTGCCGCGCACGCGCGAGTGTCGGTGCATCGATCGGCAACGCGAGTCGAACTTCCTTTCGTGGCAAGCACTTGCGTGTGGTGTGCTCAGCTTGTCCACATCCTTGTCACCAAAATCTGTGGACAAGCAGGACGCCGTTCGCCGGGCTCGCGCGTTTGCCTGTTACATGCAACGCGGTTAAGTCGAGTTGTATCAAGCACTTGCCGATCTGGTGCGCAGGATACTCACAGGCTTGTGAACAAAAACTGTGGACAACCTTGGGCCGTGTCCGCGCGTCGGAGAAGCGCGTACGAGCGACGCGACGTAGATGCATCGAGTGCAATCTGAGTTGCGTCAATGACTTGTGTCGGTATTGCTCAGGTTACTCACAGGCTTGTCACCAAAAACTGTGGACAAGAACACAGGCTCGCGCGCGTCAAAAGCCATCGATCAACGAATGTGAGCGCCCGCGCATGCACTACACACATTCCGAGCCACATCAATGACTTGGCACGGTCGTGCGCAGGATACTCACAGGCTTACCCACGAAAATTGTTGATAACTAGCGTGCGAGCGTCACCCTTAACGAATGCGCTCAACTGCGCTTGCAGAAAATCGCCGTCACATGAGGCGCGACACGATGAACGATGGCGGTGCTCCCCGCAGCGGTGACGGCCGTCTGAACCTTTTCGTCGCTGCCCCAGACGACTGCGCCATACGCCGACTTCGCGAGCGGCTCGCCGCTGCCGGCGCGAAAGATCGGATCGTCCTGTTCATAGCCGACTACAGCAAACACGCTGAAGCCATACGCATCCAGACTCGCGCCGCGCACCGGGCGGAACGCGTTGATCGAATTGCTTTCGACGCGCATCGGTTTCGGATCGATCAGCTGTTGCGCGGCGAGATCGGCGATGAACTTGTGCGCCGATTGGTCGCACGCGAGCGCGGAATCGAGCGATGCGGCGCGCGCGGCGAGCGGCAGCGCCGAAAGCAGCATGGCGATGAGGGCAGAGCGGACAAAAAGCTGTTTCATGTTTTTGAAGAACATCCGCATGAGCGCGGACGGACAGAGAAGCAAAAAAATGCGCGGCGTACCGCGACGTTCGACGACAGACGGCTGCGAAAATGGTTAGAAAGACCCGGTAACATCGGCGCGACCGGCAGGCACTCTACCTGCGTTCGGAAAAACCTGCTGTCAGGGCGTGTACGAGTAGGTCTTTGAAAAGCAACAGAATTGTGCGCGACTAAGGCAAGAAAACGCGATCCCGTATATATTTCCGGGTTATGACTTCGCAATCACACCCTCCCCGGGACGTTCCGCCGCCCAGAATGTGGGACGCCCGGCTTGCCCGGCGGCTCATCATGCCGCTCGTCGATACGCCCGTTACGCCCAATCACCTGACGACCGTGCGCCTGCTGATCGGTCTCGCAGGCGGCCTGGCGTTGGCGCGCGGCGGATTCGCGTGGACCAACGTCGGCGCGTTTCTGATCGTGCTGTCCAACTTCGTCGATCACACCGACGGTGAGCTCGCACGCGTCAGCGGCAAGACGAGCCGCATCGGTCATTTTTACGACCTCGCATGCGACGCGCTCGTGACGGTGCTGCTGTTCGGCGGCATGGGCTACGGCATGACATCGGCGCAGGTCGGCAATCTGATCGGGCTGGCCGTGCCGCCGTTCCTGCTGGGTACTATCGCGGGCATCGCGGTTGCGCTGATTTTCTTCCTGCGCATGCGTATCGAGGAAATGGCGGGCAAGATGGGTACGAAGCAGGCGTCCGTCGGCGGCTTCGAAACCGAGGATGTCCTTTATCTGCTGCCGCTCGTCACGCTGACGGGCGGCGTCGCACCGTTTCTCGTGGCTGCGTCGATCGGCGCGCCGTTATTTGCTGCGTACGTGGTGATCGATTACCGGCGCGTCTTGCGCCGTGCTCGCCCGGCGCAAAAAGACAGTCAAGCGTTGGTGAGTTGATGAGTGTGCCCGCAGAAGAAAACCTGATTGCAACCAACCCGATGGAACCCGCTGCCGGCCTCGCGCCGGCTTCTGCCGTTTCTGGGGCTGCTGCTTCGAGCGGCGTGCCCGATGCGGATCGCGCTGTCGCGAGCCGCGTCCGCACGTTCGACAATGCGCAACTGCGCAAGGACTTCGACGACCAGAGCGCGTTTCTGTACCTCGAAGATTTCCTCGCCCCCGAAGTCACGGCGCAACTGATCGCTGCGGCACGCGGGCTGCTGCCCGAAGTGAACCGCAACTATCTGCCGGGACACAAGCAGGGCGGCAGCGTCAGCCGCCACACGATCGATCGCCTCGCGCCGTTCATCGCGCAGTTGTATCGCTCGAAAGAGCTGATCGGCTTTCTGGAGCATCTGACGGGCGACAAGCTGCTGCTGTCGCCGGCCGACGATCCGCACGCGTACGCGCTCTACTACTACACGAAGCCGGGCGATCATATCGGCTGGCACTACGACACGTCTTACTACGACGGCCGCCGCTATACGCTGCTGCTCGGCGTGATCGACGAATCGTCGTGCCGTCTCGATTACGAGCTGCACACGCGCGACCCGAACAAGGCGGACCTGCCGGGCTCGGTGCAGATCCCGCCGGGCGGTCTCGTGTTCTTCGACGGCGACAAGCTGCGCCACCGCATCACGCCTGCGCTCGAAAACGAAATGCGCGTCTCGCTGACGTTCGAGTACGTCACCGATCCGAACATGCGCCCGTGGCGCCGCGTGATCTCGAATCTGAAGGACGCGATTGCGTACTTCGGCTTCCGTCAGGTGTTCAGCCAGTTCGCGCGCCGTAACGCCAAAGGAGAAGGCGCGTGACGCGTGCCGCCGTCATCCTGCTGACGATCGGCGGCGGGCTGTTCGTCGCGCTGCTCGCATGGCAGGGCTTCGGTTCGGTCGTCTCGACGCTGATGGCGGCCGGCTGGGGTCTTGCAGTCGTCGCGGCGTTCCATCTGCTGCCGCTCGTGCTCGACGCGGGCGCAATCTCCGTGATGTTCGACAGGCGCCGCAAGGATGTCACCGAACTCGATGCGGTGTTCGCGCGCTGGATCGGCGAATCGGTGAACAGCCTGTTGCCGGCTGGGCAGATCGGCGGGCCTGTGATGATGGTGCGCCAGTTGTCGCAACGCGGGCTGCGCATGCGCGACGCCGCGGCCGCGATCACCGTCAGCACCACGTTGCAGGCGCTTGCGCAGATCGTTTTCGCGATGCTCGGCTTGCTGCTGTTCGGCGCGTCGGCTGCGCACGGCGCGATGCAGGACTTGCAGACGGCGGCGCTGATCGCGACGGGCGTGCTGGCGGCGATGATCGTCGGCTTCTATATGGCGCAGCGGCGCGGCCTGTTCGGCAAGGCGCTGCGCGTCGTGTCGAAGGTATTCGGCAAGCGCGACTGGTCGGCGTTGACCACGCGCGCCGATGCCGTCGATGTCGCCGTACGCGAACTGTACGACCAGCGCGGCAAGGTTGCGGCGAGCTTCGCACTGAGCCTTGCGGGCTGGATCATCGGTACGGTGGAAGTGTGGCTGGCGCTGCGCTTCCTCGGCCATCCCGTTGGTTGGGTCGATGCGTTGCTGCTCGAAAGTCTGGGCCAAGCGATTCGCGGCGCGGCTTTCGCGATTCCCGGCTCGCTTGGCATCCAGGAAGGCGGCTATCTGCTGCTCGCGCCGCTGGTCGGCCTGCCGCCTGAGGCGGCGTTGGCGTTGTCGCTGGTGAAGCGCGCGCGCGAGTTGCTGCTGGGTCTGCCGGGCCTGCTTTATCTGCATTTCAGCGAACGTAGCTGGCAGCGGCGGCGCGATTCGCGTCTGCCTGCTGTCGATTGATTTTTTTAGAAAGGACCGCGAATGCGCGCCATCATTCTTGCTGCAGGTCTTGGCCTGCGTCTCCAGCAACCTGTTGGAGAACAGTTTCCCAAATGCCTGCTGCGTTTCGACGGCGTGACCTTGTTGGAGCGTCATTTGCAGATGCTCGATGCTGCGGGCGTCACAGACGTCGTGCTGGCGCTTGGCTTTCAGCCGGAACTGGTCGAAGCCGAACTGGACCGGATCGAGTGGCCGCACAAGGTCGAGATCAGGCTGAACCCGCGTTTTGATCTTGGCAGTGTGTTGACGGTGCATACCGTTGCGGATGCGATGACGAGCGGCGGCGACGTGCTGCTGATGGATGCTGATGTGCTGTATGACGAGCGTATCTTGAGCGCCCTCGTTGCGGGCGAGCATGCTAATCGCTTGTTGATCGATCGTGATTTTGAGGCTGGCGATGAGCCCGTCAAGTTGTGTCTGAAGGATGGCGTGCCGGTTGAGTTGCGCAAGCAACTGGCTGTTGGGCTTGAGTACGACACGATTGGTGAGTCGGTTGGGTTCTTCCGTCTGCGGGAAGAGACGGCAAAGCGATTTGCCGAGATCGTGGCGGGGTATGTTGATAGCGGGCGCGCGAATATGCCTCATGAAGAGGCTGTGCGGGATTTGCTGCTTGAGCGGAGTCATGTGTTTGATACCGCCGATGTCACCGGCGCGCCGTGGATCGAAATCGATTTTCCGAATGATGTTAAGCGGGCGGCGGCCGAAATTCTTCCTATGCTGCAGCCGATGGTGGGGGCTGGGAGATAAGGGTTTGGTTGGGTTTGCCAGGGTTTTCGCTGGCATCCGCGAGCTGCCTCTGGTTCGCTAGCGTTGCCCCTGTGCGGGGCGGCACCTACTTTTCTTTGCCGCCGCAAAGAAAAGTAGGCAAAAGAAAGCGGCTAACACCGCCAACATTTCTCATTGCCTGAGGACCCCCAAGGGTCTTACGCTTCACACGGCAACGTCTCTGTTGGCGCGTGTTGCCAACTCTTCGAATAAACGCCTCACCTGCTTCAAACTCCCGTACAAAGGCCAGCGGCAGCGAATGGTATGTGCCGCCCAGGTGGCAAACTGTGTGTAGGTTGTCGCGGCGTATAGCGTGGCGCTCTTACAGGGTGGAACGCCCGCGCTATCGGTCCGGAGTGACGCGTGTGGAGCACAAGGGGCCAACACACAGTTTGCCACCTGGGCGGCGGTGGACTATCTGGCACGGCATGCTGTAATGCAGGAGCGTGAAGCGGGTGAGGCGCAGCGCAAGAGCGTTGGCAACAAACATGCGTCACGTGATTGCCGTGTGAAGCGTAAGACCCTTTGGGGGCCCTCAGGCAGAAACTAGAATTGGCGGTGTTAGCCGCTTTCTTTTGCCTACTTTTCTTTGCGGCGGCAAAGAAAAGTAGGTGCCGCCCCGCACAGGGGCGACGCTTGAAGCCAGCTAACGTAATCGCGGATGCCAGCGCAAACCCAAGCAAACCAACCCAGCCCGCGCAGCACAAAAACCCAAGCAAACCTCAACAGCGTCGCAGACAAAAACCAAACCAAAACCATGCCTCTGGCAATAGGCACCTTCATCGTTCCACTGATAGTCGCCTGCGCGATGTTCATGGAAAACGTCGACTCGACAGTCCTCGTCACATCCCTACCCGTACTGGCCCGGGACCTGGGCCACGACCCAATCACCCTAAAGCTCGCAATCACGGCCTACGTGATCGGCCTCGGCGTGTTCATCCCCGTCTGCGGCTGGGTAGCCGACCGCTACGGCCCACGCTCCGTATTCCGCACTGCAATCGGCATCTTCATGGCCGGCTCGCTGATGGCCGCCGCATCGACGACGCTGCCGCTCTTCGTCGCCGCGCGTTTCGTGCAGGGCATCGGCGGCGCAATGATGGTGCCCGTCGGGCGCATCATCATCTTCAGGTCGGTGCCGAAGTCGGACTTCATCCGCGCCGTCAACTATCTGACCGTGCCCGCGCTGCTCGGGCCTGTCGTCGGGCCGCCGCTCGGCGGTTTCATCACGACCTATCTGCATTGGCGTCTGATCTTCATCGTCAACATTCCGATCGGCCTGTTCGGCATCTGGCTCACGAACAAACACATCGCCAACATGCGCGAAGCGCATCCCGGTCCGCTCGACTGGACCGGCTTCGTCCTGTCGGCGAGCGGCGCGTCGCTGTTCATGCTCGGCCTGTCGCTGGTTGGCGGCGAACTGGTATCGGACCGTGTATCGGCGACGATGTGCGTGCTCGGCGCCGCGCTGCTGCTGGTCTACTGGCGCTACGCGAGCCGTGTCGAACGGCCGGTGCTCGATCTCAGGCTGCTGCGCATCCCGAGTTTTCACGCGAGCGTCGTCGCTGGCTCGCTGTTTCGGATCGGCCTGGGCGCCGTGCCATTCCTGTTGCCGCTCGCGTTGCAGGAAGGGCTCGGCATGACGCCGTTCGCGGCTGGCACGATCACCTGCGCATCGGCGTTCGGCTCGATCTTCATGAAGACGATCGCGTCGTCGGTGCTCGCGCGCTTCGGCTTCCGGCGCGTGCTGATGTTCAACGCAGCGCTGGCCGGCTGCGCGATCGCAAGTTATGGACTGTTCGGTCCCGGAACGCCGCACGCTGTGATCTGGTTCGTCGTGCTGTTCGGCGGCGTGTTTCCGTCGTTGCAGTTTACGTCGCTGAACTCGCTCGCCTATGCGGACATTCCGAGCCGCGACGTGGGCCGCGCGACGAGCGTCGCGAGCGTGGTGCAGCAGATCTCGCTGGGTCTCGGCGTGACGATCGCGGGCATCGTGCTGCAGATCTCGCACAACGTGCAAGGGCATCCGACCATCGTGTGGACCGACTTCTGGCCCGCGTTCCTGGTGGTCGGCCTGTTCTCGCTCGCGTCGATTCCCGTGACGGCGAAGCTGCCGCACAACAGCGGCGAAGAACTCGCACGCGGCGGAAGAGGGGAAGCGTGACGCGTGCCTTCACGAACGTCACGCCTTGACGCCGAACGCTTTAAACCGCTTCGCGAACCGCGCGCAGGAACTGCTGCGTGCGTTCATGCTGCGGCGATGTGAAGAACTGCTGCGGCGGTCCCTGCTCGATGATCTTGCCTTGCGAGAAGAAGCACACGCGGTCGGCAAATTCACGCGCAAAACCCATCTGGTGCGTCACCATCAGCATCGTCAGGTTGTGTTCTTCGCCAAGCCGGCGGATCACGTTCAGCACTTCGCCGCATAGCTCGGGATCGAGCGCGGACGTCACTTCGTCGAACAGCATCACCTTCGGGCGCATCGCCAATGCGCGCGCAATCGCCACGCGCTGCTGCTGACCACCCGACAACTGCGACGGATAGTGATTGCACTTGTCCGCGAGACCCACCAGCGAAAGCAACTCGCGCGCACGTTCCGTTGCTTCCTTGCGCGACAGGCCGAGCACCTGCATTGGCGCTTCGATCGTATTGGCGAGCGCCGTCATGTGCGGGAACAGGTTGAAGCTCTGGAACACCATGCCGATCTTGCTGCGCACGCGCCGCAGATGCGCGAGCGAGGCGGGCACGAGTGCGCCATTCTTGCGCATGTGAGTGAGCGGCTCGCCGTCCACTTCGATCAGGCCGCTCGTCAGCGGATCGAGCGTCATCAGCACGCGCAGCAGCGTCGACTTGCCCGAGCCGCTGGGCCCGATGATCGCCACCTTCTCGTTCGGCGCGATGTCCAGATCGAGTTCATCGAGCACGGTGAGCGCGCCGTAGCGCTTCGTCACGCCGGCGAACCGGACCATCGGCTGGTCGCCGTTCGTGTTCGATGTTTCGCTCAGCGCGGCAACGGGGTCTCGCTTCATCTCTTTCTCCATCACGGGGGACTCGGACTGCAAAGTGGTGTCGGTGTCTGCGTGTGTCTTCATGGCAGCCTCAGGCGGAATTCCAGCTGCCGCACGAGTTGCGCGAACGTCACGCTGATGACGAGGAAGAACAAACCTGCAAGGGTGATCGGCTCCAGGTAGCGGAACGTTTCCGAGCCGACATTCTTCGCCTGCTGCATCAATTCGACTACGGTGATGGCCGATAGCACGGGCGTGTCCTTGAACATCGCGACGAGGTAATTGCCGAGCGCGGGAATGACGGGCCGCACGGCCTGCGGCAGAATCACGCCGCTATACGTGCGCCACGGCGACAGCGACAACGCGCACGCCGCCTCCCACTGACCGCGCGCGACGCCATTCAAACCCGCGCGATACACCTCGGACGTGTAGCACGCGTAGTGCAGCGCAATGCCGATCGTGCCCGCCGTGAGCGCCGACATCGTGATGCCGTAAGCCGGCAGCACATAGAACAGCACGTAGACCTGGATCAGCAGCGGCGTGCTGCGGATGAACTCGACGACGAACCCGACGGTACGCGACACGGCTTTGATCGGGCTGCGCCGCAGGATGGCGAGCACGAGGCCGAGCACGAGTGCAATCGCAAAGCCGACCAGCGTGATCAGGATCGTGTAGATGGACGCGCGCGCAAGGTCGGGCAGGATATGTGCGGCGTACTGCAGATCGAAGAAATGATTCATGACGCCGCCTTTTGCGTGATCTGTCGCGAACTGTGAGCGATGATGCCGTGGCTCACGCGCCGCTCGAAATGACGCATCAGCGTGACAAGCAGCTGCGCGAGCACGAAGTAGATGACGAGCGTGAGGCAGAAGATCTCGGCTGTCTTGAACGTTGCCTCGTCGAGCTGGCGCGCGCGGAACGTGAGATCCGACAGCGTGATCAGCGAGACGAGCGAGGTGCCCTTCAACAACTCGATCATCAGGTTGGTCGCCGGCGGCAGCGCGTTGATCATCGCCTGCGGCAGGATGATGCGGCGCATGCGCGCGAAGGCCGACATGTTCAGCGCGACGGCCGCTTCGAACTGGCCGCCCGGCACCGAGCGCAACGCGCCGCGTAGAATCTCCGAGCCGTACGCGCCGTAGTGCAGACCAAGGCCGACGATGGCCACCGTGAACGGCGTCAGCTCGATCCTGAACGGCGGCAGCGGCAGCACGAAGAAGAACCAGAACAACTGCACGAGCAGCGATGTGCCGCGAAAGACTTCGACATACACGTTGCCGGCCCAGCGCACGGGCGCCCATGGCGCGAGCTTTGCAGCCGTGGCGATGAAGGCCATGGCGATGGCGAGCAGCGTGCCGAGCGCGGCAATCTCGATGGTGACGAGCGTGCCTTGCAGCAGCAGGGGAAACAGTTCACGCATGGCGGTTGCCTCGCTTGCATGATGGCGCACAGATGCGCGCGGGATTGGATGCGGGAAGCAATCTCGGTGCCTCCCTGGCGTGCGCGATTCGCATTGCACCGCAAGCGATGTAATGCGTTCGCGGCGCGTGAGACTCGCGTGCCCCGCAATGGATACGCATCGACGATGCGAACCCGTTGCGACGCGTCACTGGCCGCAGATTTGCGCGGCTGTCTTCGTGGTCAGATTGGTTTTGTCGAAGCCGAAGGGTCCGACAGTAGCGAGATGATCGGGTGTGCCGAGCCATTGATGCAGTTGCTTGTTCACGGCATCGCGCAGATCGGTGTCCTCCGGCCGGAACGCAAGCGCGCCGTAGCCCGTGTGGTTCGGATCGTCCTTGAAGAAGGAGACGGTTTCGACCTGGCCTGCATCTTTCGATGCAAGCCCCTTCATCGTCAGCGCGGTGCCGGCTGCAGCGTCGGCGCGGCGCGTGCGCACGGCCTGTAGCTGCGCTGTCGTGTCGGGCACCTGCAGCAGTTGCGCGTCCTTGACGCCCGCATCGCGCGAATTGGCGACCTCAACGGCGCCCGCCATCACCGCGAGCTTGAGGTCCGGCTGCTTCGCGACATCGCCATAGCTGTGCAGATTCTTCGGATTGCCCTTCATCACGAGCAGCGTGTCCTGGATCTGGTATTGCGGATCGGCGAAAGCAACCTGCTTGCACCGCTCGGGCGTGATGTACATGCCCGCCGCGATCACGTCGAAGCGTCCGGCGCGCAGGCCCGGAATCAGCGAGCCCCATTCCGTCAGCACGGCATCCACTTTTTTCACGCCGAGCTTTTCGAAGATCTTGCGCGAGATTTCAGGCGACTCGCCCGTCACCTTGCCGTCCGGCTGCGTGTAGGCGAACGGCGCCTCGTTCGCATAACCGATGCGCACCTCGCCGGTGCGCTGGATGCGCTGCAACGTCGTTTCAGCCGACGCGAACTGGGTGTGCATGGCGAGGCTCGCTGCCGCGAGGCAGAGGGCGCCGAGCATGACTGACGTGCGCTTCGATTTCATGGCGATTCCGTATGAGGGCGAAAAAGAGAGTGATGAATGGCGCAGTGCGGCGTGCGCCATGAACCCGGGAAAACCCGATGTGGCATGCACTTCCGGGGCGTTCGAGATGTCCCGTGATGCGACCCATGAACGCAGCATACAAAGCCATTTTTTTGTTGCGATTGCTCTAGGACAATAATTTTTGGAGCCCCTTTTGTCGCACTATGGATGGTGTCAGGCGCGCCGCATGGGTGGTGTTGCATGAGACGGGAGTCAGCAGGTGATCGAGCAATGGCGGGAAGCGGTCGGCGCAGTGCATGGCGTCGAGTCGAAATACAAGCGGCTGGTGAAGGCGATTACGACCGATATCGAAAGCGAGTCGCTGCGCGCGGGCGCGCGTCTGCCGCCGCAGCGCGACGTGGCTTCAGAGCTGTCGATCAGCGTGCAGACCGTGACGAATGCGTACAAGGAACTGGAGCGGCAAGGGTTGATCCGCTGCGAAGTGGGCCGGGGCAGCTTCGTCGCCGAGCGCGTCACGGAGACGATGTCGAACTACATGCTCGATACGGCGGAGCGCTCCGTCATCGACTTTTCGATTGCACGCATCATCCATACGCCCGAGCACGACGCGATGTGGCGCAAGGTGTGCGCGACGCTCTCGAAGATCGAAGACCAGCCGTGGATCCGCGCGTTCAGGCCGATTGCGGGCTTCGAGCATCATCGCCAGGCGGGCATCGCGTGGCTGCAGACAATGGGCATGCCCGCTTCGATGGATACGATGCTCGTCACCAATGGCGCGGCGCATGGGATCTTTCTCGCGCTCGCGTCGCTGGTCGGTCCCGGCGATACGGTGCTATGCGAAAGCCTGACCGATCACGGCGTGATCGGCTCCGCGAATGTGCTTGGGTTTACGCTGAAAGGACTCGAGATCGACGAGTACGGCATTCACCCCGAGCATTTCGAAGAGATGTGCGACAGCGAGCGCATCACGGCGCTCGTCTGCACGCCCACACTGAACAATCCCACCGTTGCGATGATGCCCGAGTCGCGACGCCGTTCGATTGCGCGGATCGCGGAACGCTACGGCGTGTTCGTGATCGAGGACGATGTGTATGGGCCGTTGCCCGCATCGCGTCCCGCGCCGATTTCGAGCCATATTCCGGACCTGTCGTTTTACTGCACGAGCATGTCGAAGTCGGTGCTCGCGGGCTTGCGCATCGGCTATCTGACGACGCCGCGCCGGCTCGCGCTGCGCGCCGAGAGTGTGCTGCGCGTGAGCAGCTGGATGGCGACCTCTCCGATGGCCGAAGTGGCGACACGCTGGATCAACGACGGCACGGCCGCGCGGCTCGTCGACATGCAGCGCGGGCGGCTGGCGATCCGCCAGGCACTCGCGAAAAAAATACTCGACCCGTACGTGCTGGGCTCGCATCCACAAGGGTTGTCGGTATGGCTGCGCGTGCCAGATCACTGGCAGGCCGACCGGCTCGTGCGCGAACTGCGCAACCGTAATATCGCCGTGACGTCGCCCGATCCGTTTCTCGTGCGCGGCGCGGACCGGCCCAATGCCGTGCGCTTGTGCGTAGGCGCGGAAGTGAGCGACGAGGTCTATCAGGAAGCGCTCGAAACGATGCGCGACGTGTTCGAGCAATACCCACAGGTGCATGACTTTGGCTGAATGCGTCATCGCACGCGAACGGGCAAAACGAAATGTACCAGGACAATAGAAAACAAGTTTTAGAACATTAGACTGGCCGCACTGAGCCCGTTGTGACTCGCGTCGAATCCCTGCGACGCGTGCCACAGCGGTCGTGAACAGGTGCAAGGGCCGTCAATGTCCGTACTTTCGCTTGCCGATGTCTATGCCGCACGCCGACGTATCGAACGGCGCGTGCTGCGCACGCCACTCGTCGAATCGCACGCCTTGTCGGCGGTTGCGAATGCACCCGTCTATCTGAAACTCGAAACCGTCCAGCCGACGGGCAGCTTCAAGCTGCGCGGCGCGACGAACGCGCTCGTGCGTCTCGCCGAAGCGGGATGCGCGCGTGTGGTGACGGCATCGACGGGCAATCATGGGCGTGCCGTCGCGCACGCGGCGCGCGCGCTCGGCATCGAGGCGACTGTGTGCATGTCGTCGCTGGTGCCGTCGAACAAGGTCGAGGCCGTGCGCGCGCTGGGCGCTCAGGCGCACATCGTCGGCAAGAGCCAGGACGATGCGCAACATGAAGCGCATCGCCTCGTGCGCGAAGAAGGCTACGCGTACGTGCCGCCGTTCGATCATCTCGACGTGATCGCCGGGCAGGCGACCATCGGCATCGAGATCGCAGAAGACTTGCCCGACGTCGCGCATATCGCGGTGCCACTGTCGGGCGGCGGTCTTTTTTCAGGGGTCGCGTTCGCCGCGAAGCAGGTCGGGCCCAGCGTGCGGATGACGGGCGTGACGATGGCGCGCGGCGCCGCGATGCACGCGAGTCTCGCGGCGGGCAAGCCCGTGCTCGTCGATGAACTGGAGACACTCGCGGACTCGCTGGGTGGCGGCATCGGGCTCGACAACCGGCACACGTTCTCACTGACGCGCGAACTGATCGACGAGGTCGTATTGCTCGACGAGGCGTCGATAGCGCGGGGCATCGTGCATGCGTACGAAGCCGAACATCTGGTGCTCGAAGGCGCTGCCGCCGTCGGCATTGCCGCGCTGCTCGCGGGGCGTCTGGGTAATGGGGCTGTTGCGCGCGGCCCGATCGTGCTGATTGTGACGGGCGCCAATATCGACATGAACCAGCATCGCCGCATAGTCGGTGCAGCCTGATACGGAGTGACGGATGACAGCTATTACCCTGCTCGGCGAAGCGCAACTCAGAGAACTCGTACCACTCGATCTCGCCGCTATCGACCAGATCGAAGCCGCATTTCTGTCGCTCGCGACGGAAGCCGTCGCGATGCCGCCGATCCTGCGGCTCGATCTGCCCGAGCATCGCGGCGAAGTCGATGTGAAGACCGCGTATCTGCCGCGCTTCGACAGCTTCGCGATCAAGGTCAGCCCGGGTTTCTTCAACAACCCGAAACTTGGCTTGCCGAGTCTCAATGGCCTGATGCTCGTGTTGTCGGCGAAAACGGGACTGACGGAAGCCGTGCTGCTCGATAACGGCTATCTGACGGCCGTGCGTACGGCTGCCGCCGGCGCGGTCGCGGCGCGCTGGCTCGCGAAGCAGCACGCGCCGAATGTCGCGGTGATCGGCGCAGGCGAACAGGCGCGTCTGCAATTGCAGGCGCTCGCGATGGTGCGAAAAGTCGAGCGCGTAACGGTATGGGCGCGCAATCGTGCGAACGCCGAGCAATTCGCAGCCGACATGTCCGCGCAATTGCACATCGCGTACGAAGTTGCGCGCGACGTGCATCACGCGCTCGCTGAAGCGGACATCGCGATCACGACGACGCCGAGCACCGAGCCGCTGATTCACGCGGCCGATCTGCATCCGGGCCTGCACATCACGGCAATGGGCTCGGATGCGGAGCACAAGAACGAGATCGCACCGCAAGCACTGGTGGCGGCGCGCTATGTGTGCGATCGCGTCACGCAGACCCGTGTGCTCGGCGAGCTTCATCACGCGATTGAAGCGGGCGTCGTCGACGCGAACGCGCAGCATGTAGAACTCGGACAGATCATCGCAGGACAGGCCCAGGGCCGCACGAGCGACGGTGACATCACGCTATGCGATCTCACGGGCACGGGCGCGCAGGACACGGCCATCGCGACGCTTGCGGTCGCGCGTGCGCGCGCGGCCAATGCAGGCACCCTTTTCCGCAACGACATGAAGCGCTGAGAGGAGACCATGTCAAACACACCTCAACTGGAGCGGGACGATGTAAAGCAGGCGGCACCTGTGGTCCGCTTGCCGTTCGATCGCAGCGAGTACGACGCGCGCATCGCGAAGACGCGCCGCGCGATGGAGAAGGCCCAGATCGATCTGCTGATCGTGACGGACCCGACCAACATGGGATGGCTCACCGGCTACGACGGCTGGTCGTTCTATGTGCATCAGTGCGTGCTGCTCGCGCTTGACGGCGAGCCCGTCTGGTATGGACGCGGGCAGGACGCGAACGGCGCGCTGCGCACGGTGTTCATGAAGCGCGAGAACATCGTCGGCTATCCGGATCATTACGTGCAGTCCACCGAGCGTCATCCGATGGATTATCTTGCGCGCGAAGTGATCGAAGCGCGTGGCTGGCAGGCGCGCCGCATCGGCGTCGAACTGGACAACTACTATTTCAGCGCGGCCGCATTTGCATCGTTGCAGCGCAATCTGCCCAATGCGACGTGGCGCGATGCGACGGCGCTCGTCAACTGGCAGCGCGCCGTGAAGTCGCCGCGCGAGATCGAGTACATGCGCATTGCTGCGCGCATCGTCGAGAAGATGCATGCGCAGATCGTCGAGCGGATCGAGCCGGGCATGCGCAAGAGCGACCTCGTTGCGCAGATCTATTCGGCGGGGATTACGGGCGTCGATGGTTATGGCGGCGACTATCCCGCGATCGTGCCGCTGCTGCCGACAGGCGCCGATGCCGCCGCGCCGCATCTCACATGGGACGACTCGCCATTTGAAAAGAACGCGGGCACGTTCTTCGAAATTGCCGGCTGCTTCAAGCGTTATCACTGCCCGCAATCGCGCACCGTGTATCTCGGCAAGCCGCCGAAGCATTTCATCGACGCCGAAAAGGCCGTTATTGAGGGCATCGAAATGGGTCTTGCTGCGGCGAAGCCCGGCAACACCTGTGAAGACATCGCGAATGCGTTCTTTGCGGTGCTGCGCAAATCGGGCATCGAGAAGAATAGCCGTTGCGGTTATCCCATCGGCGCGAGCTATCCGCCCGATTGGGGCGAGCGCACGATGAGCCTGCGTCCGGGGGACAAGACCGTCCTCGAACCCGGCATGACATTTCATTTCATGCCGGGCTTGTGGCTCGACGACTGGGGACTCGAAATCACGGAAAGCATTCTGATTACCGGGTCGGGCGTCGAGACCTTTTGCAATACGCCGCGCAAGCTGTTCGTCAAGGAGTAGGGCAATGCGGGCTTCACCCATTTCCGCCACGATCGATTTCGAGGCCGACGGAGAACAGCACGGCTTCCTGAAGCTTCCGCATTCGCACGATGCATCCGCGTGGGGCGCCGTGATGATTCCCATCACGGTGATCCGCAATGGCGACGGGCCGACCGCGTTACTGACGGGCGGCAATCACGGTGACGAGTACGAAGGTCCCATCGTGCTGTCGAAGCTCGCATCGACGCTGCAGGCAAGCGACGTGACCGGGCGCGTGATCATCGTGCCGTTCATGAACTATCCGGCGTTTCGCGCGGGCAGCCGCACGTCGCCGATCGATCGCGGCAATCTGAACCGCAGCTTTCCGGGCAAGCCGGACGGCAGCGTCACCGAAAAGATTGCCGACTACTTTCAGCGCTATTTGCTGCCGCTCGCGGACTATGTGCTCGACCTGCACGCGGGCGGCCGCACGCTCGACTTCGTGCCGTTCGCCGCCGTGCACGTATTGAAGGACGCGAAGCAGCAGGCGCGCTGCGAAGCGGCGATGCGCGCGTTCGGCGCGCCGTATTCGATGCGGATGCTGGAGCTGGATAGCGTTGGCTTGTTCGACACGGCTGTCGAAGAGGCGGGCAAGGTGTTCGTGTCGACGGAACTGGGCGGCGGCGGCACGGCGACGGTGGCGAGCGTCGCCGTTGCCGAACGCGGCGTGCGTGGCTTTCTGGCGAATGCGGGTGTGTTGTCATTGGATGACGGCGAACGTGTCGCGTCGCGCACGACCACTTTGCTCGATATGCCGGACGGTACTTGCTATACGACGAGCGAGCATGATGGGTTGCTCGAAATGTGCAAGGACCTGGGCGACAGTGTCGAAGCGGGCGAAGTGATCGCGCGGGTTCACGATATGACGCGTACGGGCGCGAAGGCTGTCGAGTATCGCGCGCGGCGCGGCGGGCTGCTTGCTGCGCGGCATTTTCCGGGACTCGTGCGGATTGGGGATACGGTGGCTGTGGTTGCTGATGTGGTTGAACGCGGTATTCGCGTATGAAACTCGATCGCTATGATCTTGCGATTCTTCGTATTCTTGCGCGAGATGGGCGTATTACGAAGTCGCGGCTCGCTGAGGAAGTGAATCTGTCTATCTCACCTGCGTGGGAGCGGGTGAGGCGGCTCGAAGAGAGTGGTCTGATTCGTGGTTATCGGACGGATGTTGATTGGGCTAAGGCTTTTAAGGGTAGTCGGATTATTGTTGAAGTGACGCTGGCGCGGCATACGGCACACGATATGCGGCGGTTTGAGGAACGGGTGGCTTCTGCGCCTGAGGTCGTGCAATGTCATGCCACTGGCGGTGGGGTCGACTATTTTTTGCACGTGGTGGCGCGGGATATCGATCACTATCAGCGGTTTATTGATTCGCTGCTTACCGATGAGGTAGGGATTGAGAGGTATTTTACTTATGTTGTGACTAAGGTCGTTAAGGACGGAGAGGAGTCGGTGCCCGAATGGGCCGAATGCGGGTGATGGTTTTCGCTTTTGATTTGGGTTTTTGGTTTTTGCCGTTGCGCGGGCGTCCGCGATTTGTCTTCGTTACGCGGCTGGTTTGGTTTTTTGGGGCTTTCGCTGGCATCCGCGATTTGTTAGCTGGCTTCAAGCGTCGCCCCTGTGCGGGGCGGCACCTACTTTTCTTTGCCGCCGCAAAGAAAAGTAGGCAAAAGAAAGCGGCTAACACCGCTAATTCTTCTTCCTGCCTGAGGGCCCCCGAAGGTTCTTACGCTTCACATGGCGACCACGTGACCCACGTTCGTTGCCAGCGCTCTTGCGGTGCGCCTCACCCGCTTCGCCCGCCCGCGCTGGGCCATGCCGTGCCAGATATTCCACGGCCGCCCAGGTGGCAAACTGTGTGTAGGCCGTAGTGCTTCGCATGCCTTACTTCGAACCGATAGCGTATGCATTCCACCCTGTAAGAGCGCTAACCTGTACGACGCGACAGCCTACACACAGTTTGCCACCTGGGCGGCACATACCATTCGCTGCCGCTAGCCTTGGTGCGGGTATTTGAAGTGGGTGAGGCGCTCGTTCGGAGCGTTGGCAACGCACGCGAACAGAAATGCTGCCGTGTGAAACGTGGGGACGTTGGGGGCCCGTGGATACGCACACGGGCTGGCGGTGTGAGCCGCTTTCTTTTGCCTACTTTTCTTTGCGGCGGCAAAGAAAAGTAGGTGCCGCCCCGCACAGGGGCGACGCATGAAGTACGAAGGCAATACGCGGATGCCCGCGCACAGGCTAGAACAACGAAACCGTCCGCGCCACGAAGACAAACCACGGACACCCGCGACAGCAGAAAAAAAACCAACCCTCACACCATCAAAAAACAGAAAAACCAAAACCAAACCACGCCGAGAACAAAAAAATCCAGCCCGCGCAGCCTCTAAAGTAACAGACAGAGATATCAAAGAAAGGAGATCACCATGTTGCTTGGCCATCCCGTTCTATTCAAATCACTGTGCTACATCGACGGCCGCTGGGTCCATAGCGAAACAGCATCCACAATAGCGGTACAGAACCCTGCAGATCAAAAAGTAATCGGCCATGTCCCGATGCTGGAAGCCCAACAGATCACGCAGGCAATCGACGCCGCGCACCGTGCATTCGAAACCTGGCGCTGGGTACCAGCCGCAAAACGCGCCACCTTGCTGCTACGCTGGCACGAACTAATCCAACGCCATCAACATGACCTGGCAGGCATCCTCGCATTAGAACAGGGCAAGCCACTCGCCGAGGCAACGGGCGAAATCGCCTACGGCGCGAGCTTTATCGAATGGTTCGCGCATGAAGGGAAACGCCTGAACGGCCGCACAATTCCATCGCACATCGACGGCGCACATCTCGGCACGATGATAGAGCCAACAGGCGTCGCGACACTGATCACGCCGTGGAATTTCCCCAACGCAATGATCACCCGCAAGGCAGCAGCGGCGCTCGCAGTAGGTTGCACAGTCGTCGTGAAGCCCGCGCATGAGACACCATTCTCCTCGCTCGCGCTCGCGCAGCTCGCAGAAGAAGCCGGCTTCCCGCCGGGCGTGTTCAACGTCGTGCTCGGCGACCCGCAAATGGCGATGGAAACACTGGTGCGCGACCCGCGCGTACGCACCGTGAGCTTCACGGGATCGACCCGCGTCGGCGGGCTCGTCATGCAGGCCGTCGCGCAAAGCGGCATCAAGAAGACGGCGCTCGAACTCGGCGGCAACGCGCCGTTCATCGTGACGCAAGACGCCGATCTCGATCAGGCAGTGCGCGTGGCCGTGGCGGCGAAGTTTCAGACGTCCGGGCAAGACTGTTGCGCGGCGAATCGCATACTCGTTGCGCGGCCCGTCTACGACGCATTCGTCGAACGGTATGCGCAGGCCGTGCGTCAGTTGAAGGTCGGCTCGGCATTCGAGCCGGGCATCGAAGTCGGTCCACTGATGCATCAAGCCGCATTCGATGCAACCGTTCAACGCGTCGAGGATGCGCGCGCGAAAGGAGCGCGTGTTCTGGCCGGCGGCGCGCCGCATGAGCGCGGCGGCTGGTTCTTCGAGCCGACCGTGATCGCGGATGCAGAGAAAGGCATGCGCATCTACGACGAAGAGAACTTTGCGCCCATTTCGGCTGTGTCGCCGTTCGATACGCTCGAAGAAGCGATTGCGCGCGCTAACGACACCGTATACGGTCTCGCCGCCTATCTTTGCGCGAAAGATCTGAACACGGTCTTTCAGGTGATCCGCCAGCTGGACTTCGCCATGGTCTCCGTGAACGGCGCGAAATTCACGGGCGCGCCGATTCCATTCGGCGGCATGAAGGCATCGGGTCTCGGCCGCGAAGGCGGACTCGAAGGCTTCGAGCCGTTCGTTGAAACGCGTTACTTCTGCCTCGGTCAATTGGGCTTGCCCCTAACCGACGCCACTGCTTCTGCTCGCCGGCCGCTCGCCGCGTGAGTCTCTCATCCAACTATCGATTAAAAATGGAGTGTCCCATGACCCAGTTCGATCAACTGCTCAGCGCGGACCGCGCGCATTTCATGCACCCGTCGACGCACGCTCACGATCACGCCAGCGGCGCGCTGCCCGGCCGCATCGTCACGGGCGCCAAAGGCATCCGCATCGAGGATCATCAAGGCAGGTCGTTCATCGACGCATTCGCGGGCCTCTATTGCGTGAATATCGGCTACGGCCGCACGGAAGTGGCCGACGCGATCTATGAGCAGGCCAGGAAGCTCGCTTACTACCACACGTATGTCGGGCATTCGACCGATACGATCATCGAACTGTCGTCGCGCATCATCGACTGGTCGCCGAAGGGCATGAAGAAGGTGTACTACGGCATGTCCGGTTCCGATGCGAACGAAACGCAGATCAAGATCGTCTGGTACTACAACAATGTAAAGGGCCGTCCGAACAAGAAGAAGATCATTTCGCGTCAGCGCGGCTATCACGGCTCCGGCATCGTGACGGGCAGCCTGACGGGCCTGCCGAGTTTCCATCAGCACTTTGATTTGCCCATCGATCGCGTCAAGCACACGGTATGTCCGCATTGGTATCGTCAGGCGCCCGCCGGCATGAGCGAAGCGCAGTTCGTCGACTATTGCGTCGAAGAACTGGAGAAGCTGATCGCGAAGGAAGGCGCGGACACGATCGCTGCTTTCATCGGCGAACCGGTGATGGGCACGGGTGGCATCCTGCCGCCGCCGGCCGGTTACTGGCCCGCAATCCAGAAAGTACTGAAGAAGCACGACATTCTGTTGATCAGCGATGAAGTCGTGTGCGGCTTCGGGCGGCTCGGCTCGAAGATGGGCGCGCAGCACTTCGGCATCGAACCGGATCTGATCACGGTCGCGAAAGGTTTGACGAGCGCGTATGCGCCGCTGTCGGCCGTGATCGTCGGCGAGAAGGTCTGGGACGTGATTGCGCAGGGCTCGCAGGACCACGGTCCGATGGGTCACGGCTGGACCTATTCGGGACACCCGGTCTGCGCGGCAGCGGCGCTCGCGAATCTCGACATTATCGAGCGCGAGAACCTCACGCATAAAGCAGCGGAAGTTGGCGGCTATCTGCAGCAACAGTTGCACGCAGCGTTCGATTCGCATCCGCTCGTCGGCGAAGTGCGCGGCTCCGGCATGCTTGCGGCGCTCGAATTCATGGCGCATAAAGAAGAGCGCCGTCCATTCGATGCCGCTTTGAAAGTCGGCCCGCGCGTGTCGGCCGCTGCATTGCAACACGGACTCATTGCACGCGCGATGCCGCATGGCGACATTCTCGGCTTTGCGCCGCCGCTCGTGACGACGCGCGCGGAAGTCGATGAGATCGTCAAGCTGACCAAGGCCGCCGTAGATGAAGTGGCATCTCAGGTGCTAAAGGAATCTGCTGCTGTCTAGCAGCGTCGCAGTCGTATGGCAATTGGAGTAATCGAGCGAAGCAATTCGCTGCGCCTGCAGCATGTCGGGTTGCTTCGCAAATGTACTCGTCGCGTGTTATAAGCCCAAAGACAGGCTTTAGGTTCCGTCACTGGATGATTGTCTTTGGAGGCACGCATTGAAACTAATCGATAAAGCGAAATTCTCCGCAACAGCACTGGCCGTCGCAGGGCTCTTCACGACTACCGCGGGCTTTCTCGAGTCCGCACCTGCTTACGCGAAGGCGCCCCCGCCGCAGCAACCCGTACTGACTGCATCGGCCGTCGCCGTCGCTGACAAGTACAGCGCCGATGCTGCCGAGCAGATCTTCAAGGAAGGCGGCAATGCCGTCGACGCGGCTGTCGCCATCGCGTTCACGCTGGCCGTCACCTACCCTGAGGCAGGCAACATCGGCGGTGGCGGCTTCATGACGCTATTCGTGAACGGCAAGCCCTATTTCATCGACTATCGCGAGCGTGCGCCGCTGGCTGCGACGCGCAACATGTTTCTCGACGATCAGGGCAATGTCATCAAGGGCAAGAGCCTTTTCGGCTATTACGCAGCGGGTGTGCCAGGAACCGTGGCAGGCATGTGGGAAGCACAGCATCGTTTCGGCAAGCTGAAATGGAAGCAGGTTCTGGCGCCCGCCATCAAATATGCGCGTGACGGTTTCGAAGTCGACGAGCAGCTTGCGAAGCGCCGCGAAGACGCCGAGAAGGACTTCGAAGGCAAGACGAATTTCGACACCTATTTCGGCAATCTGAAACAGGGTGTCAATTTCAAGCAGCCGGATCTCGCCGCTGTGCTCACGCGCATCGCGAATCAGGGCGCGCGCGAGTTCTATAACGGCAAGACGGCCGATCTGATCGCGGCGTCGATGAAGGGTCACGGCCTCATCACGAAGCGCGATCTGCAGGACTACCGGGCTGTGTGGCGTCAGCCCATTCAGGCGAGCTGGAACGGTTATCGCGTGATCACCGCGCCGCCGCCGAGTTCGGGCGGCATTGGCCTCGTGCAATTGCTGAAGATGAAGGCGGACCTGAAGAGCGACTTCACCAATGTCGATCTCAACTCGCCGCAGTACATTCACCTGATATCGGAAATCGAAAAGCGCGTCTTTGCCGATCGCGCGCAGTACCTGGGCGACCCGGACTTCTATAAGGTACCCGTCGCACAACTGACGGACGACGCCTACATTGCGAAGCGCGCGGCCGAAGTGAATCCGAACACGCCGTCGGACACGAAGAGCGTGCAACCGGGACTCGGCACGTCGATGCCCGAGAAGGCGGAGACGACGCATTTCTCGGTGGTCGACAAGTGGGGCAATGCCGTGTCGAATACATACACGATCAACGGCTATTTCGGTTCCGGCGTCGTTGCGGAAGGCACGGGCATCGTGCTGAACGACGAGATGGACGACTTCGCATCGAAGCCCGGCGTGCCGAACATGTTCGGCGTGGTGGGCAGCGACGCGAACTCGATCGAGCCGAAGAAGCGCCCGTTGTCGTCGATGTCGCCGACCATTCTGACGAAGGACGGCAAGGTTTCGCTAGTGATCGGCACGCCGGGCGGATCACGGATCTTCACGTCGATCTTCCAGGTGGTCAACAACGTGTACGACTTCAACATGCCGTTGAAAGACGCCGTTAGCGCGATGCGTTTCCACCATCAACTGTTGCCGCCGAACACGATCTTCTGGGAGCCGTATGCGCCTATCGAAGGCGACCTCGCCAAGCAGGTCGAAGCGAAGGGCTATACGCTGAAGCCGCAGGACTTCAACGGCGACATTCAGGCGATCAAGATCAACGGCGAGCAGCCGGAGGCCGTATCCGATCCGCGCGGACGCGGCGTGTCGCGTGTGATACCGTAATCTCGCGGCATGCGCTGGCGTCGCAGCCAATCACGCGGCGCCTCGTCGATTCGCTTTGCAGCGGACATCGCCCGTGGGCGGTGTCCGCTGTTTTCACTTTCTGGAGCGGGGAGTCAGCGATGAATCAGCCGGAATCACAGAGCCATGCGCAAGAGCCGCGATTCGAAGGGCTCAGTGCCGTCACGCTCGCCACGCACGACATGGAGCGCGCCGTTGCGTTTTATCTGGCGCTTGGCTTTCCGCTTGCCTACGGCGGACCCTTCGAGGCGTTCACTTCGTTTGCGTTCGGCGGGACCTATCTGAACGTGATTCTCGACACGAGAGGACCAGTGCTATGGTGGGGGCGTGTGATCGTTCACGTGTCCGACGTGGACGCCGTTTATCACAAGGCGCTGGCAGCGGGATACCAGCCCGAGGCCGCACCCGCCGATGCCTCATGGGGCGAACGATACTTTCATATCACCGATCCCGACGGCCACGAGATCAGCATCGCCAAGAGGCTTTGAACAGGCTTTGAAGCGGCGCCCGAAAGGTACTTTGAAGAGCCACACCCGTTGCGCAAGAGTAATATGACTGACACTGAGAAAGCTGACAATCACACGAGCCCACGCGCCGCGTACACCCTTTTCCGCGCTACGGAAAAAACAGGAGCCACTGTGATGAAGGAATCCGAACAGGAACTTGACGCCGAGTCGCTCGCCGCCCGGCAGCGCCGCTTCGAAGAGGACCTCGTCGATGCGTACGACGAGGAACTCGAAATGGAAGTCGACGACCGCATCCTCGACGGCGGCGAAGGCTTCACGCCCGAAGCGCGCGAGTTGCGCAAGCAATATTTCCGCGAGCTGTTCCGTCTGCAAGGCGAACTCGTCAAGCTGCAGGACTGGATCGTCAAGACGGGGCATCGCCTCGTCGTGATCTTCGAAGGCCGCGACGCGGCTGGCAAGGGCGGTGCGATCAAGCGCATCACGCAGCGGCTGAATCCGCGCGTATGCCGGGTCGCGGCGCTGCCCGCGCCGAACAACCGCGAACGCACGCAATGGTACTTCCAGCGCTATGTCAGCCACCTGCCCGCAGGCGGCGAAATGGTGCTGTTCGATCGCAGCTGGTACAACCGCGCGGGCGTCGAGCGCGTGATGGGCTTTTGCACCGACGATGAATACGACGAGTTCTTCCGCTCGGTGCCCGAGTTCGAGAAGATGCTCGTGCGCAGCGGTATTCAGATCATCAAGTACTGGTTCTCGATCACCGACGAAGAGCAGGAAATTCGCTTCCAGGCGCGTATCCACGATCCGCTCAAACAATGGAAGCTCAGCCCGATGGACCTCGAAAGCCGTCGCCGCTGGGAGCGTTATACGCAGGCGAAGGAAGTGATGTTGCAGCGCTCGCATATCGCCGAGGCGCCGTGGTGGGTCGTGCAGGCCGTCGACAAGAAGCGCGCGCGGCTGAACTGCATTCATCATCTGCTGAGCCAGGTGCCGTATCACGAGATCGAACATCCGTCCATCGTGTTGCCGGAACGCGTATTCCATGAGGACTACAGCCGTCATCCCGTGCCGGATACGATGATCGTGCCCGACGTGTTCTGATCCCTGTTTGAAGGGCTGAAATGAAAAGCGCGGCATGAAAATGCCGCGCTTTTTGTTTTGCCGCCGCCGTTTGCGCTTCATCGAATCAGCGCGGCGGCAAGATGCGAGTCGTCAGAACAGGTGACGGAACAACCAGTACAGTCCCCCGGACAGCGCGATCGATGCGGGCAGCGTCAGCACCCACGCGAGCACCAGACTGCGCACGGTGCCCCATTGCAGGCCTGAGCCATTGGCGGCCATCGTGCCTGCCACGCCCGAGGACAGCACGTGCGTCGTCGACACGGGCAGGCCGTACATGTCGGCGGCGCCGATCGTGACCATCGCGACGAGTTCGGCCGATGCGCCCTGTCCATAAGTCAGATGCTGCTTGCCGATCTTCTCGCCCACTGTCACGACGATGCGCTTCCAGCCCACCATCGTGCCGAGACCCAGTGCGATCGCCACGGCGACTTTCACCCACGTCGGAATGAACTTGGTCGCGTGGTCCATCTGCTTCTTGAAGTTATCGATGGCCTTGGCGTCGTCCGCTGCGAACGCGGGCTGCTTCGCCTTTTCCATCAGACGGATCGCTTCCGAGGCGACGTACATGTTGTTACGCACGTTATCGACCTTATCTTGCGGCACATTCGCCATCGTGCCCGACGAGCTGACCTGCTGACCGATCTGCTCCATCAGCTTTTGCAACGCGGGCACCGTCGCGGGCGCGAGTTGCCGGGTGCGCACGTAGTTCTCCACTTCGCTGCGCGGCGCGACGACGGGCGGCACGCCTGGCGTCGCGTACTTGCCGAGTGCGGCCGAAGCCTGCTGCGAAACGGCGAGGAAGGTCTGCGTTTCGTTTGCCGTGACTGCCTTGTTGAGCGCGTAGGCGGTCGGCACGGTGCCGATCAGGATCAGCATGATGAGACCCATGCCTTTCTGGCCGTCGTTGGAACCATGCGCGAACGACACACCCGTGCAGGTCAGAATCAGCAGCCCGCGAATCCAGAACGGCGGCGGTGCTTTGCCTTTCGGCTCAGCGTACAGCGCGGGCACGCGCACGAGCGCCTTGAGGACCAGCAGCAGAAGGCCCGCGAGCAGGAAGCCGATCAGCGGCGAGAACAGCAGCGACTTGCCGACGCCGGCGGCTTGCCCCCAATCGACGCCGCTCGTGCCGTCCGCACCATGCAGCAGCTGGTTCATCAGGCCGACGCCGATGATCGAGCCGATCAGCGTATGCGAGCTCGACGACGGCAGGCCGAACCACCACGTACCCAGATTCCAGATTATCGCGGCGATCAGCAGCGCGAACACCATCGCAAAGCCTGCGCTGCTGCCCACTTGCAGAATCAGTTCGACGGGCAGCAACTGAAGAATGCCGAATGCGACTGCGCCGCTAGACGTCAGCACGCCGAGGAAATTCCACGTGCCGGACCACACGACCGCGACGTTGGGCGAGAGCGAGTGCGTATAGATCACCGTCGCGACGGCGTTTGCCGTGTCGTGGAAGCCATTGACGAACTCGAAGCCGAGCGCGATCAGAAGGGCGACGCCTAGCAGCAGATAAGCGACGATCGATCCGGTGCGAACGGATTCGAGGTCGCCGACCAGCTGAAACGCGCAGTAGATCGCGCCAGCGACCAGCGCAATCACAAAGACGGCGAGTCCTAAGTTGCGGTTTTTGGCACTCGCGGTGCCTGTCTGCGGATATGAGAGTTCCGGCATGGCCTGGGCCTCGGGGGATAGTCGGGGGGATCTCAGATCCTGCAAGCCCAGCATGTCGATACGATGACAAACGCGTGACGGATATGCCCCTTAACATTTGTGCGCCGCGTCACGCGTGCTTGGATGCCGCTCGGCGTCAGAAGAAGGCCCCTGCGGCCCAGACGCTAAAATGAGCACGTGGCGCCAGAGCGCCGATCTGGAATCGAGACCTCCTTGAAAAGAAAAATGCCAGCGCTCAATGCGCTCAAAGCCTTCGAAGTCGCCGGGCGCACGGGCAGCTTCACGCGCGCGGCGGAATTGCTCAACGTCACCCAAAGCGCGGTGAGCCGCCAGGTGCGGCAACTCGAAGAGCAACTCGGCGAAACGCTATTGCAGCGCAGGCATCATCATCTGGATCTCACGGCATCGGGCCGCGTGCTGCTTCAGGCGTTGCAGCATTCGTTCGACAAGATCGAATGGACCGTGCGCTCGATTCAGGAAAAGACGCATCTGAATCGTTTGCGGGTCAATGCGCCGCCGACTTTCGCGAGCCGCTGGTTTCTGCCGCGCCTCGGGCGCTTGCATACCGAGCACCCCGAACTGGAATTGAGCCTGTCGACGCGGCTAGAGGACAATCTTGCCGAGTCGAGCGTGCTTGATTGCGCGATCCGCTTCGGCAATGGCGAATGGGAAGGATTCGACAATCTGCTGCTGATGAATGAACGGCATATCGCCGTGTGCTCGCCCGCGTTGCTCGCGCGCCAGGCGGGTAATGAAGTCATCGATCTCAATCAATTCACTTTGCTGCATGTTTTAGCGGGCGACAACCAGCGTTATCTGACCTGGCAGCATTGGCTGAAGGCGGCGGGCATCGAAGGCGTGGATACGTCGGGCGGTTTCGAATTCGATCTGCTCGATCACGCGATACGCGCCGCCGTCGACGGCCTCGGCATCACGATCGCCGATCGTCATATGATTGCGCACGAGCTCGCTAATGGACAACTCGTACAGATGCTGAACGTGCATGTCGACGGACACCAGTCATATTGGCTCGTGACGCGTCCCGAACAGGGCGACCTGCCGCATGTGACGGTGTTTCGCGACTGGCTGCGACAGGAAGTGTGGCTGACGCAGCGCAGCGTCGAAACATCGGCGGCTGCACGGGTGCCTTTGATCAGCGGCCATTGATTCGCCTGTCGCTTGCGCCGCTTTTGACTCACTTAAGCTGATTCATTTGCTTCACATTGTCTCTTCGAGCAAGCCGAACCGCTAGCGTCATCGACGGCCATTACAGTGCGACGCAAACGTTAAACGTCCATCGCGGCTTGTGCGCAAACACCGAAAAACCACAGAAGCGCTTCCATCGCGTAAATGGACTAATTACCCACTGCGGATACTGGTATCATTTTTTTATACCAATCCATGATGTTGCGCCCGCATCGAAACGCGCAACGTCTGTATCAAAGCTTGGTGCAAACAGGGACCCTGCGGCACGCGGCGCACGAACGCGCGCGGCCTCATTCTCGCAGTCATTTGTTCGGGGATCGACAAAGTTGGCAACGAAAAGCAGGGCCGGGCAAGGGAAGAGCTTTGTCGAGCGTATTTACCGCTTGCGCATTGCCGGGCTGGGGCTTGGCTTCTTCTGCGTCGCTTCCGTTTTCGCGCTACAGCATCGCGGCTTCGTATTGTGGTCGCTGCTGGTGTTTCATGGTTTTGTCTGGCCACATGTCGCGCGGCGCGCTGCGCTTGCCTGTGAAGTGCCGTTTCGCGGCGAACGCCTGAACCTGATGGCCGATTCGATGCTCGGCGGCTTCTGGGTCGTGGCGATGCAGTTCAACGTGCTGCCCAGCGTGCTGATTCTCGCGATGCTCAGCATGGACAACATCGCCGCGGGCGGCCTGCGGCTCTTCGCACGTGGCATGGTCGCGCATGTGCTCGGCGTGCTAACGGGGCTCGTCACGGTCGGGTTCGTGTTTTCGCCGATGTCGCAAATGCCGACCATCCTTGCGTGTCTGCCGTTCCTCATTATTTATCCCCTTGCGTTGGGCTTTACGAGCTACCGGCTGTCGCTCAAGCTCGCCCAGCGCACGCGCGAACTCGAGCACCTGAGCCGCACGGACGGCCTGACCCGCCTTTGGAACCGCCGGCACTGGGAAGGGCTGCTCGCCGGGGAATTCGAGCGCTGCCGCGCGAACCGCTACGCGTCGTGCCTGCTGCTGATCGACCTCGATCACTTCAAGCGGATCAACGACACGCTGGGTCATCCTGCTGGCGACTCAGTGTTACAGGCGTTCGCCGATCTTTTGCGCAGCCATTTCCGCGCGGGCGACAGCATTGGCCGCTATGGCGGCGAGGAGTTCGGCGTCGTCTTGCCGGGCGCGACATTGCGCGAGGCGCATACGGTTGCGAAGGTGCTGGTGCAGCGCGTGAGGGAGAAGACGAAAGAGGCGTCGACGGAATGCCCGTGTACGATTAGCGTCGGCATTGCCCAATTGACCGACGACTTGCCGGACTATCACACGTGGTTGCAGGAAGTTGACCGCAGTCTTTATCAGGCGAAGGCGACGGGCCGTGACCGGATCGTCGTCGGCGGTCTTGCGCCCGTTCAGGAAGTGGCTCGCGGCTAAGCGTGCCAGGCGCGCCAAAGCGTCACGCTTTATAACGCGTAAACGATCCCGGCGAAAATCGAGCCGAACAGCACCCATTTGACGACATAGCAAGTCGGCCTATGCCACGCCTTACGGCGCTTGCCGACGCGGCGAATCGCGTACACATATTTGAATGCGCGGTTCAGGAAACCGGTGCGGCCGCCTTCTTCATTCGGCGAACTGGCCGCGCGCATCACGACATTCGAGAACATCCGGTTCAATGCGGCGGCCCAGCGGAAGTACATGGGCCGCTCGATATCGCAGAACGGCACGACAAATAGCCAGCGCATTACTTGATCCCCAGGTTCTACCTGAACAATCGGTCTTTAGTAACCGGATCTTAAAAAAGGAATCTTAGCGAGAACCGCGCCAGCTTGCTTTCAAGGGGTATGCGATTAAATGTAGTCCGCCAATACGCTAAAGCCTTAGTCTTAACGGCGCCGAAGCGCGGCTTTTCTTTAGCGTTTGGGTGCTTCGCAATGGGGCAAACAGACGCGTGAGAACACACGCGATTTAACTGGAGACGGCGCCTCTTGGTGCAATACCGCGCAAGGTAATGCCGCGTTCCTGCGGCAGTGTACGGTTTTTCTCGCGCCTGGGCTGCGCGGCGCTTATGTTCTGTTCGCTCAAAGGCTCGACGGAGTAGCCGCGCCGCTCCCACGCGTCCAGCCCGCCTCTTAGCGCGCGAATCCGCGTAAAGCCTTTGTCGCGCATCTGCTGCGACAGCGTTCTTGCCGTGACATCGTCGGCGCAGACGCAATAGACGACGACATCGCGAGCCAGCAACGCGGCGTCGACCGTGCCGGGCGCATGGATGTCGAGCGGCAGCGCGCCGGGAATGGACTGCGGCGTCTGTCGTTTCATGTGCTCAGGGCGGGCGTCGAGCACGATGGGTGGTTTGTCGGGACGCATCATCGCGTCGACCTGCTCCTGCGAGATTGCAGCAAGCGAGAGCGGCCGCTGCAGACGCCACCGCTGCACAAAACGGAACACCAGATAACTCGCGGCGATGGCGGTCAGCACATCGATGATCGTCCAGCCGTGCGCTCGCACTTCGTGAATCAGCAGGCTCAGCTGCCGCTCGAAAATCGCGCCGCCGAGCAGCCAGAACGTTGCCCACGCGACGATACCGACGGCGTCCCACGCGAAGAAGATGACGATGCCGACGCGCGTCGTGCCCATCAGCGGCGGCGTGATGATGGCAAGTCCCGGTACGAACTTCGAGACCGAGACGATTGCCGGTCCAAAGCGCATGAAGAGGGCACGCGCCTTGCGCACTCGCGTTTCGACGGCGGCCGACAGCCGCGCGAGTGCAAGGATCAGGCGGCGTCCGAGCATGCGGCCCGCAGTAAACCATATCCCGTCGCCAATCAGCGCGGCGGCGAGCGCGGCAGTCAGCACGTGCCAGAAGGAGAGATGGCCATTGGCGATCGCCGTGCCCGCGAGCAGGAGTACAGGGACGGCAGGCACGGGAATGCCGAGGCGCGTAAGCAGCACGTTCAGGAAGACAACGGCTGCGCCCCAAGTAGAAATTGCCGACGGATTGAAATCGACCAATTGCAATAGCTCCTTGCGCATTGCATTGCATTGCTTCGACGCGCGCTGGCTGCCGTTCATTGTTGCACGGCTGAAGGTGCCGCGTGCTTAGCAAGCGGCCGCAGAACCGATACAAGCGGTCTAAATGCCTTAACGTTCGGTGGATGCGATCAGCGTGACGGGAATGTCGGTGCATCCCATGCTGCTCGACAGTTCGAGTTCTCGCCACTCACCGTTAACCGATTTTGGGGAAATGAGCGGATCTAGTTGTCTGTCGGTGCGCAGCACATTGAAGGGCCACGAAGGGCGCAGCAGACGCTCATGCACCAGCGAGCCGAGCCAGATCGGCGTGGGCGCCGTGCCGTCGCGACGCGCAACGGCATAGCCCGTGCGCCAGAAACGCAGTACGTCGCGTTCGTCGGTGCGCGCGCGCTGACGGCTGAAGACGAGGGTCGACGGTACGCCGTCGTTGAGCTTGGGCAGCACGGGCAGATCCATCACGGGCACGTCGGGCGACACGAGCGAGAACAGGCTGCGCGCATTGAAACGCGTGCCTTCGAGCCAACCTCTGCTGCTTAGTTGCGCGACGATCTGCTGCCGGTCGGCTGTCCATTGCACGGTGATCGGCTCGCGCCGGTCGCCCTTCATGTCGGAGCGATAGCAGGGAAACTGCTTCCACAGCGAATCCGTCCATTGCGCCTGCGTGACGACCACGGGTGGCCGCTGGCGCACCTGCGGCGCTGCGTCCGGCTGATGTCCCAAGGCGATCTGCAGACCGACGCTCGCGCACAGCACGGCCAGCAGAACGGCGGGCATGTATTCGCGCGAAGGCGGCGTTTCCGGATGCCGCCATACGGCCGTCAACGCGACGACAGCGACCCACATGGCCGCGAATGCTGCGCCGCCCACGGCATCGGAGAACGCGAAGCGCCCGGAAGACAGGCCCGCGAATGCGACGGTGATCACGATCAGGCTCGCGAGCGCAGTGACGGCGATACCCGTCACCAGACCGACGCGGCGTGCCACGACGAACGCGAGAAAGCCATACACCGTGACGCTCGCAGCGACGTGATTGCTGGGAAACGCATAGAGGTCGGATGGCGCGGCGGCGGGCGGCGCGTGCGGCACGATTACCTGGATCGCGAAGATCAGCACCTGCGAGAAGATCACTGCGATGAGCCAATAGATAAGCATGCGCCAGCGTTTCTCGAAGGCGATCATGATGGTCGACGCAATGACCAGCGCGGCGAGCGTCGGAATGCTGCCGAGCGTCGAGGCGCGCGCAAGCGCTTCACCGATCCACGGCGCCTGCGCGGATTGCAGGAAGCGATAGAACGACATGTCGACCTGCACGAGCGGATCGCCCGATACGACGTCCTGCATGACGCCAAAGAAGATGCCCGCGCACACCAGCACGAACACCGAAATGCCGACCAGCAGGCCGATAGCCGCGCGCTCAGGATCGACGATCCGATAGACCAGCTTTCCATACGGCGCTTCGTGATCACGCGCCCACTTCACGAGGCCGCTGCGCGACGCGCCGGCCCATGCGCGTGCGTGCGAGACGACCACGCGCATCACCCAGAAGCAAAGCCATACGATTGCTACGACGATCGCCAGCGCCGCGACGAGACGGAAGGACACCGCGCCCGCCAGCTGGATCGACGCGCCGAATACGACGCCGGGAAGAATGTGCGCGGGCGCCCATAGCAACGCGGACAGCACGTTCATTGCATAGAAGCGCATGGGCGGCATTTCGAGCATGCCCGCGACGACGGGGACGATCGCGCGCAGCGGTGCAGCGAAGCGCGCAAATACGACGCTCTTCGCGCCATGCTTGTCGAAATACTTCTGGCCGCTTTCGAGCAAACCCGGATGCGTGCTGAACGGCCAGAGCCTGCTGATCGTGTCTTTATAACGACGGCCGAACCAGTAGCTCATACCGTCGCCCGCCACGGCGCCCACAATCGCGCTCGCAAAGAGCCAGCCGAGATTCAGCGTGCCCGTGCCGACCAGCGCGCCTGCAATGAACATTGCCGTGCTGCCCGGCACGAAGGTGCCGATGATCGCGACGGCTTCGAGAAACGCAGCAAGAAACACCACGACCAGCGTCCACGCAGTGTGGCCTGCGAGCAGGTGCAGCAGCTGGACGTACGCGTGCTCCATCAATATCTCCAGGTGTCGTTGCGGCTATCAATGAGCACGGTGACGCGCATGCGAGCGCAAAGGAAAGGGACGCTGAAAGTTTATCAGTGTCCTCCTGTTGGGCGCAGGCGTGCGGCCATGCAGCAATTGGCAGTCCAAGGAATTAACGTCTGAGAGTGGGTCATTATTCTCGCGGGATGCAATCCAATGTCAAAAGCCGCTTCCGCAATTGCGTGTGACGAGTCTTATGCGAGGCTTAAGAGAAATGGCGTATCGATGGACAACGGTTTTCTTACTCAAGCTTTAAAACCATAGCGCTTCTAAGCAATTCCGTGGCATAGTCCGCCTATGCAATTCAAAGGGAGGCAATAATGGCTACATTGGAAATCATCCAGGCACGTATAAAGAAACTGCAGACGCAGGCTGAAACGCTCCTGGCTAAACGCGCGCAAGGTGCGTTGGACCAGATCCGGGAACTGATGATCAAGCACGGTCTCACAACGGAAGATATCGAGCGTCGCGCAAAAGCACGGCGTGAACGCGAGCGCAAAGTGCGTCTTGGCGTCAGCAGCGGCAAGGCCGGAATCGCATCGGCCGTGAAAGGCAAAATGCCGCCCAAGTATCGCGATCCCAAGACGGGTGCAACGTGGAGCGGTCACGCTCGACCGCCGGCATGGATCAAAGATGTGAAAGACCGTAGCAAGTTTCTGATCGATGCTGCTGCGGCTGCAGCAGAACCCGCGGTGACTGCAAAGGCAGCTACGAAGAAAACGGCGGCGAAGAAAGCCGTCGCGAAGAAAGCTGTAACGGCGAAGTCGGCGGGCCGCAAGGTTGCGAAAAAGGCATCGGCAGGCGCAAAAGCTGCTGTAAAGAAAGTTGCCGCGAAGAAGGCCGCCGTCAAGAAGACTGCCGCTAAGAAGGTTGCCGCGAAGTCTGCCGCGCCGACTGCCGGCAAGCGCGTAATTGCGAAGAAAGCCGCCGCAAAGAAAACCGGCGCAAGCAAGGCGCCGGCGAAAAAGGCAGCCGCAAAGAAGGCACCCGTGAAAAGCGTTGCGCCCGTCGTCGAAACACCCGTGACGGTGCAGACGCCGACGTCCGCAACGGGCGAGGCTTGATCCGCTTCGAAACGGCTTGTATGTAATTCCGGTTCGGCGGCATCCTGCCGAACCGTTCCCACGCGCGGCGCTCAGGTCGCCGCGCCATTCACTCGCAGCCGGCGCAATGCCGGCTCGCGCGAAGGCGGATTCGCTGCCTTGGCGCTCTCCTTGCGCTTCCTCAAAAGACGCATTTCCACATATCCGCCGCATCCTCTGGCGATTCGTTCACGTACACGTCATATCGCCCTACAAACATGAGTTTTATGAATGTTTGACGGTCGAAATACTCGCTTGCGCGCCATAAGGCCGCAGAGAAGAATCCGGGTCATGCGCCGGCTGCATGTTTCGCCTTGCTCTAACTCGCCGCCGGCAACGTGCTTCGCGCACGCGTCACCAGGTAAAACACCATGCGACTCGACCGGAATTTCGTTGGCGGCCAGTTTGTCGAACCCGCAACGGACGAACTCATCTCCGTCTATAACCCCGCTACCGAGGCGCTGATTGCCCAGGTATCGGGTGCGTCCCGCGAAGAGGCTGTAGCAGCCGTCGCCGCTGCCGCCGCCGCGCAAAAGAGCTGGCGCAAGCTGCCCGCTGCGGAGCGCGCAACGTATCTGCACAAGCTCGCCGACGCATTGACCGACTGCGCGCCCGCCATCGGCGCGGCGCTCGCGCTGGAATCGGGCAAGAGCGTCGCCGACGCGACCAACGAAGCCATCTACGCCGGCCAGATCACGCGCTATCACGCCGAGTGGGCGCGCCGTATCGAAGGCGAAGTCATTCCCAGCGACACGCCCGACGAGAACCTCGTGATGCATCGCGAGCCGATCGGCGTCGTCGCATGCCTGATCCCGTTCAATTACCCCGTCTATACGTTCATGCGCAAAATCGCGCCGGCGTTGATCGCGGGTAATACGGTGGTGGTGCGGCCGAGCAATAACACGCCCAGTTCCGCATTCGAAATCGCCAAGGCCGTGATTCGCGCCGAATTGCCGCCGGGCGTCGTCAACATTCTCGCGATGAGCCACGCAACCGCCGAAGCCGTCTGCACGCATCCCGCGGTCGGCATGATTACGCTGACGGGCAGCGTCGGCGCCGGTCGCAAGGTGCTCGACTATTGCAAAGAGAACATTGCGAAGCCGTCACTCGAGCTGGGCGGCAAGACGCCTGCCATCATCGAGCCGGATGCCGATCTGGAAAAGGCCGCGCGCGAACTCGTCGGCTCGAAGACGACGCACTGCGGCCAGCTTTGCACGGCTATCGAGCGCGTCTACGTACACGAAAGCGTGCATGACCAGTTCGTCGCGCTGCTGAAAAAGCACATGAGCGCAGTGAAGAGCGGCGATCGCAGCACGGATGCTTCCTTGATGGGTCCGCTCGTCAACGAAGCCTCGCGCCAGTCGATTCACGCGATGGTCCAGCGCGCGGTGGCCAATGGCGCAACGCTCGAAACGGGCGGCGCGATTCCCGAAGGCAAGGGCTTCTTCTATCCGGCCACGTTGCTGACGAACTGCCGTCAGGACATGGAGATCATCCAGGAAGAAACGTTCGGCCCGATCATGCCCGTCGTGCGCTACAGCACGCTCGACGAAGCGCTGCAGATGGCCAACGACCACCAGTTCGGTCTGTCGTCGGTGCTTTACACCGAGAACTACCGCACGACGATGAAAGTCGCGAACAACATCGAAGCGGGCGAACTCTACGTGAACCGCACGCCTGCCGACCCGTACCAAGGCTTTCACGCAGGCTGGAAACGCTCGGGTCTCGGCGGCGACGACGGCAAGCACGGCATGCTCGAATTCACGCAGACGCGTCTGGTCGTCATGAAGTACTGATCCTGTCAGGGCGCATTCCGCGTGCGAAAAGCAATGTGGGATGCGCTCTCTTTTTTAACTATAAAAAGCACACGCTGCATTCATAACAAAGTAACGGAGACACGACGGTCACGGCGCATGCTGTGCTCCTTGCGCGTCTCTTAGGAGCATTTCAGTGGCAAGCCAACCTCTTCAGACGGACGCTTCGACGCGCCGTTCCGCCAACGCGACCGACCAATCCGGCAACAAGGCACAGCGCTATGTGCAACTGTTGCTGCTCGTCATCGCGGCCGGCGCGATTTATCCGATTCTCTATCTGCGCCAGGTCTATCAGCCGACGATGCTGGAAGTTTTCCACATCAGCGAAAGCCAACTCGGCTATCTGTATTCGATGCTCGGCACGATCTTCCTGCTGAGCTACCTGCCGAGCGGCTGGCTCGCGGACCGCATCGCGCCGCGCCTGCTGATCAGCTTCTCGCTCGTGGCGACTGGCCTGCTCGGCCTGGTGTATTCGACGGCGCCGTCGTTCAATCTGCTGCTGATGATCTTCGGCGGCTGGGGCCTGTCGACGGGGCTGACGTTCTGGGCGGCCGTTATCAAGCGCGTGTCGATGATCGCGGGCGCTGACGAGCAGGGCCGCTTCTTCGGTTTCCTCGACGGTGGCCGTGGGCTGATCGAAGCGATGCTCGCGACGATCGCCATCACGCTGTTTGCATGGCTCACGCAGACGAAGGGCGAACCGGCCGCTGTTGGCTTCAGGGTCGTGGTGTACATGTACGCGTTCCTGTGCATTGGCCTCGGCGTAGTGCTCGCACTGGTGAAAGATCCGTCGTCGAAAGCGGAGCGATCGAGCCGCGCGCAAGCGGCCAAACGCAGCAACGTGATCGCCGATCTGATCACGCTCGCGAAGATTCCCGAACTGTGGCTCGTCGCGGCGATCGTGTTCTGCGGCTATCAGGTGTTCTGGGCGACCTACAGCTTCTCCGCGTATCTGCATGAAGGCGAGATTGGCTTGTCGGTGGTGATGGCGGGCACGATCACGACGCTCAAGCTGTGGATGCGTCCCATCGGCGGCATTGGCGGCGGCGTTCTCGGCGACCGCTTTTCGAAAGTGACCGTGCTGATCATCGCGCTCTTTCTCGCGTCGCTTTCTCTGGTCGGCCTGATCGCCGCGCCGCAGATCAGCAGCCATGTGTTGCTGGTGTTTATCGTGCTCTTCATCGGCGTGCTGACGTATGCGATTCGCGGTCTGTACTGGTCGCTGCTCGACCGCTGCAACGTACCCGTCGAAACCATGGGCCTCGCGATTGGCCTGATTTCAGTACTCGGCTATTCGCCCGATGTTTTCCTGCCGCTCATCAACGGATATCTGACGCAGAACTATCCGGGCGTGCATGGCTATCAAATGTACTTCGGCTACGTGGCCGCCGTGTCCGCCGTCGGCGGTTTCGCGGGCCTCGTGCTGCGCAATATGCTTAACAGGAAGGAAGCGTAAATGAAAGTCGTCTCGCTCGAAACGCATATCGTCGCCGTGCCGCCGCCGCATATCGGCGGCATGTACTGGATCTTCGTCAAGCTGAAGACGGATTGCGGCATTGAAGGCGTCGGCGAAATCTATTCGGCCACGTTTCATCCGAATGCGATGGCGCCCATCATCGACGACGTGTTCACGCGTTATCTGCTCGACAAGGACCCGCACCACGTCGAACGTCTGTGGCGCGAAGCGTATTCGAGCGGCTTCACGCAGCGCCCCGATCTGACGATGATGGGCGTGGTGAGCGGCCTCGAAATGGCGTGCTGGGACATCATCGGCAAGGCGGCGAACAAGCCCGTGTACGAACTGCTGGGCGGCCGCGTGCATGAGCGCCTGCGTTCGTACACGTATCTGTATCCGAAGAACCGTCGCGGCGAATACGACTACGACGATCCCGATCTCGCGGCCGAATGCGCGGCGGAAAACGTCAAGCGCGGCTTTACGGCGGTGAAGTTCGATCCTGCTGGCCCTTATACGGCTTACTCGGGTCATCATCTGTCGCTCGAAGTGATGGATCGTTGCGAAACGTTCTGCCGCAAGGTGCGCGAAGCCGTGGGCAGCAAGGCCGATCTGCTGTTCGGCACGCATGGGCAAATGGTGCCGGCGTCTGCGATCCGTCTTGCGAAGCGCCTCGAAAAATACGACCCGCTGTGGTTTGAAGAACCTGTGCCGCCGGGACAGCATGACGCCATGGCCGAAGTTGCGCGGCACACGAGCATTCCGATTTCGGCCGGCGAGCGCCTCACCACGAAGTACGAGTTCCACAAGCTGCTGGAAGCGGGCGGCGCATCGATTCTGCAACTGAACGTGGCGCGCGTCGGCGGCCTGCTCGAAGCGAAGAAAGTGGCCACGCTCGCCGAGGTCTATTACGCGCAGATCGCGCCGCACCTCTACAACGGTCCGGTCGGCGCCGCCGCGAGCATTCAGCTTGCAACCTGCACGCCCAACTTCCTGATTCAGGAAAGCATCGGCACGTGGGGCGGTTTCCATGCCGAAGTGCTGAAGTCGCCGATTCGCTGGGAAGACGGCTACATCATTCCCTCTACGGAACCGGGCCTCGGCGTCGAACTGAACATGGAAGTAGTCAATCAGCACACGCCGTATAAGGGCGATCGTCTGCATCTGCAGATGGCGTCGAAGCCCGCCGACGTGAAGGATCTCGCGCCCGCCAAAGGCTGAGTGCGCGAACAGGCCTAACGTATTCCACGTATTGGACGCCTGCGGGCGAATAGAACATGAATTACGACTACATCATCGTCGGAGCGGGATCTGCGGGCTGCATTCTCGCCAACCGGCTGTCGGCGTCGGGCCAGTACTCGGTACTGCTGCTCGAAGCAGGCAAAGCCGACGATTCGTTCTGGTTCAAGATTCCAGTCGGTTTCACGAAGACGTACTACAACGAAACCTACAACTGGATGTACTACAGCGAGCCGGAGAAGGAACTCGACAACCGCTCGCTGTATTGCCCGCGCGGCAAGGTGCAGGGCGGCTCCGGTTCAATCAACGCAATGATCTACGTGCGTGGCCAGGCGCAGGATTACGACGACTGGGCGGAAGCGGGCAACAAGGGCTGGTCGTATCGCGACGTACTGCCGTATTTCCGCAAGCTCGAATCGCATCCGCTCGGCAACACCGAGTATCACGGCGCGAACGGCCCGATCGGCATTTCGCCGATGAAGGATGACGCACACCCCATTTGTCACGTGTTCATCAAGGGCTGCGAGCAGGCGGGCTACAAGCGCACTGACGACTTCAATGGCGCGCAGTTCGAAGGCGCGGGCATTTACGACGTGAACACGCGCAATGGCCAGCGTTCATCGAGCAGTTTCGAGTACTTGCACCCAGTGCTCAATCGCAAGAACCTGACGGTCGAGCGTGAAGTACTCGTCACGCAGGTGCTGTTCGACGCGAACCGGCGCGCGACAGGCGTCGTCGTCAAGCAGAACGGCAGTTCGCGCCATTTCACTGCGAAGCGGGAAGTGATTCTTTCGGCGGGTGCCGTCGATACGCCGAAGCTGCTGCAACTGTCGGGTGTCGGCGATAGCGCGCTGCTTGCAGAACATCGCGTTCCCCTCGTGCATCATTTGCCTGCTGTCGGGCAGAACCTGCAGGATCATCTTTGCGTGAGCTTCTACTATCGCTCGAACGTGAAGACGCTGAATGACGAAATGCGCCCGTTGCTGGGCAAGCTCAAGCTCGGCTTGCAATACCTGCTGACGCGCAAAGGCCCGCTTGCGATGAGCGTGAATCAGGCCGGTGGCTTCTTCAGAAGCAGCGAGAAAGAGGCATTGCCGAATCTGCAGCTCTATTTCAATCCGCTGTCATATCGCATTCCGAAGAGCAACAAGGCGAGTCTCGAACCGGAACCGTATTCGGGCTTTCTGCTGTGCTTCAATCCGTGTCGTCCGAGTAGCCGCGGTTCGATCCAGATCGCGTCGGATCGTGCGGAAGATGCCGCGAAGATTCGCATCAACGCGCTGACGACGCAAAAGGATATCGACGAAGCCATTGAAGGCTGCGAGCTGGTGCGCAAGATCATGTCGACGGCGGCGCTCAAGGACATTACTGTCGAAGAGATTTCGCCTGGCCCTCAGGTGAACGATCGCGACGCCTTCCTGCAGTACTTCCGCGAGCAGTCGGGTTCGATCTATCACCTGTGCGGTTCATGCGCGATGGGGCCGGATGACGGCAACTCGGTCGTCGACGAGCGTCTGCGCGTGCATGGCATGTTGGGCTTGCGGATCGTCGATGCGTCGATCTTCCCGAACATCACGTCAGGTAATATCAACGCGCCGACGATGATGGTCGCGGAGAAGGGCGCCGAGATGATTCTCGAAGACGCGCTGGCAGCGGCAGGTTCGCAAGCGAAGGAATCGGCGAAGGCGTTTGCAGCGGCGCATTGATTGCCCGTCTTTCACAGCGGCCGCGTGCATGGAGCATTTTCCGGCACGCGGCCGTTTTGTTTTGATTCGCTCAGGTGTTTTCGGGGAAAACCGCGCGGCCTTGCGTCATGTCGCGCAAGGCTTCGCGCGCGGCGTCGACGGCCGTGACGGGCATGCGGATCGTCAGTTGCACGTTCATGTCGTACGCGCTCGCTTCGAGCGCATAGTTTTCCTGTTCGATCCAGCGTCGCACGCGGGCTTCGTCGGGATAGCCGATTTCGACGGGCAAGGACGCAAGCGCGATCCGCTCGACGCGCGGCGCGTCCTGCAGCGCGGTGGCGATCGCGTCGGTGTAGGCGCGCACGAGGCCGCCCGCGCCGAGCTTCACGCCGCCGTAATAGCGCACGACAGCGGCCAGCACGCCGTCCAGATCGTGGTGACGCAGCACTTCGAGTATCGGACGTCCCGCCGTGCCGGACGGCTCGCCGTCATCGGACATGCCCGACTGGCCGCCCGCCAGCAGCGCCCAGCAGACATGCGTGGCCGTGGGATGTTCTTCGCGCAGGCGGCGCAGTTCTTCCATCGCGGCGTCGCGGTCGGCGACGGGAATCGCGTAGGCGATGAAGCGGCTTTTGCGGATGTCGAGTTCCGCCTGCAGCGCTGAGGGGAGAGTGAAGGTCGGCAAGGCGGCAGGCGTCGGTCGGTTCGGGTGCGGTCAGGGCGCTATCTTAGCGGATGTGCCTGAGCGGTCGGGTTGCCGCTATTTTGACGCATCCGGAAAGAGTCTCTTGTTAACTTGTGTGATGACGCCTTCGCCGCGCGAGCCGATAATGCAACGCATGGCGGATCTAGCTCTGGCTGGGGCGATGCCGGACTCCTCATCCGGTGATCCGTCATTCTTCACTTCATTGAGCGAACTGCGGCATCGCTGAGACCATTGCTGCATAAGGCGCTCCGCCTGAGTTAACCGGACTGGCGCAGCGGAAGTGCCGTGGCTACACGCTTTTCCCACGTAGACGGCGTGCCGCTGGGCATCGCAGGTCTGTGAGACAGATACAGAGATACAGCGGGCCAGTGGCATGAGAGCTACACAATGCTGACGATCAATGCAGATCAGCACTCTCTTTTTCAAAACTATCACCGCCCTGGCGAAGAAAAGCGCATGGTCGTGATTCTGCGTGCCGGCGCTTATGGCGACTGGCTGGCCGCCGGCGCAGACGACACCCGAGACTTTCTACGCCCCTAACCGGAGTCCGTGAGCGGCCGCTCCGGTCCGCCGACAGGTGCGCTACGGCGCCCCACATACGAGCGCCGTAGCGATGCTGCCGATCAGCTAACCTCGAGCTGGGGCATGACGACAGCCGTGTCGGTCGGACCTGGAAGTTAGAGCCCTTCGGGCCACGACTCCACGATGAATGTGGTGCTCGTGGCCGCGGCCTGACGCATTGCCTTGAGGGGTGCGTACTCAGGGGATTTGTACCAAGCTTGCGCATCTTCGACGGTCGGGAACTCGAGGACAACGCTGGAGTCCACGGGGCCATTTTCCAGCGCAGCGCTGATGACGGGCCCGGCAAAGAATTTCACGCCCTGACTCTTAACGACCGGGATCGCTTCATCGCGATATTTCTGGAGCAATGCTTTGTCGTGAGCACTATGCACGACGAAGATCAGATAAGCACTCATAGTTTACCTCTGTTATTAAGTGAAATTTCTCAACGAGGCACACACTGCCTGGTCGAGCGAACCATCACCGGCTTTCGCGCCAGAAAAGGCGCGTTCCAGTGAGCTAACTCTAGGCGGCATGCTTCATCGGCACTGTTGCCGTTTCCGTCACGCTGCCATGCCCATTACGCGGGCAGCTTGAAGGCGAGCAGATCCGCCTTTTCGATGACCGGATCGCGAACGAAGAGATCCTTGGCGGAAGCCATCAGAGCCGCGGCGGCTTGACCGGTCAGGTGACCATTGCGGCCGGCTTCGTTGTCGAACGCGTCGAAGATGGCAAACGTCGACTTGCCGGTGCGGATCGCGAACCAGGTGACGGTGAACGCCTCCTTTTCCACGAGCCCCTTAGCGCCAGCTAGGAATTCGGCGACGGCCTCTTCCTTACCCGGCTTGGCTTCCATCGTCGCGAGGATTGCGAGCTTGATCATGATTTTCCTTTCGTCCCGTATGCGGGAATGTGTGTAAGAAGCCTGTACTTTAGAGAGCTTGGTGGTTCACAATAAGTGGCAAATTTGCCTTTTTTGATATAGTTCCTGCCATGGACATTCATGTTATTGCTATCAACGGCGTCGCGGACTTCGGGCTCTCGGCAATCGTGGACACGTTGAACTACGCAAACCAGCTCGCCCCAATGCTGGACCCTTCACCTGCGCCTCTGAACGTCACGATGGTTGGCGTCCGACGACGCGTTCGAACCGCCAATGGACTCATCGTTCCAGTGCAGTCCATCGACCGGCAGTCTCGGCCGGACGCGATCGTCACGCCTGCCCTTGGACCGGTGACGCCTGATGCCATTGAGGCCGCACTCGAGCAGCCAGAGTTACGCGACATCAAGGCAGCGATGGTCGCCAAGGCCAACGACGAGGTGTGGATCGGCGCCGCCTGCACGGCGACCTTACTGCTCGCGGAGACGGGACTTCTGAACGGACACACGGCAACAACATCGTGGTGGCTCGCGCCGCTGTTTCGCCGTCGGTATCCGCAGGTGTCGCTTGACGACTCACGCATGCTCATCGTCTCAGCGCCGTTCGTCACAGCCGGAGCAGCCCTGGCACACGTCGACCTGGCGCTTGGGCTCGTGAGGCGTCGAAGCCCCGCACTTGCAGCGCTCACGGCTCGCTACCTGCTGGTCGATTCGCGCGCATCGCAGGCCGCTTACGCCATCCCCGATCACCTGGCGCACGCCGACCCTTTGGTCGAGCGCTTCGAGCGATGGGCGCGTCGCAATCTTTCGAAGGGCTTTAATCTCGCCGACGCTGCGGCTGCGGTCGGAACGAGCGAGCGCACCCTGGCGCGGCGCCTGCAGAGCACGCTCGGCAAGACGCCCCTCGGGTTCTTCCAGGACTTACGCGTCGAGCACGCGGTGCATCTGCTCCAGACGAGTCACGAAAGCGTCGATCGGGTGGCCGAGCAAGTGGGCTACGCCGACGGTGTGACTCTGCGAGGGCTACTTCGTCGCAAGCTTGGACGGAGCGTGCGCGATCTGCGTGCGATGCTCTAACCTGGTCGAAGAGGCCGCGACGGTCAGATGCGTCGCGGCAAGATCATCGCGATGCGTGACACCCAGGCCACGGTGCTCGAGCAAGGCACCAAACGAACATGGAAGCTACCGTGTCTGGCCATGCAGGGCCACACCGAGGTCGAGCGCCGAACGGAGCGAGCGCCTTAGCACGCCGTTGAAATACCCTCGCCGATCCGCCACGACATAGCCATCCGATCCAGAGACACGAAGAGCGCATGCGAGGCACCCACAGCTACACGAATCCCTGTTCAGCACCGTGAGACTGGAGGAGTTCGTACCGCAGACTTATCCGCTGCGCCCGATCCGGACGTGGATGAACAAGGCGCTGTCGAAGATGGATACGAAGTTCTCGGCCATGTACGAAGCGGACATCAAAGGCGGCCGTCCGAGCATTGCGCCGGAGAAACTGATGCGGGCAATGCTGCTTCAAGTGCTGTACAGCATCCGAAGTGAGCGACAACTGGTCGAGCAGATTTCGTACAACCTGCTGGTTCGTCGGCCTGTCGATTGAGGACGCGGTGACCGACCTGTTCAACGCGACAGTGGAAACGGCACATAAACGCGGCTTGCTGTCGGGCGAGCATTTCAGCGTCGACGGCACCATGATTCATGCGTGGGCTAGCCACAAGAGCATCCGCCGGAAGGATGGCGGGGACGATGATCGCCCGCCCCGGGCAACTGGCATGGCGAATCGCGCAGCAACGAAACGCATGAGTCGAAGAGTGACGGAGAAGGTCGGCTCTATCGCAAGAGCCATGCCGCGCCAGCCTTGCCGAGTTATCTGGGCCATGTGCTGACGGACAACCGGCATGGGTTGGTGGTGAACGTTCAGGCCAGCGAAGCGAATGGCCGGGCGGAACGCGAAGTGGCGGCGGACATGCTACGGGATGTATCGGGTTCGGGCGTGCGGATTACGGTGGGTGCGGACAAGGCGTACGACACACGTGGATTTGTGAAGGCTTGCCGTGAATACAATGTAACGCCGCACGTCGCTCGTAATACCAAGCGAACGGGCGGAAGTGCCATCGACGGCAGGACAACGTGACACCCCGGCTATGCGCTGAGCCAGTGCAAACGAAATGCATTGAACAGTGCTTCGGCTGGGGTAAGCAGATCGTGCCAAGCCGACAGGTGATGGTGCGGGGGCTGGAGAAAGTCGATCAGTTGCTCACACTGAAGATGGCAGCCTACAACCTGACGCGACTGCGAACGTTGGGATTTGCGCGTCCAGAGGGCGCGTAATGCAAGAAATCGGTCGGGAAATGCGCTCGCCGGACGGATGCCAGCGCTGAATCCGGCGCCACGCAACAAAATCTCGGTGTCGTTGCGCGAATTCATGTCATCTGCGAGATCGGCCTGAATCCGATCGATGGGTATTTCAACGGCCTGCCAGGCGCGATTCGGCAATCCGCTTCAGCTCATCGGGAGTTGAAGCAGATTCAGCCAGCTGCTTGAGCAAATCAGCGGCTCTGTTTTCGTCTTTTGGGCCACCGTCGCCAAGCGTCAAACTCGTCGCGAGGTTAAGTATTGACCGGGGCATCCCTCGCGCCGCCAAAGCCTCGAGGAGGTGACGGGCCACTTCCGGCTCTCGGGTTCGGTTGCCGCTTAGCAACTCATCAGCAAGCGATTCTACAAACCTCAACGAGCTCTCATTTTTCGTTCCGTGTATGCCAGCGATGAGCGCTAGTTCGAAGTGGCCAACGGGATCGTGGGCGGCGTGTGCCAGCGTGCTCAGCGCGTCCTGGAAACTCAGATCAGCCTTTGAGCCTGCGAACGGCGTTTGTGTCTGGTCCCCGTACTCTTCTTGCGCATGGGCGGCCGATGGTCGCCACCATCGGACAAAGTCGTCCGCGGATTCACCGTGAAGATCAACTAACGATGCGGCCAATTGCGACGCCTGATATACGCGCCTCTCGGTTACTGTCGCGCCGTCACATGCCTCATCGAGCGCGGAGGCTGCTTTGGTGCCCAGCTTGCTGTGGAGGTCGGCCCAGTCTTTATAGCCGAAGACCTCGGAGGTCACCTGTCGCGCCTGGGATTCCTTTAGCGAAAGGCGGTATTTGAGCCGATCGGCGGCCCGTGTCGGGATCGATGTGCTCTGAAAGTAGATACGCATGCCTTCTCCTAATCTCAGGGTGAGCAGAAACGGGAAACGGGGTCACATATTTTCCCGAACTCGGACCTGAAGTGACGAGCCGGCAGGTCCACCAAGAGGCTCCGTGTGCTGCGGGGCAACCTTAATGTGGCTAATCACGGACCGGCCATGATAGTTGTCGCACGGGGGGCAGTGATAATTGACAATCTACGCTTTTACCTTGGAAGCCGCCAATTCCCTTTCGCAGGCTCGAGCGGCCGGAGAGGGTCGAGCTTGTGTGAAAACACGCTGATCACCTAAACTGGATTAACTCATTCAGCATGGGTGACCGGATGAAGCGATTCATAGAAGGTGAAGATCGCAAGCAGGTGACATTGCTTCCGGAGTGCCTGGATGACTTCGTCGCAGAGGACAACCCGGTCAGAATCATCGAGGCATTTGTTGAAGAGCTTGAACTTGCATCACTAGGATTCGATGGCGCGAAGCCGTCGACTACAGGTCGCCCGTCCTATCATCCGGGCGTACTGCTGAAGATCTATATCTACGGCTACCTGAATCGGGTCCAGTCGAGCCGCCGCCTGGAACGTGAATGCCAGCGCAACGTTGAATTGATGTGGCTCACGGGACGGTTGGCGCCGGATTTCAAGACCATAGCTGACTTTCGGCGTGACAACGGCATTGGCATTCGTAACGTGTGTCGCCGTTTCGTGATGCTGTGCCGTGAGCTGAAGCTGTTCTCGCAAGCACTGGTCGCCATTGACGGCAGCAAGTTCAAGGCAGTCAATACACGCGATCGCAATTTCACCGAAGGGAAGGTTGAAAAGCGCCAGAAGCAGATCGAGGAGAGCATCCAGCGGTATCTGAATGCGCTGGAGACCGCAGATCGCACGCAACCCGCAGAGCTGGAAGCAAAGACGACCCGTCTGAAGGACAAGATCGAGCGCTTGCGCGAACAGATGCGAAACCTCGAGCAGATCAAGGAGCAACTCAAAACTGAGCCGGACGGTCAGCTCTCGATGACCGATCCTGATGCACGCTCCATGGCGACTAGCGGCAAAGGCTCAGGAATGGTGGGCTACAACGTACAGGTAGCAGTAGACGCAAAACACCACCTTATTGTCGCTCACGAGGTCACAAACTCTGGCAGCGACCGGGCGCAGCTTAGCCCCATGGCAAGAGCTGCGCGCGACGCGATGGGCAAGACCAGACTGCGGGCAGTCGCCGATCGCGGCTACTACAGTGGGCTTCAGATCAAGGAGTGCGCCGATGCGGGGATTGCGGTCATGCTACCGAAGCCGACAACATCAGGTGCGAAGCACCATGGCCGATTCGACAAGGCAGACTTCATCTACATTGCGCGGGACGACGAATACCAATGCCCAGCTGGAGAACGGGCAATTTACCGTTACACCAGCGAGGAACACGGATTACAGCTACATCGTTACTGGAGTAGCGCCTGTTCGCAATGCGCGATGAAGCCAAAGTGCACTCCGAGCGACCAGCGACGGATAAGTCGATGGGAGCATGAGTCAGTGCTGGAAGCAGTTCAACGCCGGCTGGACAAGACACCTGACGCGATGACAGTGCGCAGGCGAACCGTCGAACATGTCTTCGGAACGTTCAAGCATTGGATGGGCTATACGCACTTCCTGATGCGCAGGTTGCCCAACGTAGGTACCGAGATGAGTTTGAACGTACTCGCCTACAATCTCGCTCGAGTGCTAAGAATCCTGGGCTTCAAGAAGACGATGAAGGCAATGCGGCAGGTAGGTGTTTGAGCAACCCGTAGTTCCTGAAACAAAGCGCTAAAGCTCGTCCAAAAGACATCTCAGAGGCTCACTTCCTCGTCGTCGCCGTGATGACCGCAAAGGCAGCCAAATGCGCCGCTGGGGGGCAGCAGTCATGCATCGCATTGGAATTCCATCAGGTTTCCACACAGCCTGGGTCGGTTTCGGGCGACCGCGTCGGGCAGTGACCGGCCAATGCGCGTTGTTCGACGCTCCGCCATCTGGTTTCGGCCGCAACCCTATGCGGTCGCTCACGGATCGGCGCCGGCCAAATCAAAGCAGATGGCCCTCCGCGATTTCCGGGGGCGAGATCATCGCAAGCGGATCTGACAAATTCACTCACTCGGCACTGGGAAAACGCCGCCGACGCGACAGGCGTCGCTTATCGTGGCTATGCGACAGACCATCTGCGGATAGCGAAGGGATTGAGCAGGCGAGTGCAGCACGGCGAGTTCGCCGGATCCCCGTCCCGACTCTGCTACAAGCAATCCTGCGCTTGCTCAGGTAACGCGCACGAACTCGCCTTCGGCGAAGAACCACTCCGACATCGTCCGCGCTAGTTCGAGCACGACCTCCGCGTCGGTCTGGCCGGAGGACGCGCGCACGTGGAACGAATGATCTGCGTCGTCCACTACATGCAGCGTGGCGCGTGGCCCCAGCGTCTCGACGACGGACCTCAGCAGGTGAAGCTCGGCCAGCTTGTCGCGCGTGCCCTGGAGGAAGAGAATCGGCACCGTGATCTCCGCCAGGTGCCGTGCCCGCTCCACGCCGGGCGCGCCCGCCGGGTGCAGCGGGAACGCGACGAAAGCGAGGCCACGCACGCCGTCGAGCGGGGAGATGGCTTGGGTCTGGGACGTCATGCGGCCGCCGAACGACCTGCCGCCCGCGAAGAGCGGCAGGGCTGGCAGCCGCCGGCGAGCCTCTGCGACGGCTGCCTGCACGGCAGCGTGTGCCACGGCCGGCGAGTCCACCCGCTTGGAGCCCCGCTCCATGTACGGAAACTGGTAGCGCAAGGTGGCGACATTGGCCGCCGCAAGCGCGTCGGCCAATGACGACATGCCGGCGTGCTGCATGCCCGCGCCGGCACCGTGCGCGAAGACATATAGCGCTCGCGCGTCCTCCGGCACTCGGAGGAGCGCAGAGACCTTAGAGCCGTCGGGCAGTGCCAGGGAAAGCGATTCTGGGTCGTCCATCATCTTCAGGTCGTGTCGTTATGGCCTTTGCGCCGATTCTGCATCAATGAGGCATCGGGGAGCGTTTGTGGCGGCCTCCGGCAAGGCATTGCGCAGGTGGAGTTTGCCGGCCGATCCATGGAGCGCGCCCATCGTGAACGGCGCCGCAGTCGCGATGTGTCGGTTGACGACCGCAAGCCGGACCGCAACGTGATCCGCGACATTTGCGTAATAGCACGCCTGCATCATTGTCAGCGAGCTGTTACGACACTGCAATCAGCGTCAAAGGAAGTTCTCGAAGGGCAGTTCATTTATCTGGCTCTCTGGAAGAGCATGTCCGGCTGCAAAAAGTTCTGGGTTCGGCCATCTGCGGCCGTTCGTCTGTGCATTCACGTGGACATTCAAACGTCGCAATCCCCCTGGTAGCGGACATTCAGGTGCAGACTCGATCCAGCAATTCATCGGCCGTCCCGGTCAATCAGGCAATCGGCGAAGCTTCCGGTGTCGAAGGTCTTCTTACTGGAATGTCGATTGGGTCGAGGTCGATCCGCAGCGGAGGTCGACTGTCAGAGGACCGCCGACGTCGGTCGCGTCCAGCCCACGAGGTAGTTTTTAGCAATTGGCCGGACCGTAGTCCTGCAATGTCGGCTGTATCGGAACACGCCGACAACCATTCGATGGTCGAAACGCCCTTCTGGCTCACGACGCTTCATTAGCCGCCGCCTCGGTAAATATCAAGCATCAGGGCTGGGCCGCCATTTTTCTGAAAATCTTCCAGCTCGCGCATCACTTGCGCGCGTGTTTTTCCAACGGGCACGGAGGGTGCCAGTGTGACGGCCGGAACCGCGACCTCTGAAACCTGCGGGGCATTGCCATCCGTTACCGCCCCCTGCTGGTTGATCGCCGTTTGGGCGAAGCATCCGTCTGCTGCGACTCCAGCTATCAGGGCAAGACAGACGGTGATCGATTGATAAAGTTTCATGGGAGTACTCCCTCGGAGTTTAAGAGATCGGCCTGTGCATCTTTCGCCAACCGACAGCAGTCTTCGCACGAACAGAGACAGGTTCGGCTCGTTGCAACGATCAACCGATCTGGATGCACTCGACGAATGCCTTTCCAGCGTTGCTGTCATATTCATTGTTGGTCAGGCGAAACACCGTCACAACGCACATGCGTAGGCGACGGACCAGCAACGCAGACGAAAGTTGTATGCACTCCCGCTGGCCCATCCCGGTGACGTATCAGCTATTCGCCTTCAATGATGGCGGAGTGCCTTGCTGAACCTTCCAGTGCAGGCAAGGACACATCCCGTAGTTGATACATTTGTGGCTGATCGTAGAAATGGCGACCTGTTATTCTGTTTTTATGTGGTTACGCACGATGGTGTTGTGCGCCCATGACCACCGGCACCGCTTTCGCCGGAATGTGCCGTCTTACTCCGTTAGCCACGTTCGGTGGGGACCTGTCTAACCCGTGGTGCGCCGATACAGCCTCTCGACGTCGCGCACTATCCGCCCACGGCGGCTTTCCTGTTGAAGCAGCCTTATGAGATTGTCTGGCGTCGCAATACGCAGGTTCAGATCGGCGGCTCAGGAGCACGCGTTCCGGATGGACTACGCGCGGCGCTTCTTCGGACAGCGGAGGCTCGCCATCACAATCTTCACCGCGTTGTGGGTCGTGTTTTCCATCCACGACTTCGGGCGATTAGACGTACTCGATCCCTCCCATCTGCACCACAAAGAACTCATTTTCCTGAGAATCACCGGGACGATCGGCATGACGGTGCCCGTGCTGTTGTGGAGCCCACGCGCACTCGACGAGTGCTGGGCCGTCGGGCTGCTCAGTGTCTGGACGATCGGTTGCTGGTTCGCGGTCCTGAGAATGGTACAGATCTATCCGGGCGACCTGGCCTGGCGGGAAGCGTACCCGATCCTGACGTTTGCCCTTTTCATGATATTCATGGCCTTCCGGCTTCGAGTAATCACGGCGGCGTGGCTGATCGGGCTATGCGTCGTCAGTTACCTTGTCATGCTCTATCTCAAGCCCAGTGGCCAGAGCGTCGAGGTGCGCGTGGAGTCGGTGATTGCGCATGCCACGATGGTGCCGATGATGTATATCGTCGGTTTGCTAGTCAGCATTCCGCTGGAACGTGCCGCGAGGCGCGAATTCATGTATCGGCGCACCTTGCGCGCGGCCAAGGCGCGCGTCGAAGCGGCGTCACGCGCAGTCAACGAACAGAACCTACGCATGCAAGACCTCGTCAGGGAGAAAGAGCGGTTCTTCTCATCGGCGTATCACGACATCCAGCAGCCACTCGCTGCGATAAACCTCTTCATCCGCAGCGCGCGGATAAAAATCGAAGGCGAACAGGCCGCAAGCCATGATCTCGACGTCATCGAGGAAACGGCACGCGACATTCTCGACATGTTCAAGGATATTCAGGACTATAGCGAACTGGGCTCATACGTCCCGCACGTGGCGCCAGTCGATATGCAGACCGTGCTGACGGAGGTTTTCGAGCAATACCTTGAATCGGCAAGGACGCGGGGCATTGAATACCGAACCAGCGTGCGTCGGCGCCGCCCGCCTCCCATTGAAAGTGACCGCTCCCTGTTCAAGCGGGCATTGTCCAATCTCATATCGAATGCGATCAAGAACACGTCGGCGGGGGGAGTCGTCGTCGGCTGGGTGGAGATCGGGGAGCGGCTTCGCATCGATGTATGGGACACGGGTGTCGGTATCCCCGCCGTGCATCGGGATGCGATATTCGCCGAGTACTATCAGATTAACAATCCTGGTCGCGATCGTTCGAAAGGCCTGGGACTTGGGCTGTCGATCGTCCATCGGGTTGTCGGGATTCTGCCGAAGCACAGTATGCGTTTCTGGTCGGTCGAAGGGCGCGGATCGCGCTTTTCCCTGTACGCGCCGATATCGAAAATGACGCCGGTCGACGAGACGGACGATCGAAAGGACAGCGCGTGCAAGTCGGTCCTCAAGGACAAGTACATCCTGCTTTGTGACGACGAACCAACCGTTCTCGAAGGCCTGCGCCGGTTGTTCCACAGTGCTGGCGCACTGGTGGATACCGCCGGGTCAATGGCGGGATTCGAAGCAATTCTCGCCGACGATGGCCGCGCACCCGACATCATTGTCACCGATATCCGGCTGCGCGACGGGCCGACTGGCATTGAGGTTGCCGAACGGATCAGGCAGCATTTCGCCTGGGCGGGCGTGCTTCCCGTCGCATTCATCACTGGCGAACTGGTGTCTCCGCACGCACTTCGCGATTTCGCCGAGCCGTTCGTGCTGTTGCGGAAGTCTTCCGCACCGGAAAGCACGCTCGCTGAAGTCAGTCGGTTCGTTGGTGCCCAACGGCCGACGGGCTTCGATCATGTGCGGGATCCGTGACTGGCGGGACGCCGAGTTTGATCCCTTTATCCGCCAGCATGACGATGAGTTCCGTACGGCGCCGCAGATTGAAATGCGCGAGCAAATGACTGATGTATTTTCGTACCGTAATGTCTTCGAGCCCCATTCTCAGCGCAATCGCCTTGGACGGAAGCCCGCGCACCAGCCACGCCAACGTTTCGAACTCTCTCGGCGTGAGTCCCAGCTCGGATGCGCTGCTCATTTCCGAATTACAGCTCGGCTGTGCGCGCCCAGGTCCACTTACCGGAGCCTCGTCCGTGCCCATGTCGCACCTGAGCCGTGCGATGCTGGCGGCGGGCAGGAACACGCCCCCGGCAAGCACCGCGCTTATCGCTGCATGAAGCGCTTCGGGAGGCGACGACTTGGGTACGTATCCCATGGCGCGCAGTTCGATGCATCGACTGATGGTTTCCACACTCTCGTCCGCCGATATCACAATCACCGGTAACGACGGTCGCAACTCCTTCAATTCGGCAAGCGCGTCGCAACCGTGACCATCGGGAAGATCGAGATCGAGAAAAACGATGTTCAGGAACTCGCCGAGCGCATGATGCATGCCCTGCGACAACGTACTCGCGTGCAGCAACTCGATGCTCGGAAACAGCTCTCTCAGCAGCAGCGCCAATCCGGCTCTGAACAGCTCGTGATCATCGACGATCAGTACGCGCATCACATCGTCTCCCGGGACCGCTTTCGAAGCGAACTGCAATGACACTGCTGATGATGCTACATCCGTAGCAGTCGTCCGCTGTGTTCAACACGAATAGTACACGCAGGGCCCCTATGTCACGGACGGGACGGTGGCGGCTGACCCATGTGGCGTTGCCTCGAAAGTGGCGGTTTCGCCCGTCACTCGACACTCACCGCTTGACCTGATGGGCGAACGGCTGGAGGACCTTGAAAGGAACCGTTTAGGTCGCGCGGGAGCAGGGGGCCGCAAGGGGTCGGCAAGGAGCATTCGACTTTCTCGACAGCGGCCATTCGCGGCCGACGAATTTGACCGATCTGTTTCGGTCTTCGAAACGGCACTTGTGCGTAATGACACAGCAATGCCACAAACAGACGGGAAACCCACCAGACGGGCTCTAGTATCTCGTTTCAAACTCAGTGCAACCAGGGCGTTGGGCTCTGAGTCTTGTAGACGCTTCGTATCTTAGAAGTGTGGTCAACGGTGTGCCCAAATCTCGCCCATAATCCAGACAGATCGCCCGGAAACCCTTGTAAAGCCGTGATAGTCCCGAACTTGACCGGCGCGAGACTATTCCGTAAAAATCATGAAGTTAGGTTGAGTTCTGGGTGAGGTGATTGGACTCCTCATCCGGTGATCCGTCATTCTTCACTTCAATTCAGCGAACTACAGGTTTTGCCGCTGATTGTTGGGCCCGAGAGTGGCCGCTGATAGAAGTCGTCCAGGATGCCCTGATTCCGGGGTGGAACCTCGACAGCTCGCTGAAAATACAATTCGTCCCAAAGCAGTTCTGCCGATTCATTGGTGGGAAAGTCCCCGGGGCTGTCATAGATTTTGTGTTCAAGGCATAACATGTAGCTCAAGGAGCATGTATGCCACGCAAACCCAAGACGACCACCGAAGCGCAGACAGCGTTGCCGTCCATTCCGAAGGAACTAATCGACCAGTTCGTGAAGGGGCCGATGACGGCCGAAGCGGTGCATGCCGCTTCGGCGGCGTTCAAGAAGGCGCTGATCGAGCGGGCGCTGGGCGCCGAACTTGGACACCATCTGGGCTATCCGGCGGGTGCCGTGCGGCCAGAAGATGCGACCAACCAGCGCAACGGCAAGAGCGGCAAGACAGTGCTGACCGACGACGGTCCGCTACGCCTGGAGATTCCCCGTGACCGCGACGGCAGCTTTGCGCCGATCCTGATTCCGAAGCACGAACGGCGTTTTACCGGCTTTGACGACAAGATCATCGCGATGTACGCCCGTGGCATGACAGTGCGCGAGATCCAGGGGTTTCTGGCCGAGCAGTACGGTACCGATGTATCGCCGGAATTCATCAGTTCGGTGACCGATGCCGTGATGGACGAGGTGAGTATCTGGCAGGCGCGTCCGCTCGAGCCGATGTACCCGGTAGTGTTCTTTGACGCGCTACGCGTCAAGATCCGCGAGGAAGGGATGGTGCGCAACAAGGCGATCTATCTGGCGCTGGGCATCCTGCCGGACGGCACACGGGACATCCTGGGGCTGTGGATCGAGAACACGGAAGGCGCGAAGTTCTGGATGAAGGTATTCAGCGACCTGAAGGTGCGTGGCGTGCAGGACATCCTGATCGCAGTCACCGATGGACTGAAGGGCATGCCTGAAGCACTGGGCGCGGTGTTTCCGGCCACCACGCTCCAGACGTGCATCGTGCACCTGATCCGCCACTCGCTGGACTACGCGAGCTGGAAAGACCGGCGGGGGCTGGCTGCTGCCCTCAAGCCGATCTATTCGGCAACGGGCGCTGAAGCTGCGCAGACCGAACTGGATGCGTTCGAACAGGGTGAGTGGGGCCAGAAATTCCCGACGGTGGTGGCCGCCTGGCGTCGGGCCTGGGATCGCGTGATCCCCTTCTTCGCGTTTCCGCCAGCGGTTCGCAAGGTGATCTACACGACCAATGCCATCGAAAGTGTCAATGCCCGGCTACGCAAGATCGTCAAGACGCGTGGGCACTTCCCGACGGACGAGGCCGCGACCAAACTGCTATGGCTGGCCTTGCGCAATATCACGGCTGACTGGAGCCGTGCCGCGCATGACTGGAAAGCCGCGATGAACCAGTTCGCGATCCTCTACGAGGATCGCTTCACAAGGAATCATTTGTAGAATGCAATTGACGAGCCTGCCAGATGGCAGGCTTTTATCTGCCTTGCACACAAAAATTCAGACACTCCCAAGTCCCCGGAAAACGGCGCGTTCGCCAGCGCGTCATGGCTCGCGCCCCTGAACTTCCCGGGCTTGCTCCTGTTCGATCCGTCTGTGCAGGTCAAGCTGGACGGGATGCCAACGCGCTCACTCCTCGAAGGAAAACCTGACGCCGCGCTCTACGGAAGCTCAGCACGATTCCGCTTGGCCTCCAGCAACTGAATCAGCAGTTCATCGCGCTGTCGAAGCATTTCCGGAAAATCGTACGACTCCAGTTCCGCACTAACGCCTGCCGCAACTAACTCGATGTAATCATCCGTCTCGGGATACTTACCCAAGTCTCTGGCCCACTCGCGCTGTGCCGCACCCAGATGCTGCAGCACATGCGTAATTCCACCAGCGCCACCAGAAGCGTGGAGATTGAGAAACGGACCCAGCAGCGCCCATCGAAGGCCAGGACCATGGGAAATCGCCGCGTCGATGTCTTCTACGGAAGCGATCCCGCGCTCCACCAGACTAATCGCCTCCTGCCATATCGCGGCCTGAAGCCGGTTGGCGATATGACCTTTGATCTCCTTGTTGATCCTGATGACCTTCTTGCCCGTCGACGCATAGAACGCCATCGTCTTCGCGATGTTGTCAGGCGATGTGAGGCTACCCCCGCAGACCTCCACTAACGGAATGATGTGGGACGGGTTGAACGGATGTCCCAACACGATCCGTTCCGGGTGTTTCGCGCCAGCCTGAATCTCGCTGATCGAAAGACCCGAAGACGACGAAGCGATGATGGTCTCCGCCTTCGCCGCCGATTCGATCTTCGCGATCAGTGCCTGCTTGACGTCCAGACGCTCGGGGCTGCTTTCCTGAATGAAACCGGCATCGCGCACCGCCGCGCCCAGGTCCGTCGTGAACGTCAGATTGTCGCGAGAGGCGCCCTCCGCCAGTCCCAGGCGCTCGACCGCCGGCCAGCTATCGTCGATCCAGTTGCGCAGGCGCGATTCGGCTCCTTCGCCGGGGTCCGTTGCCGTGACGGCGAAACCATGAGCGAGGAAGTGCGTCGTCCAGCCTGCGCCGATCACACCCGTGCCCACGATGGCGACGGTGGTGGGTCGCTTCGTCATTGCCTAAGCCTCCATGCCGACAGCGTGGATCGTTTCGCGCAGCGGCTGCAGACCGATGATTTCGCGCGCCTCGGACGGCGTTGCTGGCTCGTAGCCCATTTCGCGCACGAGGCGAACCAGCCGCTCGACCAGCTGGACGTTGGTCGCGAGTTCACCCTGCCTGTAGTACAGGTTGTCTTCGAGTCCGACGCGCACATGTCCGCCAAGCAGCAGCGAGTTCATCGCGGCAGGCAACTGCGCCGCGCCGATGGCGCTGACGTTGAAAACGGTGTTGCGCGGCAGGTGGTCGACCATCGTCTGCAACAGCCGCGGCGTGTAGGGCAGCGCGCCCTGGAACGCGTTGGCGCCGATAACAATATTGATAAAGTGCGGCGCGTCGTCGAGGCCCTCGTTGATCGCGCGCTGAACGTCCTGAACGATGTCGGCAAGGCCAAACACCTCCCATTCGGGCTTGATGCCGCGCGCTTTCATCATCTCCGCGATCTGCCGGATTCGTGAAGGCGGCGTTGCCACCAGGATTTCCTTGCCACCGAAACTCGCGATCACCGTCTGCGCATCGAGCGTACACATCTCGACGCCATCACCCTGCATGCCCCTCAGACGCTCTTCCCACTGGATTTCCCACAGGCCGTTGTCGAGTTCGCGAACCATGTCGCCATTGATGCCGCCGCCCGTCGAGTTGTTGAGAATGATGTCGCACCTGTCCCGGATCAGGCGGTTGATCTGGCTGTAGATCGCCGGATTGCAGGTGGCTTCGTCGTCGGGACGTCGTGCGTGTACGGCAACCACACTGGCGCCCGCGTTGTAGCAGCGATACGTGTCGTCTGCGATCTCCTGCGGCTGCGTGGGCAGGGCGGGATTCATTTTCTTGCTGGCCATGCCGCCCGTCGGGGCAACGGTCACGATGACTTTGGGCTTGCTCATATTGATGCTCTCCAGAGAATAAAGTACTGAATGTTCGTTAGCGCGCGCTGGCGCCTTCGCCTGGGCCGACTCGAAGCGCGCTTTTGGGCAGGCCGAGGAGAATCGTGAGTCCGCCGCAGATGACGAGTGCCGTCAAGCCCATAAGTCCCATTTGAATGCTGCCTGTCGCGCCCTTGATCATGCCGATCAGCGTCGGACTGACAAACCCGCCGAGGATGCCCAGTGAACTGATCACCGCGATGCCCGCTGCGGCAGCGTTACGGTCCAGATACGTCGGCGGAATCGACCAGAACAGCGAGCCACCGCCAAAGATAAAAAACGATGCAACGCAGAGCACGACCATGACGGGAACGACAGCAGTACCGAGATACGAAGTCGACGCCAGTGCAATTGCACCGAGTGCCAACGTTCCGCCCACATGCCAGCGGCGCTCCTTGAAGCGGTCCGAACTGCGGCTGATGACGAGCACGCCCAGCGCACCGAAGATATAGGGCACTGCCGTGTACCAGCCAATCGTCGCGATCGGGGCGATGCCGAGACCTTTGATCATGGTCGGCAGCCAGAAAGTCAGCGTGTAGACGGCGCAGGCGCAGCAGAAGTAGATGAACGCAAGCACGTACGTCTTCGGGTCCGCCAGCGCCGCAGCGATGCGTCCATGATGTCCGGCCTTCGCCTCACCACGATGGTCGGCAGCGAGAACTTTCTGCACCATCGACTTCTCGGCGCTGTTCAGCCACGACGCACGGGCCGGACCGTCCGGAAGCATGCGATACAGCACGAATCCCAGCAAAACAGTCGGCAGCCCTTCGACGAGGAACAGCCATTGCCAGCCGTGCATGCCGCCCAATCCTTCCATGCCGCTCATGATGGCGCCCGACAGCGGGCCACCCAGCACGCCCGTAATCGGCATGCCGAAGAGGAACAGACCCGTGACCCGGCCGCGCCGCTGGCTCGGATACCAGTACGTCAGATACAGAATGATTCCGGGGAAGAAGCCAGCTTCGAAGACGCCGAGCAACAGCCTGATCGCGTAGAACTGCCACGGCGCCGAGACGAACGCGGTCGCCGCGGAGGCCATGCCCCACAGCACCATGATTCGCAGGAAAGTCAGCCTCGCACCGATCTTTTCGAGCAGCAGATTGCTGGGCACCTCGAACAGCAGATACGTCACGAAGAAAATGCCCGCGCCGAGTCCATACACAGCATCGGAAAACGCCAGATCGTGTTTCATCTGCAACTGCGCATAGCCGATGTTGATCCGGTCGAGGAACGCGCAGACGTAAGCGACGAGGATGAGCGGCATGACGCGCCAGCTTATTTTCCGGAAGACTGTGTCTTCTACCATCTCGTCTGACGAATTCCCGACGAGCGCGGCTGTGGACGATAACGAACGGGCGCGAATCATTGCGTGTCTCCTGACCTTGTATGACACGCATTATTTCGGGCGACTGCCTGCACGACTGTCGATGGCGCGACAGTCGCGGACAGCGTAAACACCAAGTCGTAATAGACGCGGTGCTACCGGGCCAGATCCTGAAGCCCGGGCAGATCCAGCACGACGATGCCGCCGTATTCGGTGCGTACCAGACCCGCGTTCTTGAAGCGGGTCATCGCCTTGTTGCACGTCTGCCGCGAGACGCCGGCGAGGTTGGCGAGTTCTTCCTGGGACAGTTGCAGATGCGCCGCACCGCTCGGATTGGACAGCGGATGCACCATGCCGACGAGTGCTCTGGCGACAAGGCTATCCGTATCGAGCAGGCCGTACGCCGCGACGGCGCCCATGAACCAGTGCAGCCGCTCGTTGACCCGCAACAGCAAAAAATCGTTGAACGACGGATGGTGTTCGCGCAGCCATTCGAAGGTCGCGCGCGGAATCTGTGCGACGCGGCTATCGCGTAACGCGATGAGATCCGACTCGCGCGGCAGGTTGCGAATCAACGTGCCTTCTCCGAACCAGCTGCCGACAGACTGGCCACCCAGCGTCACCGTTTGTCCGTCGCGGGCCGTGATCGACCATTTGATCAGCCCTTCGAGCACGCCGAACCAGACAAGTTGACGCTCGCCATGATGCCCAAGAACCTGACCGGCTGAGACCGCGCGCTCGGATGCTTCAGCGCGCACGCGGGACTTTGCGGCATCGTCCAGCTCGCCGAACCACGGCGACTGCGCGAGCAGTTCGTCGAGGGTGAGCGACACCGTGACCGTCCGCTTTTGCCTCGTCATATCGTCACTCCAAAGGGAGTTGAACGGCTTCGATGCGAACTGTCGCCGCATCGACAGTGTTGCGCAGGCGACCCGCGCACAATGGCTGAACTGAAAGCAGGAGCATGGACCCGTGAGTAAAGAAACTGTCTATCGTATCGACGTGCAATTCGGCGATTGTGACCCGGCCGGAATTGTTTTCTTCCCGAACTTCTCGCGCTGGATGGACGCAGCGTCGCACGATTATTTTATACAGTGTGGCCTGCCGCCATGGCGGGAGATGCAAGCGCTGCCGCATTGCATCGGCGCGCCGTTGCTCGAAGTTCATACGCGTTTTCACACCTCGGCAACCTATGGCGAAAGTCTGGTGGTGCATACGCGAGTCGAGGAATGGCGCGGCAAAGTCTTTATCCAGAGCCATCGGATCATGCGCAACGATACGCTGATCTGCGAAGGGCGGGCGACGCATGCCTTGTGCGTCAAGCAGAGCGATGGACGATTGAAGGCCGTCCCTGTGCCTGAATTTGTCCGTGCTGCCTGCGAATCGGTCGAGAACGTAGCGTATTAGTGGAACGTGTCGGAGGTGGAAATTGAGCGTGCAGAAAGTACTTGTGACGGCAGGTGCATCAGGTATCGGTCGGGAAATCGTCCGTGCTTTCGCAAACAACGGTGCAAAAGTGTTCGTGATCGACGTCGACGCGAGTGGATTGTCGGCGCTCGCGTCGGAATCGCCGGACATCGACACTGCAGTTTGTGACAATTCCAGTCGTGCCGATATCGAACGCGTAGTGCCGGAAGCCGTTCGAGTTCTGGGCGGGCTGGATGTACTGGTAAACAACGCGGGCATCTCGGGACCGACATTATCGGTTGAGGACTACGATCCCGCTGCCTGGGATGCCGTCATGCAGATCAACCTGAATGGCACCTTCAACGTCACCCGGCTCGCGATCCCTCATATCAAGCAGTCGCTTGCGGGGTCGATCATCGTGATGTCGTCGGTGGCGGGTCGTTTCGGTTATCCGAATCGAAGCGCGTATTCCGTCAGCAAGTGGGGCTTGATTGGTTTCACGAAAACGCTTTCGCGCGAACTTGGCGAGTCCGGCGTGCGTGTCAATGCGATCCTGCCCGGTGCAGTGGAGGGCGAGCGTATCGAGAGAGTTCTGGCGGGACGCGCGCAGGTGAGCAGGCGGTCCGTGGACGACGAGCGACGGGACGCAATGTCGATCCAGTCGTTGCAACGCTTCGTCGATCCGCGGGACATCGCGGCGATGGCGGTCTTCCTTGCATCGGACGCAGGCAAGTCGATCTCAGGGCAGATGCTGCCCATTGATAACGACATGCAGCAGGCGTCCTGAATCGCTAGTCAATCGTGAGATCGTGAACTTGCACGGTCGGCGCCTTGACGTGAACGCTCGCCCCGGTCGGAGAACGAGACCACCAGTGGCAAAAGTCAGTTTGCCGTGCCGCTATTGCGTCATCACCCATTGAATCAACTGATGGGCATCCTCTGCTGAAATTGGCCCGCCGCGTTCCGACGGCAGCGGCATGGCGGTATCGCCCCAATGCGCGCGCCCACCCTTTCTGAGCTTGATTTCGAGCATCTGTGTCGCGTTCGGTACGTTGCGGTAACGGTCGGCAATCTGATGAAACGACGGTGCAAGAAAGGGCGCGTCGGATGTGTGACAGAACATGCAGTGATGCTGATCGACCAGGTCGCCCGGTTCATTCGATTGGGCCCAGACTGGACTCACACCGGCGAGGACAATGCTCGACGCGCATGCAAAGTATATGAGGGGACGTGCATGAATCACGGCAAGAACTCCCTTTGTCTATCCAAAATTTATTCTGTTTCGATCACTGAAGGAAAATTCAGCGACGTCAGTCGACGACATCCCGCAAAGCTCGCCGCGGCGAATGCTCCGCATGTGGGCCACGGCCAACGCGCAGCAGCAACTGCGGCATGGCATCGACGTTCAACAGGACCTTGAGCTGATCGCGCAATGTGGCGACTTCGATGGGCTGATTCAGATACGACGCTGTCAACCCTTTGGACGCAGCAACAAGCAACATACGTTGAAGGGCCTGCCCTGCAGCCAGCCACGCCTCGCGGTCGTCACGCATCGTGGCAATGCCTACGAGAAGGGGGGAGCCTTCGACGAGCCGTTGATGCGTGGCAGGTGTCCCGGCACCGACGTCGAATACGCGCACCACTGACGCCATCAGCGGCATTGCAAAATCGAGCAGACCGCCGACGGCCGTTCCGTACGCCGGCATGCCGTCGGCGAGCCGGCGCGGATGAATCCAGCTTGCCAGTTCGCGACGAAAGCGCGGATCGGCAAACTGCATACTGTCAGCTTCCGCGATCAGCTGTGCGATGGACTGGCGGGAAGACTCCTCGTCTACGCAGATTGCAATGGCGCCTTCCGCGTCGCATGCGGCGATCATCTCGTTCTTGAAGGATTCGGCTATGGATTCATTGGCGAAGGGGGCACGGGTCGTCACGCGTTTCGTTACCGCACTGAACAGACTCGCCAGGGACGCGTCGCGAGGCCCTTTAGTGGTGACCTTGATGCGCGCGACGATATCGGGATCAAAGTCCGATGGGAACACGCTAATCGAATAGGCGAGTCCGAAATGACTCAGCGCGACGCGCAAATTGAATAACGCCGCGCCACAACTGATGAGCAGCTCGCGATCGAATGGATCGACGACGGGCAACGCGCGTGTGCGGTCGGCACAGAGCTGGACGGTGTCCTCATCGACAATGAATCGCCAAGGTTGCGCGTTGTGATTCGAAGGGGCAAGCACGGCATATTGCAGTGCGAAGCGAATCTGTTGCTCCATCGGCGCGAGGGCGTCGAACAGGTGCTCGTCGATCTGCCACGCAGAGGTGGACACGGGCGCGCTCATCGGAATGTTCCTTTCTGTCCTTGATGGACTTTCATTCATCGTGGCACGCAACGTGGCGGAGCATTTGAGGCAGATCAATCGACCTGTTGCAAGTACACACCTTTTAGAGATCGTCCTCGTCGTCGTTGAGTTTGTGGCGGATCGCATAGCGTACGAGGGCGGTTTCGTTGGGCATTTCCATCTTGTCGAGTATGTGGGTCTTGTTAGTGATACGGGAAGGCGGCTTGATTCAGGTCAATCCATACCGGTGATGCGCGACTAGATTAGGTAGGAGAGCTTTTGCGATTCACCGACTGTGGAGCATTGATCATGAAGCGGGAATCCCCGTTGCAGAAACTTCCCGGCGTCGAGGCGCCGATCGACAGCTTTAGTGCGTGGTTGCGTCCATATCAGGACGCGATCGTGCGTGGCGCTGCGCCCTCGCATGATGAGCGTGTAGCCCAATCGCCTGCACGTCAGGCCGCTGGAGCGGGAGCCTGACATGGAAAATGGACGTGTGGCTTTTGTCACGGGCGGCATGGGCGGGCTTGGGGCGGCGATCAGCAGGGCGCTGCACGATGCCGGCATTACCGTGGCCATGTCTTACTCGACTCGCAACGATCACGTGGCGACGTGGCTGATGAAGGAACGTGATCAGGGCCGTCACTTTCACGCGTACGAAGCCGATGTCAGCGATTTCGATTCGTGCGAACGCTGCGCGCAACGCGTACTCGATGAATTGAAGAAGGTGGATATCCTGGTCAACAACGCCGGCATCACACGCGATATGACATTCGCCTGCATGACCAAAGCGGATTGGGATGCCGTGCTGCGAACCGATCTCGATGGACTGTTCAACATGTCCAAGCAGTTTCTGCCCGGGATGATCGAGCGTGGCTATGGCCGTATCGTCAACGTCAGCTCGGTAAATGGTTCGCGGGGCGCGTTCGGACAGGTTAACTATTCGGCTGCGAAGTCTGGCGTGCATGGCTTCACGAAGTCGTTGGCGCTGGAAGTCGCGAAGCGCGGTATCACCGTGAACACCGTGTCGCCGGGTTATCTGGCAACGGCGATGGTTCAGGCCGTCCCTCACGACATCATGGAAACAAAGGTTTTGCCGCAGATACCCGTTGGGCGGCTCGGACGCCCGGAAGAGATCGCAGCGCTCGTGGCGTTTCTCTGCTCCGATGAAGCGGCATTCATGACGGGCGCCAATCTCGCGATAAACGGCGGCATGCACATGGAGTGAATCCGGCGTTGCCGTTATCGCCCGATCACCGCGACGACCGATGGAGACCAACGTGTCAGAACCTCGCAGCACGATACTCGTGGTGTATTACTCGCGCACCGGCACGACGCGTCGAATCGCGGAGATGCTGGCGGCGGAACTTGGCGCCGATATCGAGCCTATCTGTGAGCAGGGTGCGAACGTGTCGCGCGCCGGTGCGCGCGGCTACCTGCGTTCGCTGATCGATGCGCTGTGCCGGCGTCGGGTCAGGATCACACCTGCGATGCATGATCCGTCGTGCTATGAGATGGCCGTGGTGGGTTCTCCTGTGTGGGCAAGTCACGCTTCGGCTCCCGCGTTGGCATGGCTCGCGGAACACGGCGAGCAGATCCAGCACGTCGCGCTGTTCTGCTGTCTGGGCGGCCACGGTGCGGGGCCGGCGTTGAAGCAGTTGGCCGGCGCGGCGCGTAAAACTCCTGTGGCAACCTGTGCGATCACGACGCATGACTTACATGAACGTCTTGATGGCAATCTGCGTCAGAGCTTCGCGCGGAAAATCAGGCACAAGCTGGCGGCCCGGCTGGAAGCGGAATGGGGCGTTTGAAAGGGAAGGGCGAAGGACGGCACGCGTCGAGCAGTATGGGACAAGGACAGGCGTCGCGGATTCCTTCACCACGCCTGTCCTGTCCGCGCGCTAGTCGAGCGCAAGCACGACGCGCCCGTCGACGGTTCCCTCACGCAATTGCCCGAGCACCTTGTTGATGTTCTCGAGGCGGTCTCGATGGATATGCGCACGAACGCTGCCTTGCGCGGCGAAATCGAGCGACTCCTGCAAATCGCGTCGTGTGCCGACGATCGATCCGCGCACCGTAATCCCATTGAGCACGGTCGAGAAGATCGGCAACGGAAAGTCGCCGGGCGGCAGGCCGTTCAACGCGACCGTTCCGCCACGCCGCACCATGCCGAGTGCCTGTGCAAAGGCGCTTCGCGATACGGCTGTCACCAGCACGCCGTGCGCTCCACCGATTTCCTTTTGAATAGTGGCTGCGGGGTCCGTCGTGTTCGCATTGATCGTCAGCTTCGCACCCAGTTTGCGTGCGAGCGCCAGTTTCTCGTCGGAGATGTCGACGGCGACGACGTGCAGGCCCATCGCGATCGCATACTGCACGGCCACGTGACCCAGGCCGCCAATGCCTGAGATGGCCAGCCACTGGCCAGGGCGCGTGTCCGTCACGCGGATGCCTTTATAAACCGTGACACCGGCGCAGAGAATCGGCGCGATTTCGTCGAATGCGACGTTATCGGGCAGATGTCCGACATAGTTCGGATCGGCGAGCACGTATTCCGCATATCCGCCGTTGACCGAGTAGCCGGTGTTTTGCTGGTCGTGACACAGCGTTTCCCAGCCGCTCAGGCAATGCTCACAGTAGCCGCAGGCCGTATAGAGCCAGGGCACGCCCACGCGGTCGCCATCCTTGACGTTCCTCACGCCGCTGCCGACCGCGGCGACATAGCCCACGCCTTCATGGCCAGGAATGAAGGGCAAGGACGGCTTGACGGGCCAGTCTCCGTCGGCGGCATGCAGATCGGTATGACACACGCCGGACGCCTTGATGTTGACCAGAATCTGGCCCGGCCCGACTTCGGGAACCGGGACTTCCTCGATACTCAGCGGCGCACCGAATTGATGGACGACGGCGGCCTTCATGTAACGCGTCATGTGATCCTCCTTCAAAAAGTCACTGCTACAACATGGATCGATAGTAGTGGTAGCGGCTGGCACGCGGCACGAAGGCGCGTCGTGCGCTCAAACCGCGCTAGACGCGCAGCGAGCCGCGAAATGCACCGAAGTCCGTGCGTGACCGGCGACGCGCGGGCGAACCGTCGAGGGGCTGGTCTGCATCGGCATGAAAGGCTTGCGCGAGGTTGAACAGAATGGACTTCGTCATCGTGCATTGCTCGTGTGAGCTCCGTCCTGTCGAGCGTAGAACGGTTCGCGCTCCGTCCGTTGATCCCTGTCAACCGGTTCGCGAATAGAACCGGTTTTCAGCGGCATGCGAGGGAATCGGACAGTCATTGACCAGGATCAGTTGTGACACGTCGCGGGCTGTTATCTTGAAGGGGTTCACGAATTCGCTGCGGAGCAGAAAACGTGTCGATCCAGCATGGTCAACCCGACGAACAGACCGGGCGAGCTGTTGCGGCCGGGCGGGTGATCGCGGTATGCGGCGCCGCCAACGGTGTCGATTTCACCGGGCAGGATGAGATCACTTCCGAGATCGCCGGCCTCGCGACGACAGCGGCACGGACGCCACTGCAATCGGGCGCGCAGGGGGGGTGAGATGGCACGGATGAACATCGGGCTGTGTATCGCTCTCGTCGGTTTGGCATGGCTTGCTGCGTGCGCAACGGCGTCGCGCGACACGGCGTTCCGTGCCGAAGAAGTCGAACTCTTCCATGCTCGCCAGGAAGCGGACATTGTCTGCACCACGGCGCCCGCCTGCGACGAAGCGTGGGCGCGCACGAGAACGTTCATTGCGGCGCATTCGGCGACGCGGATCGTGCAGGCCGACGATGCCGTGATTCAGACCGCGTTTCCGCATGCGTTCGGCTATGTCTATCTGGCCGCGTCGAAAGACGCCGACGGCAAGGGCGGGGCGGCCATCCGGCTGAAGGCGATGTGCCGCGGAATGTACGACAGCGACGGCGATGCCGGGCTGCTGTATGCGACATGCGCGAAGTCGGTCATTTCGGTGGAGAAGGGTTTCAGGGCGTGGCTGGAGAAGCGGGGCGAATGATCACAGTTCTGCCCCGTTCACTCGGCAGGACGGCACCTGCCGCCGTCATGATGTCGATGTCGTGGACTGCGAATCGGGGTTAAGCCGACGAAGTTGCGCTGGATTGATCTGCATCAGCCCGCTTGCCCGGTTGCGGGTCGAAGCTTTCTTCTGGTGACGCGACCTACGCTTCGTTTCGAGGAGATGCGCGATGAAATCAGACCGGCAGTTGAAGAAAGAAGTCGAGGAAGAACTGGAGTGGGATCCCGCTGTGACGGCGACGGACATCGGGGTCGAGGTGACGGATCGCGTCGTCACGCTATCCGGTCATCCGCCGAGCTACGCCGAAAAGCTCGCTGCCGAAAAGGCCGCACATCGCGTGGCCGGGGTGCGGGCCGTTGTGGTGGAGATGGAGGTGCGGCTGCCCCAGAAGGACGAACGCACCGACGAAGACATCGGCAGAGCGGTACACGATATCGCGCACTGGACGGTCGGCCTGCCCGACGATTCAGTGAAGGTGCAGGTCGAGAAAGGCTGGGTGACGTTGACAGGCGTGGTGGATTGGGCGTACCAGGCTCATGTGGTCGCGCGCGCAATCGGCCACATGCGCGGTGTGCGGGGTGTCCACAACCGGATAGAGGTGCGCGGCAAGGTCGGGTCGGAAGACATCGCCTCAAAGATCGCGCAGGCGATGCAACGGCATGCCGAGCGCGAAGTCAGGCACATCGCCATCGACGTAAAGGATGGAACGGTGACGCTGACAGGCAAAGTCGGTTCTTACGCGGAACGGGCTGTCGCGAGAGGGGCCGCGTGGAGTGCGCCCGGCGTGCGAGCGGTTGTCGACGATATCGTCGTCGAATGACGTCGTGTCTGCAGCAGCCGTGCTTTCCGCGCGACTGCGATTCAAAAGGAGCATGCGATGGCGATGTCGGGAAACGTGCAGGACGGCGCATGGTCTGTGAACGTGCAGACGGAACCTGCCGAAACGGGCGGTTATCAGTCGACAATCCACGTCAGGCACTCGTCGCCGGAAGGCGACTTCGAGCATACCTTCCGCCACGGGAGGAAATTCAACACCGAACGGGATGCTGTGCTCGACGGCCTGCGCGAAGGGACGACGTGGATAGGTCTCAAAATGGCGCGAACCATCAAGATGTGAAGGCGCGGTGCGCAGTCGGTTACCGTGGGAACCGCCGGCTGCGAGCATACTGCTGCGCCGCCCGGGTGTCCGCCCGGTCAGCAACGCGTCGCGCAGCGCGGAGGGCAAGAACCGGCCGTCAACGCGGAAGGCGCCGTAGAGACGGCGCGAGGCGTCATGTTTCGTCTAGTCTGCCGCCGTTTCGCCGCTGCGTGCCAGCAGAATCGGCGTGTCGACGAGCCGGACAGTGCGCGCGGCCACGCTGCCGAGAAGCCAGCGCTCGATACCGCGTCTGCCATGCGTGCCGAGAACGACCAGGTCGGCATTCCATTCCGCTGCGTCACGTACGATCGTGTGCGGAACATCATCATGGCTTCGATGCGTCTTGATCACGGCGGTATCCGCGATGCAGCCCTGATCGGAGCAGATGTGCGTCGCGCGTTCGATGGCCGCGCAACCCTGGTCCAGATACGCAGTTTCCAACATGTCGGCGGCCCCGCCATCGAACAGATGGACGGCACGATCCACCACGTAGATCGTGCGCAGCCGGGTATCAGGACCAGCGATCTTCAGACCCGTGCGCAAACCGGCGAGCGAGCAGGCGCTGCCGTCCAGCGCAAAGACCATACGCATGGGCGGCCGGTCGGTGGGAACGCGGCTGTCCTCGGGCACCAGCAGCAAGGAGCAGGTCGCGCGCCGCGCCACGGGTTCCGACACGGTGCCTTCGATCCAGCGCAGCAATCCATGATGATGCCGCATGCCCATCACGAGCAGGTCCGCATTCCAGTGCGATGCCGTGTCGAGCAACGCATCAGCAGTATTGCCGTGATGAACAGAAAGATCGACCAGCCCAAATTCCAGCTCTATCCCTGCGAATATGGCTTCGATTTTCGCAAGCGCGGCGCGGGCATCGCCGATGATCTCCTCTCTCGCCGCCGCTAGAAACCCTTGCGCCGTCGCGCCGAGAGGGAACAGCGTGCGCGGGTTCTGTGCAACCGTCACCAGCCTGATTTGCGCACGCCCGGCGAACAATGCTTTTGTATATTCGGCTGCCCGCAAGGTCGCCTCCGAGTCGTCCACGGCCAGCATGATGCGCTGAAACGCGCTCTGGGTAGACGAGGCGGCGTTCGATGTTTGAGCCATGATGATCCTCCGTCTGGCAGCGTCCCGATGTATCGATTCTCCGTTCTGCGCGGCGATCGCGATTGACGTCGATCAACTTCGCCCGTTTTGCGCGGTACGCTGAAAGCGTGCGATGTTCGGCGCGCTACCGAGCCATTTGCGGAGAATCAGCCATGAAATCGTACAGCCAACTGCGTCAGATGAGAAATGGTTCATGCCTGCTTTGAGAACGGAGATTCGAAGCGCTATTGGTGCGGGCGACAGCTTCCTTGCCGGGATGATCTGGGTCATGTCAATGGGAAGAGACCACGCCCGTTGGTTGCGCGTGCGTGACCGCCGATGTGAAAGCTTGAGGTTGGCGCATCGGCACGGGAGGCCTTGTGCGACGTGTCAGGTAGTGCCGATTCTTTACTGAGAAGGTTGCAGTTATTCGTGTAAACCCAGGCGGGAGAAACGCGGTGCCGTAAGAACCGGGTAAGCGCGCGCTCTTAATGTACTACCTGGCGCACGACAATAACGACGCATCGAAGCCCACGCGCGAAAGCATTGCACCGAATCCCCATCGGGACACGCGGTGCGTAAAGACGCCCCTCGTTACGACCATGGCCGGAAGAGGGCGCTTGTCAGTCAGCGAAAGCTGCCCATGCAGGAGACGAAGATGGATGTGAAACTCGCAGAGAAAGTGAAATCGAGCGCGGCGTATCGCGAGCTGGTGCGAAAGCGCTCACGGCTTGGGTGGACATTGACCGCCCTCGTGTTGTTCGTCTATTACGGCTTCGTTCTGTTGATTGCCTTCGACAAGCAGTTTCTTGCTGCAAAGATGGGCGCGGGCGTGATGACGTGGGGCATGCCGCTTGGACTGTTCGTTATCGTATTCACGGTGGTTATCACGGGTTTCTATGTTCGTCGCGCCAACAGCACATACGATGAACTCACCGAGCAGATCAAGCGGGAGGCAGCATGATCGCACGACGTCTTTGCGCCTTTACTGCGCTGTCTGTCTTCTCATCGTATTGTTTCTCCGCTGGCGCGGACATGGGCCAGACGGTCAAACAGCCGACCAACTGGACGGCAATTGCGATGTTCGTCGTCTTCGTGGTCGCGACGCTTTTCATTACCAAATGGGCTGCGAGACGGACGCGCTCCGCCGCCGAGTTTTACACCGCGGGTGGCGGAATCACGGGTTTCCAGAACGGACTGGCAATCGCCGGAGATTTCATGTCGGCTGCTTCGTTCCTGGGCATCTCGGCAGCCGTCTATGCAAATGGCTATGACGGTCTCATCTATTCGATCGGTTTTCTGGTTGGCTGGCCGATCATCACGTTTTTGATGGCCGAAAGACTGCGCAATCTCGGCCGTTTCACGTTCGCCGACGTGGCTGGATATCGCTTCAAGCAGGCGCCGATCCGCGCATTCGCCGCATCGGGTACGCTCGTGGTCGTGGCGTTCTATCTGATCGCGCAGATGGTCGGTGCCGGGCAGTTGATCAAATTGCTGTTTGGACTCGAGTATTGGGTCGCGGTGGTGATCGTGGGTGCGCTCATGATGGTTTATGTGCTGTTTGGCGGTATGACGGCAACAACCTGGGTGCAAATCATCAAGGCGTGTCTGCTGCTTGCAGGCGCCTCGTTCATGGCATTTATGGTGCTGTGGCAGTTTCATTTCAGCCCTGAAGCGCTCTTTGCGAAAGCCGTCGAAGTGCATGAGAAGAAGGCGTCCATCATGGGTCCGGGCAATTTCATCAAGGACCCGATCTCGGCAATTTCGTTCGGAATTGCACTGATGTTCGGCACGGCTGGGCTGCCGCACATCCTGATGCGATTCTTTACCGTGCCTAACGCCAAGGAAGCACGCAAGTCGGTGTTCTGGGCAACGACATGGATCGGCTACTTCTACATCCTGACCTTCATCATCGGCTTTGGCGCCATCGTTCTTGTCAGCACGAACCCCGTGTTCAAGGATGCGGCGGGCAAGCTGCTGGGCGGCACGAACATGGCTGCCGTGCATCTTGCGAGTGCGGTGGGCGGCAACGTGTTTCTCGGGTTCATTTCGGCGGTGGCTTTCGCAACGATCCTGGCCGTCGTCGCGGGTCTCACGTTGGCCGGGGCATCGGCTGTGTCGCATGATTTGTATGCGACCGTCTTCAAGCATGGCAAGGCAGCGAGTGCGAACGAGCTGTTCGTTTCGCGCGTTACGACTGTCGTGCTGGGTATTGTCGCCGTCGTGCTCGGGATCGTATTCGAGAAGCAGAACATTGCATTCATGGTGTCGCTGGCGTTTGCTGTGGCGGCGTCGGCCAACTTTCCGGTGCTGTTCATGTCGGTTCTGTGGCGCGGTTGTACCACACGTGGTGCGACCATCGGCGGCTTTCTCGGGTTGGTTTCTGCCGTATTGCTGACGGTTCTCTCGAAAGCGGTGTGGGTGGATGTGTTGCACTTTGCGACGGCGCCATTCCCCTACGCATCGCCCGCACTCTTTTCGATGGCGATCGGCTTCGCTGGCATCTGGCTCTTCTCGTTGACAGATAGATCCGCTCGTGCGCGCATCGATCAGGCCGGATTCGAGGCGCAGTCGGTACGCTCGGAAACCGGGATTGGCGCGGTGGAGGGCGCAAGTCACTAAGCCGCGAATGGGGAGAGGCGTTGAGGCGACCTGACGCGCACGCTCGGCGCGTATGGCAAGAACACACGAGTTCCATTGTTGTGGCTGTACGGCCCCAACGACTCGATCTGGCCGGTTACGTTGACTACGAAGATGTACACGGCCCATGTGGCTCAGGGCGCGAGCGCCATGCTGACATCAGCCCCGATGAGGTCGAGCGGATTCACCTGCAGACCGGGGTGCGGATGGGCATGTTGATCCCGCACCTGGATCCGGTCGCGCCCAACGCTGCACAAACAAGGAGGCCCGCCAGCGGGGAACGGACTGGCGGGCCTGAAGCCGTCAAGGGACAAGACCTGACGGCATTCCTCTCAGAAGGAACTTCTGACGCACATCTTCTCTTAACGCTTACCCCGTGCTGTGGTGCTGTCTTTAACTGTTCGAAGGGGTCTGGCGGACCCGACAAACGTTTTTATATGGGAACGGCCGTTTCATGCCCGGGACTTACAGCAGCCCCTTGAGAAACTGCAGTCCGCCGAAATTCTGCAGCGTCGGAATATCGATCTTCGTGTCGGTCTGGATGACCGGTGCCACCACGATAGCCGGGCTGGCAAAACCACCGCCGAACGCCGCGTTCACGTTGCCAAAATCGAAGTTGCCGCCGCCGCGCACCGCAGACAGCGCGTCGTTGGACAGTGTCTGATGATGCGAAAGATCCGTGATCGTCAGCGAGGCCATGGTAAGGCTCCTGGTGTGGCGTGTAGCGGGACGGGAGAGTAACGCACTGCCTGCGACCAGGCAGACGCGGCGCGGCTCTCCCGTGTGTGGCTTTACTTGACCAGCTGCAGGCCGCCGAAGTTCTGGATCGTCGGGATGATGACCTGCGTGTCGGTCTGCGTGACGGGCGCCACCACGATGGACGGGCTGGCGAAGCCGCCGCCGAACGCGGCATTCGTGTTGTAGGCGTTGTAGTTGCTGCCGCCGCGCACCGAAGCGAGTGCCTGGACGGAAAGTTCTTCGTTATGCGAGAGGTCTTTGATGGTCAGCGAGGTCATGGTCAATCTCCTGGATACGGTATGGAAAGAAGGTGATGTTTGCGATTTACAGCAGCACGCCCTGCAGGCCGCCGAAGTTCTGGATCGTCGGGATGACGACCTTCGTGTCGGTCTGCGTGACGGGTGCCACCACCACGCCCGGGCTGGCGAAGCCGCCACCGAACGCGGCGTTCACGTTGCCGACGTTGTAGTTGCTGCCGCCGCGCACCGAGGCGAGTGCTTCAACGGAAAGTTCTTCGTTATGCGAGAGGTCTTTGATGGTCAGCGAGGTCATGGTCAATCTCCTGGATACGGTATGGGAAGAAGGTGATGTATTTGCGATTTACAGCACAGCCTGCAGGCCGCCGAAGTTCTGGATCGTCGGGATGACGACCTTCGTGTCGGTCTGTGTAACGGGTGCCACCACGATAGCCGGGCTGGCGAAGCCGCCACCGAATGCGGCGTTCACGTTACCGACGTTGTAGTTGCTGCCGCCGCGTACGGAGGCGAGTGCTTCGACGGAAAGTTCTTCGTTATGCGAAAGGTCTTTGATGGTCAGCGAGCTCATGGTCAATCTCCTGAATGGGGTATGGGAAGAAGGTGATGTGTTTGCGATTTACAGCACAGCCTGCAGGCCGCCGAAGTTCTGGATCGTCGGGATGACGACCTTCGTGTCGGTCTGGGTGACGGGCGCGACCACGATAGCCGGGCTGGCGAAGCCGCCACCGAATGCGGCGTTCACGTTACCGACGTTGTAGTTGCTGCCGCCGCGTACGGAGGCGAGTGCTTCGACAGAAAGTTCTTCGTTATGCGAGAGGTCTTTGATGGTCAGCGAGCTCATGGTCAATCTCCTGAATGGGGTATGGGAAGAAGGTGATGTGTTTGCGATTTACAGCACAGCCTGCAGGCCGCCGAAGTTCTGGATCGTCGGGATGACGACCTTCGTGTCGGTCTGGGTGACGGGCGCGACCACGATAGCCGGGCTGGCGAAGCCGCCACCGAATGCGGCGTTCACGTTACCGACGTTGTAGTTGCTGCCGCCGCGTACGGAGGCGAGTGCTTCAACGGAAAGTTCTTCGTTATGCGAGAGGTCTTTGATGGTCAGCGTAGCCATGGTCAATCTCCTGGATCGGTTGCTTCGGGTTGGAAGAGCACGATTTGTTTGCGCTCGCTGCTACATACGCACAGGGTGTGCCAGTCGTGTGCGGAGCTCCGAAATAACACGATAACCATATGAAAATAAAGGGGATTTGTTATCTGGGATTTTTTGAAGGCGGATTTTCAGGCGACCAGGCGACAAATGAACGTCTGCTGCTGGCAAACAGATAATCGCGCAGCTGTCCGCTTTAACCGAACAGCACGAAATGCCGCCATCGCGCGACGGATTGCAACGTCCCGCAGTCCGTGAGCGCGGGCATACCTCGCAATGCAAGTGCGGGAAAGAAGCAGCAACCTGGAAAAAACAGCGCGCGCCCGCCGACAATGTTGTGCGCTTGCGCACTAAAAAATCGGCATTACTTCATTTGCCCCTTTAGCTCATCGTCGGTGCGCGGCCCCAGCCAGACCACGCAAAAGGGAAAACCCTCGGTGCTCGGTGCAACCGAGGCGCGGCGGCTGCTCGACCGAATCGATGTGACGACGCCGATAGGCTTCAGGGATCGCGCGCTGATCGCACTGGTGTTTTGGTTCGCGCGGCGGCGCGAGAAAGGTGGGCAAGGCGGACGACATGCTGTGTCACCAACCGCTTGAGGCAAACTTGAAGGCGTACCTCGACGGCACCGGCATCGGCACGGACACAAAGGGGCCGCTGGTCCGCACGATCGCGCGTGGCACCGGGAAGCGCAGCACGACGCCACTACCGAAGGCGAACGCGTAGGCGATGGTGCGCCGGCGGGCATTGGCACGGCGATCGGCAAGCAAACGTTGCGCGCCACGGGCATCACCGCCTGTCTGGAAAACGGTGACGCGCTCGAGAACGCCGCGGCAATGGCCAATCACGCGTCGAGGTACACCACGCATCTGTATGCCCGGCGCCATGCTGACATCAGCCTCGACGAGGTCGAGCGGATTCACCTGCAGACCGGGGTGCGGATGGGCATGTTGATCCCACACCTGGATCAGGTCGCGCCCAACGCTGCACAAACAAGAAGGCCCGCCAGCGGGGAACGGACTGGCGGGCCTGAAGCCGTCAAGGGACAAGACCTGACGGCATTCCTCTCAGAAGGAACTTCTGACGCACATCTTCTCTTAACGCTTACCCCGTGCTGTGGTGCTGTCTTTAACTGTTCGAAGGGGTCTGGCGGACCCGACAAACGTTTTTATATGGGAACGGCCGTTTCATGCCCGGGACTTACAGCAGCCCCTTGAGAAACTGCAGTCCGCCGAAATTCTGCAGCGTCGGAATATCGATCTTCGTGTCGGTCTGGATGACCGGCGCCACCACGATAGCCGGGCTGGCAAAACCACCACCGAACGCCGCGTTCACGTTGCCAAAATTGAAGTTGCTGCCGCCGCGCACCGCAGACAGCGCGTCGTTGGACAGTGTCTGATGATGCGAAAGATCCGTGATCGTCAGCGAGGCCATGGTAAGGCTCCTGGTGTGGCGTGTAGCGGGACGGGAGAGTACGCACTACCTGCGACCAGGCAGACGCGGCGCGGCTCTCCCGTGTGTGGCTTTACTTGACCAGCTGCAGGCCGCCGAAGTTCTGGATCGTCGGGATGATGACCTGCGTGTCGGTCTGCGTGACGGGCGCCACCACGATCGACGGGCTGGCGAAGCCGCCACCGAACGCGGCATTCGTGTTGTAGGCGTTGTAGTTGCTGCCGCCGCGCACCGAAGCGAGTGCCTGGACGGAAAGTTCTTCGTTATGCGAGAGGTCTTTGATGGTCAGCGAGGTCATGATCAATCTCCTGGATACGGTATGGGAAGAAGGTGATGTTTGCGATTTACAGCAGCACGCCCTGCAGGCCGCCGAAGTTCTGGATCGTCGGGATGACGACCTTCGTGTCAGTCTGCGTGACGGGTGCCACCACCACGCCCGGGCTGGCGAAGCCGCCACCGAATGCGGCGTTCACGTTACCGACGTTGTAGTTGCTGCCGCCGCGCACGGAGGCGAGTGCTTCGACGGAAAGTTCTTCGTTATGCGAGAGGTCTTTGATGGTCAGCGAGCTCATGGTCAAATCTCCTGGATACGGTATGGGAAGAAGGTGATGTGTTTTGCGATTTACAGCACAGCCTGCAGGCCGCCGAAGTTCTGGATCGTCGGGATGACGACCTTCGTGTCGGTCTGCGTGACGGGCGCGACCACGATAGCCGGGCTGGCGAAGCCGCCACCGAATGCGGCGTTCACGTTACCGACGTTGTAGTTGCTGCCGCCACGCACGGAGGCGAGTGCTTCGACGGAAAGTTCTTCGTTATGCGAAAGGTCTTTGATGGTCAGCGAGCTCATGGTCAATCTCCTGGATGGGGTAGGGTAAGAAGGTGATGTGTTTGCGATTTACAGCAGCACGCCCTGCAGGCCGCCGAAGTTCTGGATCGTCGGGATGACGACCTTCGTGTCGGTCTGTGTGACGGGTGCCACCACGATAGCCGGGCTGGCGAAGCCGCCACCGAATGCGGCGTTCACGTTGCCGGCGTTGTAGTTGCTGCCGCCGCGTACCGAGGCGAGTGCTTCGACGGAAAGTTCTTCGTTATGCGAGAGGTCTTTGATGGTCAGCGTAGCCATGGTCAATCTCCTGGATCAGTTGCTTCGGGTTGGAAGAGCACGATTTGTTTGCGCTCGCTGCTACATACGCACAGGGTGTGCCAGTCGTGCGCAGAGCTCCGAAATAACACGATAACCATATGAAATTAAAGGAGATTTTATCTCGGAGATTTTTTGAACGCGGATTTTCAGGCGACCAGACGACAAATGAACGTCTGCTGCTGGCAAACAGATAATCGCGCAGCTGTCCGCTATAACCGAACAGCACGAAATGCCGCCATCTCAATGAGTTCGGCGACCGGCACACCGAGGCGCACTTGAGCAGATCATCTCGGCCGTACGCGATGCGCGACGGTCCCGAACCACTCAGTGATCGCAGCGAGTTCGACTTCCTTGAAGTGCGTCAATTCTCCGGAATTGACCGTTCGCTGCCGAGGATGGAGGATGAGTGCCATGGCTTGGGACGACGAGATTCCGCGGCGTGACATTCGGGAGCGGCACAAAGCCGGGCTGCCGGGACTATCGAGAGAATCAGGTCAGTCCTTTGCAAGCCTGTACCTGATCGCCCGCTGGCGGGTTTAACGATGCCCGGCCTCGTTTGTTTCCCGAGGGAGTAACAGATGGACCAGACTTCCACTACACGTCGCCAGCGTTCAGTCCCTCTGCGTCTGACCCCCGAGTTGGTGTCACTGGTTGCGTGCAAGATGGAAGACAGCGGACCGGCCCCCGGCGTCATCGTCCACACGGATGAAGATTACGAGGCGTCACTGCAGGCGGTACTCCATGCGGGTGCCTGGCAAGGAGAGGACATCTGGCTGTTCGCTTATGGTTCGTTGCTGTGGAATCGGCCCTTCGAAGTTGAAGAGCAAGTTGCAGCGGTATTACACGGCTGGCACCGTGCGTTCTGCATTCGGCTAACGCGCTTTCGCGGCACCCCCGACCAGCCGGGATTGATGATGTCGCTCGTTCCGGGTGGCAGTTGCCGTGGCGCTCTATATCGGGTTGCTGGGCACCGGGTCCTCGCGGATCTACGCAAGCTGTGGCGACGGGAAATGACCGTCAAGCCGCCGACCAGTCCGCCACGGTGGATTACCGCGAAAGCGGGGCAAGCCGCCGTGCGCGCCATTGCGTTTACCGCCGATCGCAAGGGGCGCAACTTTATGGCCGGGTTGACCGACGAGGAGATCGCGTCCGTGTTGTACAAGGCGGTCGGCCACTGGGGATCGGGTGCCGAATACCTCATGCAGACGGTTGACCACCTTGAACGTCTTGGCATCCGGGACGCCAACCTATGGCGTTTGCAGCGGCTCGTTGCGCAGCGACTGGTTGAGCTGAAAGCCGCCGGCAGGTAGCGTTGCCCGGCGCCCCGCGGCACCTCTGCGGGCCTGTGCGGCTCGCCGCGCTCGCCAGGCATGTTTGGGAGTCAGGGGCTGCGACGCCCGCACTTACATTTCGCCTTGAAAAGCACCCTCCCGCAAGGGAATAGCCAGCGGCGTTCGCGCGTATACGACCGGTTGCCCGTCAGCTGAACGCAAAAGTCTTAGCGAAGGCCATACCGTCAAGCACGGAAAGTTGGCGGAATAAAACAGACGGCCAGAGGGCAACAGGCAAACAGACGCGCGCGCGAACGCGTGCCGCAAGCCATCCGGCAAGCGGCACGTCAAGAGAAAGAAGCGACTGGTGACTGCCTTAAAGGCAAGCGCTATTTGCGCAAAAGGCTCTGCGGGGGTATGCGTTCGTCGACAGGTTGGCGCGCAGCCGTAGGGAATCCCACGGGATAGTCGACGACGCGCGTCGCCGCCGGCAACGCCTGCGCGCTGACGCCGAAGAAGCGTCCGCCCGTTCGTGCGCCGCCGACGATAGCGGTCATCGCTGCGCGATCGAGTTCGACACTTTCGGGAAGATCTTTGATGAGTAGCTTGGACATGGCTGTTCCATAAGAAATGTCGCGTGGCGCCGTCGCGATGGGTGCGCGCTTCGGTCGATGACGGCAACGCGTATGTCTCGAACAACCAGTATAGGTAATTCAGGCTCGATGCGGTGTGCGCTGGCGAGCATTGCGGACGCTGTGCGGAGGTTCGGCACCTTGACGCCAGGCCCGACGACGCGTCGAGACGCTGAACAACGGCGTGGTCGGCAGATTCGAAACGAACGCGTTGTTGTCGTTGCTCACGTTGCTGATGTTCAGGTTTGCTTTACAAGCTGCCGGGCATCGACCGTCTTGCTGTTGTCGAAGTCGAGCTTGATCATGTAGGCGCGGGGGAAAAAAAGACGCTGAGGCCTTCATGTACAGGGCTTCGCGCCAAATGGGGTGGACGGCGAGACGCTGTTGGGCCGGACAACGCGGCCAGGAGCCACACGACGCCCGTCGTGTCGCGGGCCAATCCTGGTTTGCGAAAGGCATACGTGCGGGCTACTATCGAACGAGCACATGTAATTGGTTACGACAGGGAAATCCTCAGACCATCGGGAGCTGCATCGCTTTGAACACATGGCTAGCCTTGCGCACGTGATTCGGGACTTTCAGAGCGGCGCGCTCACGCAGGACGCGTTCGTCGCTCAACTCGACAGCACGCTCACAACGGAAGGCGTCGGTTCGGCACGTCTGCTCGAAATACTCGGCGAAGCGCACATCAGGAAGCCGCTGCCTCCTGCCCTCTACGCGGAAGTGCGCCGCCGCATCGAACAGATGCCCGTTTCGAACCTTGCCGCGGCGGGCGGCGAGGAAACGCGCATGCAAACGGTGGCCGAGCCGCCACCGCCTCCGCCGCCCGCGCGTAGCAGCGACGCAGTTGCGTCCGGACTCGATCAGGTGAAGGGTACGGGCGACACGTTGAACAACCGCTTCGTGCTCGAAGAGTGTCTTGGCGTAGGCGGCATGGGCACCGTCTACAAGGCGCTCGATATGCGCAAGCTCGAAGCGTCGGACCGAAAGCCGTATCTCGCGATCAAGGTGCTGAACACGCAGTTCCGGGGTAACCCGAAGTCGCTGATCGCGTTGCAGCGCGAAGCGCGCAAGGCGCAGGTACTCGCGCACCGCAATATCGTCACCGTCTACGATTTCGACCGCGATGGCGCCATCGTCTATCTGACGATGGAATACCTGTCCGGCAAGCCGCTCAGCCAGATTTTGCGTACGCAGGATTTCAAGGGCATGCCGGTGCAGTCGGCGTTGCCGATCGTGCGCGGCATGTCGAGCGCGCTGGCGTACGCGCATGAGCGCGGCTTCGTGCATTGCGACTTCAAACCCGCCAACGTGTTTCTGACCGATACGGGTGAAGTCAAGGTGATCGACTTCGGTATCGCGCGCGTCTTTCAGCGGCCCGAAGAAGAAAGCGACGCAACCGTGTTCGATCCCGGCAGCCTCGGCGCATTGACGCCAGCCTATGCAAGCCCGGAAATGCTCGAGCATCTCGAACCCGATCCGCGCGACGACATCTACGCGCTAGGCTGCATCACCTACGAGCTTTTGACGGGCCGTCATCCGTTCGACCGTCAGTCGGCGACGCAGGCGCGCGCGTCGAACCGGCAACCGCAGCGGCCCGAGAACCTGAGCAACCGACAATGGCGCGCGTTGCGTGCGACGCTCGCCTTCGACCGCAAGTCGCGCACGCCGACGGTGTCGCGCTTCGTCGAAGAATTCGGCGCGCAGGAACGCGCGTCGGCGTCGAAGTCGTCAGGGCGCAATGTCGATCGCACCGGCATGCTGATGAAGTCGGGTGTTGCGGGACTCGCGCTCGCTTGCGCGGCAGGCGGCGCGCTGTACTTCTATCGTGCTTCGCGGACTCTGGAGCAGGAGAATGCGGCGCTACAGGTGAGCCCGGCATCCGAGGCCAGCGCCGCCTCGCCCGTTCAGCCCATCACACCTGTTACCCCGTCGCCGCCTGCCGTTACATCCGCACCGCCAGCGCCCGTCACGCCGGCCCCGCCGACGCTCGCCGCCGTCACCTCGGCGCTCGCGACATTGCCGTGCTCGGCGCTTGCCGCTTCGATTCAGGATCGCGCGGTACAGGTGCGCGGATTCGTGCCGCAACACGGCGAGGCGCAGGTCAACGAGCGTCTTGCAACATTGCCCGGCGTGGCGTCGACCAAGGTCGACGTGCAGCACGTGAGCAGCGACAAATGCGAGGTGCTGAAGGAACTCGGTTCATACTGGACGCGAAACTGGCAGGCGGGGCATATTGCGTCGCTGACCGCGCGCATGCCGAACGGCGTGTTGACGGAAGGCGATCCTCTCGTCGTCGACGTGCGAACGCCCGGCTTCGACTCGTATGTGAACATCGACTACTACGTGCTCGACGGCAGCGTCGTACACATGGTGCCGGGGCCGCGCGCGAAGGATAACCAGGCGCCCGCCCATTATTCGGCGACGATCGGCAGCGGCGGCGACTGGGTCGTCTCGAAGCCGTTCGGTCAGGAACTGGTCGTTCTGCTGATCACGCCCGCGCCGCTCTTCGATACGCCACGGCCCGAAAGCGAGTCGCGCACGGACTATTTGCGCGCGCTCGATACGCGGCTCAAGCAGCTTGCCTCCAAATATGGGCAAGACCGTATCGTCGCGGACTTCGCGCAGATCACGAGCAAGGCGCGCGCGCATTGAAGGGCGCGCGCTTTGCTGCATATCAGGTCACTTGAGTTCTTTCACCACCCGAAAGCCGTCTTGCGACTGGCGCACGCTTTGGCTGTACTTGAAGCGCGTCGAGCTAAGCATGTAGTCGTTGCCTTCCCGCCATGAGCCGCCGCGAATCACGCGCGTGTTGCAGGTGGGTGAATCCCAAGCGTGTCCGTCGTTCGGCGCGCCCTGGTACGAGTTATGCCAGCAGTCGCTGACCCATTCCCAGACGCTGCCGTTCATGTCGTACAAGCCGTTCGGGTTTGCTGCAAACGTGCCGACGGGCTCGGGCGCTTCCTTGTGATACGGATCGCCGCAGTCCTTGCAGTTCGCCATGCCTTTGCGCATCTGGTCGCCCCACCAGTATTTCGTCGTGGTGCCCGCGCGGTCTGCATATTCCCATTCCGCTTCCGTAGGCAGTCGATACGCTTTGCCCGTGACCTTGCTCAGCCACTTCACATACGCCTGCGCATCGTCCCAACTGAGATCGCGTGCGGGTGCGTTCTTCACGGAATTGTTTTCGGGCGACAGCTTCGGGCATCCGTTGACGTCGGCGCATGCGTTCCATTGCTCGACCGTCACCTCGTATTTACCGATAGCGAATGGCGCTGAAATGGTCACGTGATGCGGCGGCTTTTCGGACGGGTCGAAATTGCTGCCCATCGTGAACGAGCCTGCGGGCAGTGAAATCATCACCGGGCAGGCCGCGCAGTCCTTGCTCTCACCGCCTGTCGCGGCACGTGCTGTCGCGGGCGTGGGGGCAGGTGCGGGTGCGGGAGCAGGCGTTGCGGCCGCTTTCGGCGCCGGTGTGGGCGCGGGTGCAGGCGCAGGTTGTGGCGCAGGCGCGGCAGCGGCGGCAGGACGCGACGGCGTTGCTGGCGGCGCTGCGTGCGTGGCGGCGGGCGGAGCTGTCTGCCCGGAAGCCTTGATCCTGTCGATCCGAGCCTTCGCGAGCGTCGCAAAGCGGCCATTTGGATACGCCTTCAGGTATGCCTCGTAATCGCTCGCGTAATTGCTGTCCTTGATCGATTCCCAGAACGTCAGCTCGTATTGCTCGTTGCTATCCTTCGGCAGAATGCCGCGGCTATTCAATGCGACGACTGCGTTCGGCTCATCTTCAATATGTTCCGATGCATGACGTGAAGCGAAAAGCCGCACCGGTTCCGTCAACGACGACAAGCGCCACGGCCTTTGCGCGCCATGCGTTTCTTCTGCGACTTGTCGCGCCACATGAGCGAACATCGAATCGACGAACGCATCGGGCGCGCGGTGCATCTCGCGCAGCCACGCGCCCGTGAAAATGCCATGACGGGTGCCGTCGGCGGCTTGCGCGCCTTGCGTCGTCGCATAGGCAATCAATGTTTGCGGGGGCAACGGCGTCGCGAGACGGGTCGCCTGGAACGGTTGCGTGAGGCATGCGTCCAGCACGACGAGATTGAGTGCGTTCTTGCGCGGCGCCGCGAGCGTGTCGAGCACGTTCGACAGATCGATGCTCGCTGTCATCAAGGAAGCAGGCGCACGCGGATCGGCACCGGCGGAAGCGAGCAGCGTGGTGCCTCCCGCCTGCAGGCCATGCCCTGCGAAATAGAAAAGCGCCGTGCCGCCAGGCTGCAGGCGTCGGCCGAATTCGGCAAGCGCATCGCGCATCTGCGGCGCCGTTGCATCGGTGCGCAGGACGACATCGAAGCCTTGCGCGCGCAACAACCCGGCGACGCTTTGCGCATCGCGCGCGGCATTCGGCAGCGCGCCGGCCGGATAGCTGGCGTTACCGATCACGAGCGCGACCTTGCGGTCGGCCGCATCGGCGGGAAATGCAAAGAGACTATTCCCGGCGGCTTGAGAAGTGGCATCGCTCGCGCCGCGCGGCATCGGTTGAGCGTCGGCTTCTCGCATCTGGAGTGCCCCGATCATGCATACCAGCAGGAGTTTTCGCCACATTTTCAGATCCTGGTTGTTCTGGAAGTTCTGATAGAACCTCGTCATCGGACAAACCGGCCCGAGCAGGACAGTCGCCGCCCGCCATGCCGCCCGATACCCACGTAACGTATTTACCTGGACCACCCTTACAAACGATAGCACGCAGTTAGAACGTCAGAACGTTAACGAGCGTGGCGTTTCTTTTTAACAAGTTACGTCCTAAGCTAAAACGGAAGCAAGCAGCACTGACCCTCCCTGGGAGAATGCGCAATGCAAAGAAGAATAAGGCTCGCGGCTATTGGCGCGCTCTTTCTGGCTTCCGCGCAGGTGTTCGCTGGACCGACGCCTGCGCCGCCTGGCGCCGAGGTCTACATCATCTGGCCGGCGGATGGCACCGTGATCACAGGCGGCAAGCTCTGGGTGCGAATGGGCTTGCGCAACATGGGCGTCTGCCCTAAAGGCGTCAATGTTCCGAACACAGGCCATCACCATCTGCTGATCGACACGGACCTGCCGTCGATGGATCAGGAAATTCCCTCTGACCGGAATCACCTGCATTTTGGCGCAGGCGAAACGGACGCGCGCATTGAGCTGCCGCCCGGCAAGCACACGCTGCAACTGCTGCTCGGCGACTACAACCATGTGCCGCACAATCCGCCCGTCTATTCGAAGAAGATCACCATCATCGTGAAGTGAGCACGCGCGAGCGTTGCGCCGGCGCAAGGGCGCACCAGACGCACGACGCAAGACGGAGAGCATCAGCCATGATCAGGATCGTTGTTGCCGCTGCGGCACTTGCCGCCCTCACCGCCCTCACTTCGATGAACGTGGCATTCGCCGGGCCGACGCCTGCGCCCAAGGATGCCTATGCGTACATCGGCTATCCGAACGACGGACAGGTCGTGCCCGCCAACAAGCCGTTTCGCGTGTGGTTCGGCTTGCGCTACATGGGTGTCGCGCCCAAGGGCGTGAAGTATCCGAACACGGGCCACCATCATCTGCTGATCGACACCGACTTGCCGCCGGCGGATCAGGAGATTCCTTCCGACCGCCAGCATCTGCATTTCGGCGCGGGCGAAACGGAAACCATGGTCACCTTGCCGCCCGGCAAGCACACGCTGCAACTGCTGATGGGCGACGAGAACCACATTCCGCACAATCCCCCCGTCTATTCGAAGAAGATCACGGTAATCGCGAAGTGAGCGAACGGATGTGCTCAACATTCGTATTCAGTGCTGTCTTTTTCGAACCAACAGTTTTGAGTCGGATGTTGGCCGCATAGCGGCACTAGAGAGCGGGATCGACGCGCATCGAATTCGTATGCGCAAATAGTCTCTGACACGTCACCCAATGGCAGCAAGGTTTTGCAGGTTTTTCGCGGCGCTGGCAGTGCAACTGGCACAGCCCATGCGTTGTTAGGCCCGAGCAGACAAGATGCTTGAACCTGAACCGAAACACCCTGGCGAAGCCTCGCTTCCCTCTTAGGAGAACTGTCATGAGCGCACTGATGATCAAAGACCTGTCCGTTGCCGAAGAACTCGATTTCAAGGCTATGAAGGCCGTCCACGGCGGCTTCGCTGCCTATCCGAACTTCCCGGCCATCAATCTCGACTTCAGCAAGCGCATCGGCGATGTGCAGCAAATGATCCAGCAGCAAATGAACATCAGCAACGTGAGCGGCGGCAACGCGTTCGCGTCGGGCCTGACCACGACGATCACGCCGACGATGCTGGCCAACAACAACGTCTCCGTGAGCTAAGTACATGGCGATGCCCGCGGAGGTCTGGACCGGCCTCCGCGGGTTCCGGGAAAATCCCGAAGCTGGTCGCGAAGTTTGCTTCGCCACGCATCGTCAAAAAGATCCAGAAGCCAATCGTCCTGTCCACACGACCGCCGCGTCACCGCACGCACTCCACGCCGAACGAAATCCGCCGACATCGATAGAGATGCCGCGCTGGACGTGCTTTACTTGAAAGGCGCGCTCTGCACGTGCAGTACACCCGGAAATGATCGGAGAATATCGTGTCTGCGTTGCCTGATTCGTTTGTCGCCGTCGCTCGCGTCATCTCTGCCGCTGCTGTTTGCACAGCCATGCTGGCCGGTTGCGTCGACGTTCACATGGCCGACTACAAGCGCCCCGATACGCCCGCCAAGGCGTCATGGTCCGACAAGACAGGCGCGCTCGTTTCACCCGCCGACACCATCGTGCCCGACTGGTGGAAAGGCTTCCAGGACCCGTATCTGAACACGCTGATCGCGAAAGCGATCGAAGGCAACTTCGACATCAAGGTGCTCGCCGCGCGTATCGATGTAGCGGGCGCGCAGATCGGCGAAGCGAAGGCGGGTGCATTGCCGACGGCCGATCTCGGCGCAGGCGCGAATTTCCAGAAAACCACGGGGCAGCCGTTCACGCGGCAGTACAACGTAGCTGCCCAGGTGAACTGGGACATCGACATCTGGGGCAAGGTCGAAAAGGGCGTACAGGCGCAAAAGGCCGAGTTCCACGCGACGGAAGCCGACTGGCGCGCGGGTTATCTGGAACTCGTGTCGAACGTGGCGACCACGTATTTCCAGATTCTCCAGTTCGACGATCAGATTGACGCGCAACAGAGAATGGTCGACGAGAACAAGAAGATTCTCTCGATCTTCGAAGGCATGAGCCGCAATGGCCTCGTTCCGAAGACGCAGGTGATGCGTCAACAGGCGGAGGTCAATCGTCTAACGAAGGATCTGCTCGATCTGGGCCGTTCGCGGAAAATTGCGAACAATGCGCTATGCACGTTGATCGGCGTGCCTGCCGGCGAATTCACCGTACCCGTCGGCCATCTGCAGCAGCGCGTGCAACAGCCGCCCGTGCCGGGCGGGCTGCCGTCGCAACTGCTGTCGCGCCGGCCCGATCTCGTCGCATCGGAATTGCGCGTGCTCGAAGCGTATAACCTGGTCGGCGAAGCCAAGCTGGCGCAATTGCCGACCATCAGCCTGACGGGCCATGGCGGCACCGCGAGCTTCGCGCTGTCCGATCTTTTGAAGTCGTTCACGTTCGGCTTCATGCCGAGCATCAATATTCCGCTACTCGATCCTGGCGTGCGTGCCCACGTCAAGACCACCGAGGCGCAAACCACCGTCGCCGAGCAGCAGTACCGGCAAACCGTGATGGGCGCATTCGAGGAAGTGGAAAACGCACTCGTCAATCTGGACTCGCACAAGCAGCAGCGCGTCGAATTGCAACAGGAAGTGGAACGTCTGAGCGTCGTCAACGTGCAAATGCAGTCGCAATTGCGCGAAGGCGTGGTGTCTCAACTGGACGTATTCGAAACGGACCGCACGCTGCTGCAGGCGCAACTCGATCTGCTGACGAATCACCAGCAAATACTGTCCGACACGGTACTGCTTTACAAGGCGCTCGGCGGCGGGTGGCCGGCTGTCGACGTGCAGAAACAAGTGAAGCAATGAGGTCGAGAAATGAAGCGGCAGTACTGCGTGCATGACGCGGGCGAATAGAGGAAAAGCTGGCACGGTTCTTAAAACGAAGTCTGTGAAAACCGTTGCCTGAATATAGACCGCATTAGCCGTACCCATAATTGACTAACACCATGCGTGACTTAAAATTCCTGATTAGCCGCTCATACGGTCAGCATGACGGCTGCGTCGAATATGCTTCAATCGCCGCGTCTGTCGAACGCTCCGTTCATGTCCACGCTTAGTGATGCAAAGAGATGAATCCCGGCGAAGCTCCGATTGCTGAGATGCGGGCGGCTCTGGACAAGGAGTTCGACGTCCTGTTGCTGCCTGTCTCGCATCCTTCTCTTGGCCCCATTCGGATCGTCGACGATCTGTTTGCGATCGGCCGCAGCGAGGCGCCGTTTGCCGACTATCCGCGTGATCGGGTCATCAGACTTTCGCGGCGTCACGCGCGCATCTTTACTGAGCATGGTGCGGTGTATGTGGCGGATCTCGACAGCAAGAACGGCACGACCGTCAACGGCGTTGCCGTACGGATGACGCCGTCGCGTGTGCGTGCCGGCGATGAGCTGTGCTTCGGCGGTGATCTGACGTATCGCGTCGCAATCGAGCCGCGTCCATTCAGTTCGGCATCCGCGCGCGGCGTGCAGCATCTGACTGTCACGCTGAAGCCGGAGCGCGCGGATCTGGGGCTCGAACCCATCGACCTCATTGCGTTTCCGTTTCTCGTCAGCAAGACGGACGAACTGTTCTCGCGCTACAAGGACCGCTATCCGCATCAGGTCAACTACATCTCGCGGCGCCACGCTCATATCTTCATGAAGGGCGGCGAACCGTGGATCGAAGATCTCGGCAGCACGAACGGCACGTTCCTTAATTACAAGCGTCTCGGCGAATCGGCTGTCGCATTGCAAAACGGCGATGTCGTTGGATTCGGCGGCGATCATTTCGTCTATCAGGTAGCGCTGCAAAAGTCGTTCGAAATCGAGCCTACCGTGACCCAGATGGTACCGCCCGCCGCCGCGCTGGGCGTTCCCGCAGCGGCTGCGCCCGCGGCTGCTTCACCCGCGGCAGCTGCGCCTGCGGCAGCTGCGCCCGTGGCGGCGATGCCCGCGGAAGATCCCGACAAGACCACGTTTGTCGGCGCGGCGCATTCGTTTCTCGACATCTTCTGCGTCGATCGCGCATTGCAGCGCGAAGACGAGGTGAATGAAAACGCGCCGCCCTTGACGCCGGACGAAGGGACGGAAGCCCAGACACGCCGTCCGCGCCGACGCTGGCAACTGTTGCTGCGCGAACTGACGCGCACCTTCGCGGCCGGCGACCGCACGACGATGCGGCGTGTCGGATGGGGCGGACTGGTGGTGCTGGTGGTCGTTGCGGGACTGGCCGTCACGCTGTACCTGCGCGGCGCGGCGGAGCGCGATATCAAGAGCCTGCTTGCGGCGGGAGAATACGAAGCGGCGGCGGAAGTCGGCACGTCGTCTTTGCAGCGTCACCCTGCGAGCGACCCGATCCGCGCGCTTGCGAGTGAGGCGCTGATGAAAGCGCGTGTGCCTGGCTGGCTGGCGGCGTTGCAGGTGAAACAGTTCGATCGTGCCGCGGCGTTGATCGAAGGCATGCGCGCGACGAGCCAGAACAATCCCGATGCGCTCGCGCTGATCAATCAGTTGAACTGGGTTGGAGATCTTGAACGTTTTGTCGTCGGCCGGGGCGGCCCGGATGCGCCGATTCGCATCTATAGCGACGAAGGGCGTATCGACAATCTGCTCAAGCGTTGGCAAGACGATGCAAAGGGGCATCAGCGGATTCTGGACCGAATTGCGTCGTACGTGCCTGAATTCACCGAGCCTTATGCGCTCGCGATGAGCCATCTGCGCAAGCTGCAAAGCGACGACTCCGTGTACCTCGCGGCGATCGACCGGCTTAACTCGACCGTGGCGACGGAACTGGGACGCGACAAGCCCGATGCGCTGCCCGCCGTGCTCGACGATTACGCGCAACGCTATCCACGGCTCGCCGGGCTGGATGCTCTGCGTGGCGACTTGCGCCAGTACACGGACATCTTCAACGAAATGACGGCGCGGCACCTCGTTCCGCTGCTCGCATTGATGAAAAAGGCGAACTTCAGGACGCCGCCATTCAAGTCGCAGTACGCGCAACTGAGCGCGAGCCGTCTGCCTTCTGCGGAAGTCGTGGCGAAGCATGACGCGGCGAGCACCGCATGGCAAAGCGGCGACAGCCAGCAGGCGCTGGCCGGCTTGCAGGCGATACCCGCTGGCCCGTGGTCCGATGTGATCGCAGCGGAGTTCGCGCACAAGAAGTCGCTGCTCGACCAGTTCGCCGACGTGCAGAAAAGCCGTGGTGCGGGAGATCGCGACGACAAACTGCTGTCGTTTTACGCCAGTCTCGATCCCGTCGAAGACGTGTACTTCGTGCGCGCCGTTCAGGGCGACGTCAATGCGCTGCGCGACAAGGCGCTGGCGCGCGCGCAAGATCAGATAGATCGCGCACAGGGATTGTGGCGGCAGTATCGTGCGAATGGCTCGATCGGCGGCACACAGCGCCTGGAATCCGGCATCTCGGGGGGCTTTCGCAGTCAGGCGCTTCTGCTGGCGGGCGCCAATACGGCGGCGCAACAGGGCATGCGCGTTTATACGCAACTGAAGGCGCCGCATCCGGCAGGCTCGGATCAGTTGCTCGAAGACATCGAAGCGGAAACGCAATTGCAACGCCGCTCGCTGCAGGAATTGCGGATGGTGCTCGAACCCGGCTTGCTGAAATCGAAGCTTGCGTTGATTGGAGGCAGTGACGAAAGTGAAGCGCGACAATCACCCTGAGCCGCTTTACAAAGCGCTCGAAGATCACAGCGCCGAAGGCGTTGCGATTCTCACGGCGGAACCCGTGCGCATCGCGCAGGCGCTCGTGCTGACCCTGGTCGCGCTCGTTGTCTCGGGCCTGATGTGGTCGTTCTTCGGACGCGCTGACGTGATCGTCACGGCGCAAGGCACGCTCGCGCCGGAATCGGACGTGCGGCGCATTTATGCGCCGATCGACGGCGAACTCACTGATCTCTATATCGCCGAAGGGCAACCCGTATCGAAGGGCGATGTGCTCGCGCGGCTCAATGCACGCGGCGCAATCGAAGCGGCAACCAACGCGCTGCAGGCGCAGCTGAAGCTCGACGACGCCGAGCGCGAATGGAAAGAGTTTCCGCAGAAGAAGGAATTGATGGAGCGCAAGGCGACCGCGCTCAAGGATCAGCTCGAAGTGGAAGAGCGTCTGCACGAGAACCGTATTTCGGAAGGCACGAGCAAGCTTGCGGAAGGCCAGAAAGCGCAACTCGAAGAAGCGCGCAGCACGCTCGACAATGCACGCCGCGCGCGCGATGCGTCGCGCCAGGAAGCGGACAAATACGCGCGTCTGTTCGCGCAGCCAGGTGGCGGCGGCGTCGCCGAGTTGCAGGTGGAAGCGAAGCGCAACACCGCGCTGGAAGCGGAAAATGCGTACCGTGTCGCGCAATCGCGGCTCGCCGAACTCGACTTCAAGCTGAGTCACGAATACGCGGAGGCCAACGCGCAACTCGAAACGAGTGGCCAGCAGTCGACGAAGCTGCAGCTTGAATACGACGATCTGATCCGCGACATCACCAGCACTGAAGAGAAACTGCGCCTGCAATTGCAGACGGCACGCCTCGTCGCCGACGCGGCTGCGCGCATCCGCTTCGAGAACATCGACAAGGACAACTTTCTGCTGATACTCGCGCCGACTTCGGGTGTGATTACCGACGTGACGTCGACGCAAACGGGCGACAAGATCCAGGCGAATGCGCCGCTCGGCGGCATCGCGCCGAAGGACGCGCGCCCCGTGCTGAAGATCGAGATCGCCGAGCGCGACCGCGCGTTTCTACACGAAGGCATGGCCGTCAAGATGAAATTCAACGCGTTTCCGTATCAGCGGTATGGGCTGATCAACGGCACGCTCGCGTACATCTCGCCGGCAACCAAGCCATCGGCGCAGGACAAGCAGCCTGTCTACGAAGGCCGCGTCCAGCTCGACAGGAATTATTACCAGATCGCGGAAAACCGCTATCCGCTGCGATACGGCATGACGGCGAGCGCCGAAATCGTCGTGCGCGAGCGGCGGTTGATCGATCTTGGGCTGGACCCGTTCAGGCAACTGGCCGGATAGCTTCAAAAGAACTCACTGCAACGCAAGCGTAGCCGAAAGTACAACCGCCAGCCGCCCGTTCGTTCGGGCCGTCACTAGAGGAGCGGACGAGATGACCGCGATCGTACGAATCGATGATGAAGTCGTGGATGTCGGCGAATTCATACGTCTACTGAAACTCACGGGCCAGTTCGAAAGCCTGATCGAGCAGATGGTGCGCGACAAGCTGACCGTACACGCCGCGAAGAAGCATGGCGTGACCGTGAGCGCCGACGAGATACAGGAGCGCGCCGACCAGTTCCGGCGTGTGCGCGGGCTGCATCGCGCGGCGGACATGAACCAGTATCTCGACACGCTGAAGGTCGGTCTCGACGAGTTCGAGACGTTCGTCACCGACAGCCTGTATCAGGAGAAGATGCTCGACAAGGTGGGTAGCGAAGGCGAGATCGAAGAGTACTTTTCGATGAATTCGCCGAAGTTCGATGCCATCGAGGTCAGCCATATTCTGCTCGACGACGAAGGCAAGGCGAAGGAAATGATCTCGTATCTGCGCGACGATCCCGATGCGTTCGCGGAAATGGCGCGCGAGCATTCGATTGCCGATACGAAAGACTCGGGCGGCGTGATCGGAAAAGTACTGCGCGGATCGCTGAAGCCCGATATCGAGGCGAAGATCTTCAACGCGGCAGTCGGCGATCTGCTCGGGCCGTTTGCGTCGCTGGACCGCTCGTGCTTTGAGATCTTTGCGGTGACGGCGAAATATCCGGCACAACTCGACGAGGACGTAGCGTCGGAAATCAAGCGACTGTTGCGCGAACAATGGCTGATGACACGCGCGCAGGAACACATCATCGAAGCACTCTGATTGACGCGCACTGCTGACGGGGACCTCAAGCATCATGGATGCACCGCAAACCACGCCTTCCATCGCCGACTTTCTTTCGACGGTCGAGATTCTGTCGCCGTTCACGCGCGAAGAACTCGAACGCCTCGCGGAGCACGTGCAATCGCGCTTCTATTCGTTTGGCGAAACGGTGTGCAACGCGGGCGATCCCGCCGATGGCATCTGTGTGATCAAGTCCGGCTCGGTGCGCATCTTCACCGAAGAGCACGGCAAAGAGATCAGCATGGGCGTGCGCAAAGCGGGCGAAGTATTCGCCGATATTGCGATGCTGCGCGCGTACTCGCATGAATCGTCGGTACGCTCTTCGGGGAAGACCGAGCTGCTGTTCATTCCGCGCGCCGCGATGGAGCCGATCATCGCCGGCAATCAGGCGGCGCTGGCGTTCGTCGCGAGTTATGTGGCGATCAACTCGGCGGGCGGTTTCGTCGCGCAGCTATTCGATTTGCGCGGCAAGCTGAACAAACAGGAACTCGAAGAATACGTGCGCAGCGTCGGCGTCAAGAAAGTCAGCGCGGGCAAGGAGATTCTCAAACAGGACGCGCGCGACGACCGCCGGCTGTATGTCGTCCGGCAAGGCGAAGTGCGCATCGTGCGCAATGAGGACGGCACCGACTACACGCTCGCGACGCTGCGCGAAGGCGAAATTTTCGGTGAGAAGGCCTGCCTGATGCGACAGGAGCAGACGGCATCGGCCATTGCGACGACGGACACGCGGCTGCTCGTGATTCCCGAGCGCACCGTGCATTTCATTCTGGAGCGCAATCCGAAGCTGCGCGAAGTGCTCGACGAGCGCATCAAATACGCCGACCGCGAACTGGACCGGCAAAAACGCATCGAGCAGCGGCGCAAGCGTCCTTTGCGGCTGGACCTGCATTCGAAACCCGAACTCGGCGAGCGCGTGATACGGCGCTTCGGGCTTGTCGAGCAGGCCGAGGAAATGGATTGCGGCGCCGCATGCCTCGCTATGATCTGCAAGCACTACGGCATTCCGATGACACTCGGCAAGCTGCGCGAACTCGCGAACGTGACGACGCAGGGCGCGACGCTGGACAGCCTGGCGCGCGCGGGTGAATCGCTCGGCTTCACGGCGCGCGGCGTGCAATGTACGTTCGATTCGTTGCGCGGCTTCGATCTGCCGTTCATCGTTCACTGGGAAGGCTATCACTACATCATCGTGTACGGCGTGTCGAAAAACCGCGTATGGCTCGCCGATCCCGCACTGGGGTTCCGCAAGCTGAGTCTCGAAGACTTCGAGCGCGGCTGGAGCGGCACCTGCCTGCTGTTTACGCCGGGGCCGAATCTCGTTCAGCTGTCCGCGTCGCGCTCGCCGTGGCTGCGCTTCGTTGGCTATCTGACGCCGTATAAAAAGATTTTGATGAACCTGTTCCTCGCGACCTTCGTGATCCAGGTGCTGGGCGTGATACCGCCATTGATCATTCAGAACATCCTCGACGGCGTGATCGTGCATCAGAACGTCAGCTTGCTGCATCTGCTGATACTCGGTCTGATCATTTCGAACGTGTTCTCGCAATTGATGTCGATGGTTCGCGCGTACCTGTCGAACTTCATGGTACGCAACATGGACTTCGCGATGATGTCGCAGTTCTTCAGACACACGATGTCGCTGCCATTCTCGTTCTTTGCCAAGCGCAAGACGGGTGACATTTTTGCGCGCTTCCAGGAGAACCAGACGATACGCGCCTTCCTCACCGAATCGACGGTGACGACGGCACTCAATCTGCTGATGGTGTTCATCTACTTCGCGATCATGTTCTTCTATAACGCGAAGATGACATTCGTGCTGATCGCCTTCGTCATTCCCATCCTGGCACTCACGTTGATTGCGACGCCGAAGATCAAAAACTACGCGCGCGACACGTTCGCGGCCGGGACGGATTCGAAATCGTTCCTGATGGAAGCGTTGTCCGGCGTCGAAACAGTGAAGGGGATGGGCATCGAGCGGCCCGTGCGCTTGCGCTGGGAAAAGAAATACGCGAAGGCACTCGAAGTGCAATACCGCGCTCACGCTTTCAACATTTTGATTGGCTTTATCAGCCAGTTGCTGAATGCTGCGACCACGATTGCGATTCTGTGGGTCGGCGCGAATCTCGTGCTCGCCCGCGAAATGACGATCGGGCAGTTGATTGCGTTCAACGCTTTCATGGGCAGTGTGCTGACGCCGTTGATGGGACTCGTCAGCTTGTGGAGCATGCTCAACGACGCGGGCGTCGCGATGGAGCGTCTGGGCGACGTGCTCGATATCGAACCCGAGCAGAAGCCCCAGGACCTGCCGTCGCGCGTGATGCTGCCCGACCTGCAAGGCGAGATCAGCCTGAGCGGCGTCTACTTCCGCTATAGCGACGACGACAGCGCCTATGTGCTGGAGAACATCAGCTTCGATATCAAGCCGGGCGAACTGGTGGCGATCGTCGGGCGCAGCGGTTCGGGCAAGACCACGCTCGCGAAGCTGCTGGTCGGTTTTTATGCACCGAGCGACGGCAAGATGACGGTCGACGGATACGACATCAGCGTGATCGACAAGGCATTCTTCCGCGCGCAGATCGGTTATGTCATGCAATCGAACCTGCTGTTTTCCGGCACGATCGCCGAGAACATCGCAAGCGGCGACGACACGCCGGATCGCCGGCGCATCGAAGAAGTGGCCAAGATGGCCGACGCGCACGCGTTCATCGCCAAGCTGCCGCTCGGCTACGAACAGGTGGTCGGCGAGCGCGGCATTGGTTTGTCGGGCGGGCAGATTCAACGGCTGTGCATTGCACGCGCGCTGTATCACGATCCGCGCCTTCTGGTGTTCGACGAGGCGACTTCCGCACTCGATACGCAATCGGAGAGCAATATCCTCGGTAACATGCAGGAAATCCTCAAGGGACGCACGGCCGTCATCATCGCGCACCGGCTCAGTACGATCATGCGCGCCGACAAGATTCTCGTGCTCTATGAAGGGGCGATCGTCGAGCAGGGGCGTCACGAAGAACTGGTCAACCGGAAGGGCATGTACTACCAGCTCGTCCAGAAACAATTGAGCGCCTGATGAAAATACTTGACCAGCAGCCTGACGAAGCCGGCTCCGCCATCTCTTACGCAGGGTTGATCGAGAAGATCGAGATCCTGCGCTCGACGCTGCGCTGGTCGTCGCGGCTCGAACGCGCGGATATCGAAAAGCTCCTGAAACAGGCGAGTTCGTTGCGCGACGAAGTCATGCAGATGTCGCACAAGGAGCGCTTCGTTCAGGCGGCCGTGGTCGAGCCGATGCGCGGCGACCTGTCGCGTGGCGCGCGGCGGCAGGCGTTGCTCGCGCGCAGCTTCATTTTCGAAGGCACGTTCGGCGATAACCCGAAACTGCTGGAATCGCTCGAAATCGCGGAGAAAGCGGCGCCGACCGATCTGCCCGTTCTGATCGACGGCGAAAGCGGCACGGGCAAGGAGCTGATGGCGAAGGTCATCCATGCGAACGGCAGCCGCTCTGACAAGCCGTTCATCTCCGTGAACTGCGGTGCGATTCCGGAGAACCTGCTGGAGTCGGAACTGTTTGGCCACAGAAAAGGCGCATTCACGGGCGCGACGAACGACCGTAAAGGCAAGTTCGAAAGCGCGCATACGGGGACGATCTTTCTCGACGAAATCGGCGAATTGCCTTTGACGGGGCAGGTAAAACTGCTGCGCGTGCTGGAGGCGCATGAAATACAGCGCGTGGGCTCGGACGAGCCGATCGGCGTCGATACGCGGATCGTCGCCGCGACCAATCGCAACCTGCGCAAGCTGAGCGAGCAGGGCACGTTCCGCGAAGATCTCTTTTACCGGTTGAGCGTCATTCATGTGACCTTGCCGCCGCTGCGCGAAAGGCGCGATGAAATTCCGCTTCTGATCCAGTACTTCGGTGACGAGGCCGCGGGCGCGCTCAAGCGCCGCCCCGTGAGAATCACCCCTAAATTGCGGGACTTTCTGCTGACCTATGCGTATCCGGGCAATATCCGCGAATTGCGCAACGTGATGTACCGCATCTCGTGCCTCGCGGGCGACATCGCGGATGTGGATCATTTGCCGGTGGATATGCGGCCCACGGCACCCGTGTCGGTGTCGATATTCGGCGCAGCGACCGAGGCCGCGAACGGCGCGGCGAGCGTGACCAATCTGTTGTCGTTGAGCGATGCGAAGCGCGCCGCCAGCGACGAAGCCGAAAAGGCTTTCTTGCAACGCGGCTTGCAGGAAGTGGGCGGCACGGTCGCCGAACTGGCGCGCCGCGTCGACATGAACCGTTCACATCTTCAGATGCTGCTGAAGAAGCACGGACTGCATTCGAAGGACTTTCGCCGCGCACATGCGCAGGCGAATGCGCGCAAGGACGACACGGAAGAGGATGACGAAGCCGAGATGCATTGAAGCAACGGCTAGTGGAACTTGTCAGGGCGATGGGTTCAGCAAGGTCTTGTCGGTTGCTTGCGGGTCTTCTGCTTGCACGACTACCGCCGTGATGTTGTCGCGGCCGCCGCGAGAGAGTGCGATATCGACGAGTTCGCCGGGCGCATGCAGACAATCGACGCTCGCGAGCGTCTGCTGGATTTCTTCGTTGGTCAATTCATTGCTGAGGCCGTCGCTGCACAGCAGGAACACGTCGCCGTCCACGACTTCGATTGCGTCTTCGTCGAGTTCGAGTTGATCGGTTGCGCCGACCGCGCGCGTGATGATGTTGTGCGCGGGATGATGGCGGGCTTCTTCCTCGGTCAGATAACCGGACTGCCGGAGCGCTTCCACCTGGCTGTGATCGCGCGTCAACTGTCGCAATTGCCCTTGCCGCAGCAGATAGATACGACTGTCGCCCGCCCATAGATAGCCGCAGAAGCGGTCGCACGCGAGCAGCACGACGACGGTCGTGCCGATGCGCTGCACCTGCCGGCGGCTCGCTTCGTCGCGCAACTGGCGGTTCGCGTCCTGCAGACGCGTGCGCGCCTCGGCGATGCAATGCTTGATGCCCGCCTGCGCCGGCAACTGGCCTAGCGTTTCGACCACGAGCTGGCTGGCGAGATCGCCGACGTCGTGTCCGCCCATGCCGTCAGCCACGGCCCAGCGGCCGCGCTGCGGCTGATCGAGACAGGCGTCTTCATTAATCTCGCGTACCCGGCCCGTGTCCGTACGCGCCGCCGACGCCCACCGGAATTGACTGGTACAGGTCACGGCATCTAAGCCCGGTTCGTGCTGCGTGCGTCAGGAGAAACGGTGATGTTCGAGTTGTTGCCCGTGTTGTTCACATCAACCGTCTGGAACTGATTGATCATCTGGTTAGCATAGAAGTTGTTCGTGATGTCGTACAGGTTTACGACGGGTCCGACGCTCGGCGTGTCATGCACGTACGGCGTGATCCAGCCGAATACCCACGGCGCACCGCCGCCGCCGCTGATCGCGGACATCGCCTTGCGATCCAGAGCGAGGTTGTGCGATAGGTCGCTGATGGTGATGGAAGCCATGGCGTGTCTCCAGAATGGCCGCCGCGTCGCGTGGCCGGAAGTCAAAGGAAGTTGCGACATAACTTGCAAGGGCTGTGCCAATGCGCGGCGGGCATGTGCGCTTTCTCGTGCGTCCTTGCTGGGCGCGGAATAGAGCGGACACGCGCGTGCGCGCGTCGCGCGCGAGCGCGTCGGGACGTTGGCGGTCGTCCAACAGCACGCCGCTGCGAAAGACGGGGCAACCAACACATTTTTGCAGCGTAATGCGCAGGAGCGTGGACCTGAAAGTGATGGTGTGTGCGCAACACAACCGCTCGAAATTCTGTTGGGTGTGACCCTACACAGACCCCCTTCAAAGTACGTGTCTGCTTGAAATATATCTATAAATCAATGGCTTAGATAGCCTGGTCCGGATGATGCAAAAGAGTCGGCAACAGTGTTGGCCTTTTGAACCGGAACCCAGAGCAAAGCCATGAACCGCAACCTCCAACAATCTCGCAATGAACAAGGTGCAAACCGCGCGGCTGCTTACGCATCGGCTGATGTGGTGCTCGACGGTTCCAGCGACGAACCCGCCCTCGGTGCCCATCTGATCACCCAACGCCGCGGCTACGAACATCACGGCATTTACGTCGGTGGCGGCAAGGTCATTCACTACGCAGGTTTCGCGAAGTCCGCGCATCGCGGCCCCGTCGAAGAAGTGGCGCTCGAAGCCTTCGCCGACGGTCACGCAGTCGCCGTTCGCCCGCATCCGTTCCCGAAGTACACCGCCGAACAAACCGTGCTGCGCGCCCGTTCGCGCCTCGGCGAAAACCACTATCGCCTGCTGACGAACAACTGCGAGCACTTCTGCGCATGGTGCCTGCTCGGCGAAAGCCGCAGCGAACAGGTCCATGCATGCCTCACGCATCCGCGCACCGGCATGCATGCGCTGCTGTGCCTCGCCAGCGCTTTTGTCGGTAACCGGATGAAAATCGGCCGCTCCGTTGTTAACGCAGTATGAGCACTGGAATTTGAACCCCGGCGATTGAAGTTCGAAACGTCGAATGCCGTAAAAGCAGTCAGGAAAGCGAAGGAGACCACCATGAGCCCGACCGGAAAAACACTGCACTGGGCCGTCGACAAATGGCTCGCACCGACACCCGCGATGCCCGCGCGCGTGGTGCGCTTCTGCCGCACGCAGATGCATCGCCGCTGCGTGTGCGTCGAGGCGGTGCGCCCCAACGGGCTGCTGTCGATCTTCTTTTTCCGTCACGACGACGGATCGTGGAATGTGTTTCCGCCCGCCAAAACAGGGCCGGCGATGTCTGCGTGGAGGACTGCGTGATGAAAAACGGCAACCCGGCGTCCAGCGCCCGCGGCAAGCGAATCGAACGCCTTGCGCTGTGCGGCGCGCAAGCTATCCGCCAGGCTGGCAGAAGCGCCGCCCCGGCACGTGCGACATTACGGCTTCGGCAATCTGACGAGGCGTGCTCTCGGCAGGCACGACGCGCCGGAAGGATTCAACGTCGTGCCTGAAGGTCCATTCGACGAGCCGGAACGAACGGCCCCACGGGTGCTGCATCGGCGGTGAGACGGTGCAGCTGCGGATGGTCAGCGTCTGCGCGTTGCCGTGCAGCGCGCGTAAATGTTCGAACACCGTGTCTTCAACCATCGTGTGTCTCCGGTCGGGGAGGCCCCACTGGTGGATAAAAAAGCGCCGCCGGTAGGCGAGCGGCACAACAGCCCTGCATGGGACAGGGATGTTGAGCGGCATGTTCACAGGAAAGAATTAAACGAGACTTAAGACTCGTGGCGCCATGTTTTGCGGTCGGTCAAAACGGCTCGCTGGGGCCAGGCGGCATGTCGTCGCCGCGTAGCATTCGCAGTCCGCGGTAGGGCGTCCACGTCGTCAGACCGCAGTTGTTGCTGCTGTGGCCCGCATACGTCATGTACGTGACGAAGCGCGCGTCGCGGATCGCGTTGTAGCCGGGCACGATCGTGCCGCTTGCCCAGTCTTCCATCATCATCGCCGACATCTTCTCCACAACGCATGGTCAGGCGTGACGTCTTTTTACAGAATTGTGTGGGGCGCTAGTTACGCTCATGAAAGTCACCGCTTAGGTGACGTTCCGATTCTTGGGAGACGAATTCATGTCAGAAAAGAGCAACAACGAAACGGCGTTGCTTGTTGCAACGCGAGGCACACGCGCCACTTGCGTATCGGGTCACCTCGAAACTGAACTCGGGGCCGTTGCTCCCCGGAGCAAAGCGGCCATTCCAATTGACTCGCAGTGCTCGCCCTGTTGGTACGGAACGCCTATGGGACTGTTCTATGCGTAAGGCGCTCATTGTGCAGGGGAACCCTACGACGACAGGTGGGCTTGTCCTCGGAGGGTCTGCGGTCGGCATGACCGACCACGGCAGGCCGTTCGCCCTCCATGGCGACGAGGCGACATGCGGCAGGTGTAAAGGCACGTTCAAGATCGTCGGCACGGCAGCGCGGCGCTGCTATCACGGTAGAGCGGGTGTTATCGAGGGCGATCTCGTGTTGTGCCCTTGCGGGAAAAACCGGGTTTTGGCTGGCCAGAACCCTGGCTGCTTCTATCACACGGACGGAGACGCGGCGGTTGCGAGCAGCGCTGAGATTGACATCGCATCGGCACTTTCTTTCGACACAACTTTTGACGAGCAGGTACGTGCGATCGCGCCCGGCATGAATGGCGGTTACCCATACTTCATTGTGACTTCGGACGGGCGGTCGCGCATGGGATGCACTGATTCGAGCCGCGTTTTACCGCGCATCGCGACCGATGGCGCCGACGAGTACATCATTTTTTGGGGTGATGAAGCGCTTGCAAGGCAGGGAGGAACCGAATAATGCCAAATCAAAGATCCGTTATCAGGACAAATCGGACGCCGGGTTCGATCAAGGAAGTCCAATTGAGGGTATTGACGTTTCAAGAGTTGTGGATTGCTTATCCCACGGGTAATCCATACGACGATCCGAGCGGCGACTATGGCAATCAGTGCGCTATTCGCATGAGCGTAGTATTTCATCGCATTGGCAGCGACATGAAGTCATTCTCACAGAGGCTGGTCAAGCCGATGCCGGGAAAACCAACCTTGGGTCGTATCCTGATCGATGGCAAAGCGACTGCCACCCGCGCCTATGAATTAGCAGAATGGCTTCAAAACCGGCCGTTTGCCGGCGTTTCAGCCGCAGAGAATATTACCGGCTTGGACTGGCAGAGCAAGATCAACGGGCGCACAGGAATTATCTTTTTCTATGGTTATTGGCGGCAGGAGGGTGATTCGCAAAGCGACCTGAGCGGCGGCCACATCGATTTGTGGAATAGAGATACCCTTACCCCTTCTGCAGAATCCTTTCTACGCTTTCGAGTCGGAGTGCCCAGTATTCCCAATCCATTATCGTGGCTTCGAGGACGTAGCGACAACATATACTCGGACCTCGGGAAATCTAGAAAAATTCTATTTTGGGAGGTGCAGTGAAGCGGTTGTCTGTCGCGGTACTGGGGTTTGTGTGGGGGCTGATGTTGACATGGTTCCTGCTTTACGCATTCAGTCATATCGATTGGACGCATACAAACGCGTCGGCATCTGGCTGCTCTGACATGGAACATTGCAGCCCGCGAGTTCATACGGTTTTTGTTCTTGCGAGTGTGCTGCTTGGACCCGGTATTGTTTTCGCGACCCTTAATGCGACGGCTTACCGGCGCTGGACAATGGGAAGATGGACGTCCGCATTTTGCATTGGGACTGTTCTTGTCGTTCTGTTTTACGTGGCGCCCTATGCCGTCCCCCGGTTTGGAGTGTTTTGAAACAGTCCGCGCTAATGCGATGGCGATGCGATGTTTTGGAGGTAGTGCGCTCCTGTCGATCCAACCGATCGCGAGGGCTTTAAACGAAGCGTGAACGACCGCGCACGACGCATCCATCGGTCGCTATCGCTTCAGCACTTGACGATTCTTTACGACAGGCCGCGCCGTTAGTCAGAGAATGTCTGACTCGGCGCGTCACGCGCGGCCGACGCAATGCATCGTTCAACTCGTCACTTCGCCTTTATGCCGCCAACCTTCGATCCGTTTCTGACCTTCCTTCGCCGTGCGCTCGCCGCGCAGTCCGAGGGCGATATACGCGCACGTGCGTTGTGGCTCGAAGCGGCGTGTTATCTGCACCCGACGGATAGCGTATCGATCGACCGGTTGATGCTTGAACTACTCGAACAGCAAGACATCGCGCAAGCCATCGCGCTCGTCGAAACGGTCGCGCAACTCGAACCGCACAGCGCGGCGTCGAGCGTCCGTCTCGGCTACGCGCTGCAGATGGCGAACCGGCATCGCGATGCGCTCGCGCCGTATCGCCAGGCGCTTGCGATCGAGCCCGCGTTTCCGCAATTGCGCAAGAACCTCGCGATCGCGTTGAACCGCACAGGCGGCGATCCCGCCGAAGAACGGCAATTGCTCGAAGCGGCCGTCGCAGCGGACCCATCGGACTTCGCACTGTGGATCAACCTGATGAGCGCGCGGCGCGCATGCTTCGATCTCGACGGTGCGCTTGCGGCGGCGAGGCGCGCCGTCGAGATCGATCCGAACAGCGCCGTGGCGCATAGCAACCTCGCGCAGGCGCTAAAGGAAGCGCAACGTTGGGACGACGCGCTGACGCATGCGGCGACAGCATGCGAACTCGCGCCCGACAACGCATCGATGCGCACAGGGCTTGGCGTGCTGCACCTGCTGCGCGGCAACTATGCCGAAGGCTGGCTCGCGCACGAAGCGCGCTGGAACGATCCCGCCAGCATGCTGACGAACGGCCGTCCGCCATTCGGCAGGCCGCAATGGCGCGGCGAATCGCTCAAGGGTAAGACTTTGCTCGTGTGGGGCGAGCAGGGCATGGGCGACGTGCTGCAGTTTTGCCGCTTCATGCCGCTGCTCGCGCAGCGCGTGCATCGCGAGGGCGGGCGTATCGTGTGGAATTCGTTTGGGCAGATGGGCGCGCTGTTGCCGCGCAGCTTCGGCGAACATGTCGATGCGTATTCCGCTGCGCGTGAAGTCGAAGCCCTGCCGCCGTTCGACTTCGAATTGCCGCTCGTCAGCGCGCCGCTGATGTTGGGTACGCGCATCGAATCGATTCCGCCCGTGGTGCCCTACCTGCGCGCGGACGCAGATTTGCGCGACGCATGGCGCGCGCGACTCGCCGGTGAAAAGCGCCTGAAGGTCGGGCTTGCGTGGACGGGCAGTCTGAATCACGGACGCAACCGTTTTCGACGCGTCGGCGCGCAGCGCTATGCGCAGGCGTTTCGCGAAATCGACGGCGTGGCGTTTTATTCGCTGCAGCCCGGCGCAACGGCCGACGTCGAAGCGGCTCGTGCAGCGGGCCTGCCAATGCAAGACTTCACGCACGAATGGCGCAGCTTCGACGATACGGCCGCGTTCGTCAGCGAACTCGATCTGGTGATCAGCGTGTGTACGTCGGCGGCGCATCTGGCGGGCGCGCTCGGTCAGCACACGTGGGTCCTGCTCGACGTGAATCCGTACTGGACTTGGATGATCGACAGGCGCGACAGCCCGTGGTATCCGACGGCCACGCTTTATAGACAACGCCAGTTCGCGCAATGGCAGCCGGTGCTGGACGACGTCGCGCGCGATCTGCACGCGCTGGCAAAGCTCAGCGCATGAGTTGCCGCGCTACACGCCGGGCGCGTGCGCCACTTCCGAAGCAGGGGTATTCACAGGCGCATCGGGCGGCACGCCGAGCAGCTGCAACGAGCCGCCCGTCACCGCGCTGAATACCGGACCGGCCACCGTGCCGCCATAGAACGCGCGTCCCGCAGGATCGTCGATCATCACGGCAACGACCAGGCGCGGATCGCTCATCGGCGCCATGCCGACGAACAGCGACCGGTAGCGGCCCTTCGCATACCCCGCGCCGACCTGCTTGCGCGCCGTGCCCGTCTTGCCACCAATCCGGTAACCGTCGACATTCGCCGCGCGGCCCGTGCCGCCTTCGCTCGTCGCCATTTCGAGCATCGAGCGGATCGCGGCGGCCGTGGCCGGCGTCGTCACGCGCTGGCCGTCCGACGCGGCGCGCGTGGGATCGATCAACAGCGTGGCGGGGTGCAGCGTGCCGTCGCCCGCATACGCCGTGTACACCTGCGCGATCTGCAGCAGCGACGCCGACAGGCCGTAGCCGTAGGCCATCGTCGCCTGCTCGATGGGCCGCCAGCGCGCGAACGGACGCACGCGGCCCGCCGCGACGCCCGGAAACGTCAGCTCCGGCGCGCGGCCCAGTCCGTACTCCTGATACTTGTTCCAGATGGTTTCGGCGGGCAGGTTCAGCGCGAGTTTGGCGAGCGCGATATTGCTCGACTTCTGCAACGCTTCCGCAATCGTCATGCGTCCATGGTTCGACGTGTCGTGGATCACGCTCGGGCCGATCTTGTACCAGCCGGGCGCCGTGTCGATCATCGTGCCGGGCCGCACCAGCCCGCGATCGAGCGACAGCGCGACGACCAGCGGCTTGATCGTCGAGCCCGGCTCGAACGTATCGACCACCGCGCGGTTGCGCAACTCGCGGCCCGTGAGCCGCGAGCGGTCGTTCGGGTCGAAGCTCGGGTAGTTTGCGAGCGCGAGAATCTCGCCGTTGCGCGCATCGAGCACGACGACGCTGCCCGCCTGCGCGCTGTGCTTCGCGACGGCTGCCTTGAGTTGCGCGTACGCGAGCTGCTGGATGCGGCGGTCGACGGTCAGATGCACGGTCGCGCCGTGTTGCGCCGGCGTGAGCGGGCGCGTGTCCAACACCACGCGGCCCAGCCGGTCGCGGATCACCTCGCGCTCGCCCGGTTCGCCCGTGAGGAGGTCGTTGGCGGCGAGCTCGATGCCTTCCTGGCCGTTGTCCTCGATGTCGGTGAAGCCGACCACGTGCGCCGCCGATTCGCCCTCGGGATAAAAGCGCTTCGAATCCGCAATGCGCGTGATGCCCGCGAGGTTGAGCTTGTCGATATGCGTGGCCGTTTCCGCATCGACCTGGCGCTTGAGCAGCACGAAGCTCTTGTCGCCTGATACGCGGTGCGTGAGTTCGGCAAGCGGCATGTCGAGGAGCTTCGCCAGTGGCGGATACGCGGCATCGCCGAGCAGCTTCGGCGATGCCCAGATTTCGTAAGTGGCGAGACTGACGGCCAGCATCGCGCCATTGCGGTCGACGATCCGCCCGCGCGTCGCGTCGAGCTCGATGGTGCGCTGATAGCGCTTTTGCCCCTGTTCGACGTAGAAGTCCTGATTGACGATCTGCACCCAGAACGCGCGGCCGATCAGCGCAGCGAACGCCGCGAACACGAGGATCACGATCAGCTTCGAGCGCCACATCGGCAGACGCGCGACGAGGACGGGATTCTTCGCGACGGGCGCGTACGGATCGTGATTTTTCTTGCGGATCATGAGGGCGAAGCCGGCCGTTCTGACAACCGGTCCACAGTGAGTGTGGATCAGATTGTAATAAGAACGTAATATCTGTGCGAGCTTCGCGTAAGGTTTTTGCGTGGCGGGCGGTGTTGAGTGGGCGTGTCGAATGTGGTCCGGCGCACGCAGCCCGCAGGGTCGCGTTGAAAAAGCCGTCGCCGTCGCCCGTTCAACTAATGCGTCGTCTCCGACGCGGCGTGTTAACGAGGCGCTCGATGAGCGCCTTCTTTTTATTTTTGCCGCGCGGGGCCGCGCGCGATCAGGCGGGCAGGGAGAAGCTCGAAATTGCCTCGCGCAGTCCGCCGACCTGGTCTTTCAGCGAATGCGCGGCTGCGGCTGCCTGTTCGACGAGCGCCGCGTTCTGCTGCGTGACCTGATCCATTTCGCCGACGGCGCGGTTCACCTGCTCGATGCCCGCGCTCTGCTCGCGCGACGCATGGCTGATTTCCTCGAGAATCTCGTTCACGCGGCGCACGGAGGCGACGATCTCGCCCATCGTCGAACCGGCGTTCGCGACGAGCGCTGCGCCTTCCTCGACGCTGCCCGTCGACGTTTCGATCAACGCCTTGATTTCCTTCGCCGCCGTTGCCGAGCGCTGCGCGAGGCTGCGCACTTCCGCTGCGACGACCGCGAATCCGCGGCCCTGTTCGCCCGCGCGCGCCGCTTCGACGGCGGCATTCAGCGCGAGGATGTTGGTCTGGAACGCGATGCCGTCGATCACGCCGATGATGTCGCCGATCTGCTTCGAGCTGCTCGTGATGTCGCCCATCGTGCGGACCACGTCGTCGACCACCCGGCTGCCGCGCTTGGCGATGTCGGCGGCTTCGCTTGCGAGCCCGGCGGCCGTCGCGGCGCTTTCGGCGTTCTGTTTCACGTTCGACGTCATCTCGTCCATGCTCGATGCCGTCTGCACGAGCGCGGCCGCCTGTTCTTCCGTGCGTTGCGACAGATCGGTGTTGCCGGCGGCGATTTCGCTTGCGCCGATGTTGATGTTCTCGGTGCCGGCGCGCACGCGCGAGACGGTATCGACGAGGCCGCGTTGCATCGTGTGCAGCGCGTGCAGCAGGCTCGCGCGGTCGTTGTGCGCGAGCGGCACGGGTGTCGCGAGGTCGCCGCGCGCGATCCGTTGGGTGGCTTCGACAGCCACTTCGAGGTCGCCGCCGAGCGTGCGCTTCACGCTGCGCAGCACGAGCACCATCACGAGTGTCGCGATGCCGCCCAACACGAAGGTGATGACGAGCCAGCGCCCGAGATCGACGTAGAAGGCTTTCTGCACGTCGTCCATGTACATCCCGGTGACGAGCACCCAGTCCCACGGCGTGAAGCGCGTCGCGTAGCTGGTCTTCGGGACGGGCGTGTCGCTGCCCGGCTTCGACCACAGGTAGTCGACGAAGCCACCTTTGCCCTGGTTCGCCGCGTTGACGATATCGACGAACAGATGATTGCCCGCCGGGTCCGTGAAGCCCGACAGGTTCTTGCCGACCAGCGCCGGTTTGAACGGGTGCATCAGCATGACGGGCTGCGAATCGTTGACGGACAGATAGCCGTCGGTGCCGTACCGCAGCGCGGACAGCGTGTCGAGCGCCTGCTTCTTCGCGTCGGCTTCGCTCATCGCGTGCTGCTGCGACAGCGTGTAGTAGCGGTTGACGATCGAATTGGCCTGCTCGACGAGCGATGTCAGCTGATCGCGGCGGTCGGCAATCATCGACGAGCGGCTTTGCCACGCGCCGAACGCGCCGATGAGAACGAGGCCGATCCACAGGATCGCGATCATCGAGGCGAGTTTCTTGTTCAGGGTCATGGTGTGTTTGGCTTGCAGCGGCTGGGGGTTGCGTGTGGCGGTCTTCGGGTTTTTGCGGGATCGATGGCGGCAGATACAGGCGATGCCTGACAGGGTTTACGACCGCCGCAAACGGTTGCAGCAGGCGGGGAAACCCCTAATGAGCACGGCGTGTATTGGTATGACGAGAGGACGGGCGCGAGCGCGCCCGGCATGAGGCAGGCGTTGCGCGGGATCAGAAGGGCCGGTCGCGTTTGAGCGCTTTCAGCCAGGTTTTCGTTTTCTTGATGTCGTCGAACGTGTGCAGATCTTTTTCGATTTCGCGCACCATGTGCTGACGGTGTTCGAGTTCAGCGTCGAGATCCTGCATGGCGCGTTCAGGTATCGTGAGAGGGCCGTACGGAAAGCCGTAAGTTCCTCGGAACCGGTCGCCTATGTCCGAGAGTTCGCGGTCGAGTTCACCCAATTGCTCTCTCAACACGCTGTTGTAGTGGTTGAGTCTTTCTTCGCTGATGCCGTCGATGGTTTTCTGATCGATATGTTCGAGTTCCAGTTGCAACTCGAGCAATTGCAGAAGATTGCGTTTCGCGTACGCTTCGTTGACCCGCTGCATCAGCGTGGTTTTGCGGGTGCGTTCCTCAGCGTCGGGTTCGCGATCGGGATGCAGCGCGCTCGCCAGCTTGCGATAGACCTCGCGCACCGACTGGCTGATTTCTGCTTGCGCCGCTTCCTTGCGTGCTTCGGCGGCAAGCTGTTTTGGCGTCTTCTTGCGCTTTGCGCGGCGCTCTTCGCGAGCCCGTGCTTTTGCGTCGGCGTGGGCACGCAGTTCGTCGAACTTCTCTGACGCGTGCTTCAAGAACTCTTCTGGCGAGCTCGTATCGAGGTCCTCAGCGAATTCGTCGCCGAGCATTTCTCGCATCATCGCTTTCATGCCTTCGACGTCGATTTCTGCTTGCCTGTCGGACGTCGTATCGACATGCCGGTCGTGAATCGGCTTCAGCATGGGGTCGCCGTGCGCGCCGATCAGCTGTTGCGTCAGTTCGCGGATCAGTTGCGAGATCATGCTGCGCTCGATGGCATTGAAGTTTTTGTCGCCATGCAACGCGTCGAGGCGGTACACGAGCTTCACCTGCGCATCCATCGAAGCCTGCTTCAGCGGGATCAGCTCATCGACATACCGCTTCTGGAAAACGGGCGTAAAGGCTTCCCACTGCGCGAGCCAGCCACGCCGATTTTCGATCTGCTTGACGAGTGAATTGAAGTACCTCTGGCCTTTCGATCGATGCGCCTGTTGCTTTTCCGGCGCAATGGTCACAGACCGGCCCGCTGCTTTGCTCATAAAACCCGTGCCTCCCATTTACTGAAAATGCAGCATACCGTGTCATCGTCGGAATCAGACGAATCTGCCTCCTTTTCAAACAAAATCACCACATTTTTCAAACTAATTCCATCAATTGCCAAAAGCGGCGCGGCTGGTCTGCAATCCGTTCTCAATTCCGATATAGTCGCCATTTTTGGCTCGCCGGGACGCCTTCGCGCGCAGCGCGGAAGCCATTTCGAATGCCCGATTAAAAGAGCCAATAAACCATTCATCCTTTCCCTGGAAATCGAATGCGAGCGATCATTCTTGCCGCAGGCCTCGGCTTGCGACTCCAGCAACCGCCGGGGGAGCAGTTTCCAAAATGTCTGTTGCGCTTTGACGGCGTCTCGCTGCTGGAGCGTCATTTGCAGATGCTCGAAGCCGTCGGCGTCGATGAGGTCGTCCTCGCGCTCGGCTTCCAGCCGGAACAGGTCGAGGCCGAACTGACGCGCGCCGGCCGCAAGGTGCCCGAGATCAAGCTCAATCCGCGTTTCGATCTGGGCAGTGTGCTGACCGTACACACCGTCGCCGATGCCCTCACGCGCGGCGGCGACGTGCTGCTGATGGACGCCGACGTGCTGTACGACGAGCGCATGCTGGCCGCGCTCGTGGCGGGCGAGCACGCGAATCGCCTGCTGATCGACCGAGACTTCGAAGCGGGCGACGAACCCGTCAAGCTGTGCCTGAAACAGGGCGTGCCCATCGAGTTGCGCAAGCAACTGGCCGTCGGCCTCGACTACGACACGATCGGCGAATCGGTCGGCTTTTTCCGCTTCACCGAGGCCGCTGCGCGGCGCTTCGCGGAGATCGTGGCGGGCTACGTCGATAGCGGCCGCGCGAACCTGCCGCATGAGGAGGCCGTGCGCGACCTGCTGCTCGAACGCAGCCATGCATTCGATACGGCCGATGTCACCAGCCTGCCCTGGATTGAAATCGATTTTCCCAACGACGTTGCGCGAGCAACTAAAGAAGTCCTGCCGCAACTGCAGCGGCCGGCTTTGCAAGAAGCGCTGAAGCGCTAACTCGGGCCGACCTAGGAGCCAAACAATGAACGCACGCGAACCCTCTTTCGTTTCTACTCTGTCGCGCAGCGCACGCCTGCGCCAGATGCTCACCAGCAACGAGCTCGAATTCCTGATGGAAGCGCACAACGGCATCTCCGCACGCATTGCGCGCGAAGCCGGCTTCAAGGGCATCTGGGGCTCGGGCCTCGCGATCTCCGCGCAATATGGTGTGCGCGACAACAACGAAGCAAGCTGGACGCAAGTTGTCGATACGCTCGAATTCATGGCCGACGCAAGCGACCTGCCCATTCTGCTCGACGGCGACACCGGCTACGGCAACTTCAACAACGTGCGCCGCCTCGTGCGCAAGCTGGAGCAGCGCGGTATTGCGGGCGTTTGCATCGAAGACAAGGTGTTCCCGAAGACCAACAGCTTCATCAAGGGCGAAGCGCAGCCGCTCGCCGATATCGACGAGTTCTGCGGCAAGATCAAGGCGGGCAAGGACTCGCAGACGGACGAGCATTTCTCGATCGTCGCGCGCGTCGAAGCGTTGATCGCGGGCTGGGGCATGGACGAAGCGTTGAAGCGCGCCGAGGCGTATCGCCAGGCGGGCGCGGACGCGATCCTGATTCACAGCAAGCTGTCGCGTCCCGATGAGATCCTCGAGTTCGCGCGCGAATGGGCAGGCCGCGGTCCGCTCGTGATCGTGCCGACCAAGTACTACAGCACGCCGACGGAAGTGTTCCGCAAGGCGGGCATCAGTACGGTGATCTGGGCGAACCATCAGATTCGTGCGGCGACGTCCGCGATGCAGGCTGTCGTCAAGGAAATCTACGAGAGCCAGACGCTCGTCAACGTCGAAGACCGCATTGCGACCGTCAACGAAATCTTCCGTTTGCAGGATGCCGACGAGTACTCGGTAGCGGAAGAGCGCTATCTGTCGTCGTCGCGCGTGGCCGGTTCGGCTGTCGTGCTTGCCGCGAGCCGCGGCAAGGGTCTCGAAGCCGTGACGACGGATCGTCCGAAGGTCATGCTGCCGATCGCGGGCAAGCCGCTGCTGCGCTGGCTCGTCGACGCATTCAAGAAGCAGGGCGTCAACGACATCACGGTCGTGGGCGGCTATCGCGCCGACGCGATCGACACGGCGGGCATCAAGCTAGTCGTCAACGAGCGCCACGAACAGACGGGCGAACTGGCGTCGCTCGCGTGCGCCGTCGACGGCTTGCAGAACGACACGGTGATCTCGTACGGCGACCTGCTGTTCCGCAGCTACATCGTGCGCGATCTGGTGGACAGCGAAGCGCTGTTCAGCGTGGTCGTCGATTCGACGACAGTTGCCGAAGCGGGCGCGACGAACCAGAGCGTGCGCGATTTCGCGTGGTGCTCGGCCGCCGACGATCGCGGCCTGTTCGGCAACAAGGTGCTGCTGCGCCGCGTGGCGAACAACGAAGCCGACGTGAAGGGCGAAGTGCCGAATGGCCGCTGGATCGGTCTGCTGAACGTGCGCGGCGCGGGCCGCGAGCGTCTGCAGGCGGTGATGAACACGCTGCGCGCGCGCCCCGATTTCGATTCGCTCGACATGCCTGCACTGTTGAATGCGCTGATCGAAGCCGGTGAAGAAATCGAAGTGCAATACGTGCATGGCCACTGGCGCGGTGTGAACGACCTCGAAGACTTCCGTCGCGCGGGCGACTTCGCGCACGAAGCAACGCCGCTCGCGAAGAGCGAGGCAGCGGGAGGCGCGGCGCAATGATCGAGGCAGCACAGTTCGTCGAGGCGGCGCGCGAGCGCGGCTTCGACTGGTATGCGGGCGTGCCGTGCTCGTATCTGACGCCGTTCATCAACTACGTGCTGCAGGATTCGAAGCTGCATTACGTATCGGCGGCGAACGAAGGTGATGCGGTCGCGTTCATCGCGGGCGTAACGCTCGGTGCGCAGCATGGTCGGCGCGGCGTGACGATGATGCAGAACTCGGGGCTCGGCAATGCGGTGAGCCCGCTGACGTCGCTGACGTGGACGTTCCGTTTGCCGCAACTGCTGATCGTGACGTGGCGCGGCCAGCCCGGCGTCGCGGACGAACCGCAGCATCAATTGATGGGCCCCATCACGCCGGCGATGCTCGACACGATGGAGATTCCGTGGGAGACGTTTCCGACGGAAGCGGAAGCGATCGGCCCCGCGCTGGACCGCGCGATTGCGCACATGGACGCGACGGGCCGCCCGTATGCGCTCGTGATGCAGAAGGGCAGCGTCGCGCCATACGAACTGAAGGACTCGGGCCGCGCGACAAAGCGCGAAGTGCGCGCTGCGCGTGATGTTTCGCGTGCGGTCGCCGCCGACGCCTTGCCGACGCGTAATGAAGCCTTGCAGCGCGTGATTGCTCATACGCCGGTGAACTCGACGGTCGTGCTGGCATCGACGGGATTTTGCGGCCGCGAGCTTTACGCAATCGACGACCGGCCGAACCAGTTGTACATGGTCGGCTCGATGGGCTGTATTACGCCGTTCGCGCTGGGTCTTGCGCTGACGCGGCCGGACCTGCACGTGGTCGCGCTCGACGGCGACGGCGCGGCGCTGATGCGCATGGGCGTGTTTGCGACGCTTGGCGCGTATGGTCCGTCGAATCTCACGCACATTCTGCTCGACAACGGCGCGCACGATTCGACGGGTGGTCAGTCGACGGTTTCGCCGCAGGTGTCGTTCGCGGGTGTTGCGGCGGCGTGCGGCTATGCGTCCGCTGTCGAAGGCGACGACGTGGGCCTGATCGACGAACTGTTCGCGTCGCCGCTGCTTGACGGCCCGCGCTTCGTGCGCGTCGCGATCCGCCGTGGCACGCCCGACGGCTTGCCGCGCCCGACCATTACGCCGCCCGATGTGAAGACGCGCCTGATGCGCCACATCGCCACTGCCGGCACGAACGAAGGAGCACGTTGATGCTGCTGATGAATCCAGGCCCCGTCACGCTGACCGAGCGTGTGCGTAATAGCCTGCTGCAAACGGACTTGTGCCATCGCGAGAGCGAGTTTTTCGACTTGCAGGACGAAGCGCGCGCGCGTCTGGTCAAGCTGTACGAGCTTGATCCCGCACAATGGAGCGCCGTGCTGATGACGGGCTCGGGGACGGCGGCTGTCGAGAGCATGATCGCGGCGCTTGTGCCGGAGAATGGCAAGCTGCTGATCGTCGAGAATGGCGTGTATGGCGAGCGTATTTCGCAGATCGCGGCGCAGTATCGCATTGCGCATAGCATCGTGAAGCATGAGTGGATGCAGGCGCCTGATCTGGCGCGTATCGCGGCTGCGCTCGATGCCGATAAGGCGATTACGCATGTTGCCGTGATTCATCATGAGACGACGACCGGGCGGTTGAATGATCTCAAGGCGCTGGCAGCGGTTTGCCGCGAGCGCAATGTGAAGATGCTGGTTGATGGTGTGAGCAGCTTTGGCGCTGAAGAGATCGACTTCGCTGAGGGCACGATTGCGGCTGTTGCGGCGACGGCGAACAAGTGTCTGCATGGCGTGCCGGGTGCCGCTTTTGTTATCGTGAGACGGGATGCTTTAGCGGCTGCTGCGAGCCGGACGTATTATCTCGGGCTTGTGCGGCTTGCCAGTTTGCAGGATCAGCGGAATACGCCGTTTACGCCTTCTGTTCATGCTTACTATGCGCTTGTGGAGGCGCTGCGTGAGCTTGATGAGGAAGGCGGTTGGCGCGCGCGGCATGCTCGGTATCTGGCTCTGGCCGAGCAGGCTCGTGAGGGGCTTTTGGCGCGTGGCATTGGGAGTGCTCTGCCGGCGGATGAGTCTTCTGTCGTGCTGAGGGCTTATAAGCTGCCGGACGGCGTCTCTTATGAGCGGTTGCATGATGCGCTTAAAGCGCGCGGCTTTGTGATCTATGCCGGGCAGGGTGGGCTGTCTAAAGAGCTTTTCCGGATTTCCACTATGGGCAATATTCACTCTGCCGATATTGAGCGGCTGCTCGTGAGTTTTGATGAGTTGATGCGGTAGCGCTTTTTTTGCCTTTGCGGCGTAGTTTGGTTTGCTTGTGTTTGTTCTGGCATCCGCGTTTTGTTAGCTTGCTTCAGGCGTCGCCCCTGTGCGGGTGGCACCTACTGTTGGTTGTCTGCGACGCTGGGTGGCTTGTTTTGGTTTTGCGCTGGCATCCGCGATTACGTTAGCGTGCTTCAAGCGTCGCCCCTGTGCGGGGCGGCACCTACTTTTCTTTGCCGCCGCAAAGAAAAGTAGGCAAAAGAAAGCGGCTAACACCGCTAATTCTTGTGTTTGCCTGAGGGCCCCCAACGGGTCTTACGCTTCACACGGCGATCACGTGACCCTTGTTCGTTGCCAGCGCTCTTGCGCTGCGCCTCACCCACTTCATGCGCCCGCGCTGCATCATGCCGTGCCAGATATTCCACGGCCGCCCAGGTGGCAAACTGTGTGTAGGCCGTAGTGCCTCACACGCCTCACTCCGGACCGATAGCGCACGCGTTCCACCCTGTTAGAGCGCTACCCTGTACGACGCGACAACCTACACACAGTTTGCCACCTGGGCTGCACATACCATTCGCTGCCGCTAGCCCAAGTTCGGGTGTTTGAAGTGGGTGAGGCGTTCATTTGAAGCGTTGGCAACGCACGCAAACAGAAAGGCTGCCGTGTGAAGCGTAAGACCCTCTGGGGGCCCTCAGGCAAACACAAGAACTGGCGGTGTTAGCCGCTTTCTTTTGCCTACTTTTCTTTGCGGCGGCAAAGAAAAGTAGGTGCCGCCCCGCACAGGGGCGACGCCTGAAGCACGCTAACGAATCGCGGATGCCAGCGCAACCACAGGCAAACCACCATAACGCAGATGCCAGCGCAAAAACAAGCAAACCACCCCGCGCCGCAGACAACAAAAAAAACTCAGAAATTGTGCTTCAGCCCAACAGTCACAGACACCTGCTTATCTGTAGTGGAATTCGGCAGATTAGGAATCTGCGCATAATTCACACTCTGTCCTGTGACAGGATCGGTCCCAATCCCACTGCCAGCGGCCTTCTGAAAAATCCCAACCGCATACAACGTCGTCCGTTTGGACAAACTATATGTCGCCCCAAGATTGACCTGATGAAATTTCGGCGACCCGCTGACATCGGTCTTCATCGAGTTATAGATATACGCGGCCCCAAGCGTAAAAGCCGGCGACAACGCATAAGTCGCATTCACCTCAACGATATCGAATCGCACATCCGCGCCTTGCGGCAGTGTGGCGCTCGCAAAATACTGGCTATCGTCGAGCTTCGTGTGGGTGTAAACGAGGCCGAAAGTTGCCGGTCCGAACGCGTACGAACCGCCAACACCAACTGCCTTCAACGAATGCGCATTCTGCAACTCGCAATACATCGCAGTCGGATTCGAACACGCGAAATCGCCGATATAACCCTGCTCACCACCCAACGCAGCATCGAGCGGATTGTTCAGATCGAGATAACCGACGCCGAACGAGAACGGCGCGTTGTTATAGCTCGCTGATACAGCCCAGCCGCGCTTCTGCGAAAAATCACCCGCAACGCCGCCCAGCGAATACGTGCCGCTCACAGAAAAGCCCGCAATCGTAGGACTCACATACTGCACCGCATTGTTCAGATTAAGCGCGGCGTTAAGATTATCGACATCGCCGATATGCGAGCCATACAACGTAGCCCACGCATTGCTCGAAGCATACGGCGCGAGCGCATTCGTGTACGAGTCGAACTGGCGGCCGAATGTCAGCGTGCCGTACCGCTCATTGGTCAACCCAACCCACGCATTCTGATTGAAGAGCGTGCCGCCCTGCACGAAACTACCGCTCCCCGTAAAGAAGCTGTTCTCGAGCTTGAAGACCACCGACGTGCCGCCGCCAATATCTTCACTCCCAGTCAACCCAAAACGCGAAGGCGCGGAATTCCCGCCCGTGAACTGAAAATTGTGTCCGCCGCCGACACTGCCATCCGCATGCGTGACCTGCTGGTTGTTCGTGTACGTGATGCCCGCGTCGACATCGCCGTATAGCGTGACGCTGCTCTCCGCATGCGCGATGCCGGGCGCGGCGATCGCAGCCATTGCGCCGGCGAGCGCCGCCACCGCCGCCGCGATGGTGCGCGGCGTCGTCCGATGTTTCATGTCTCTTCCCCTTTGTCTTATGCGTCTGCTTCGTGGGCGTGCGATCCGCCGCCTTGCCGATGCGTGAAGCCCAAAGCTAATTATGCTTCGGCAAGGCAGCGTGCGAACGCTTACGCGTAATTGATCATCACGGACTTGCTTTCCGTGTACTGCTCGATGACAGCGCGTCCCAGTTCACGGCCAAAGCCCGATTGCTTCATGCCGCCGAACGGCAGCGCGTTGTCGAGCAGCGAGTGGCAATTGACCCACACCGTGCCCGCCGCAATGCGCGGAATCAGCTTGTGAACGGCCGACATGTCGTTCGACCAGATGCTCGCGCCGAGACCATACGGTGTGTCGTTGGCAAGCTGCACGGCGCTGTCGATATCGTCGAAAGGCATTGCGACCAGCACCGGCCCGAAGATCTCTTCGCGCACCACGCGCATCGTGTGGTTCGTGTCGACCATCACAGTCGGTTCGACGAAGAAGCCCGGCTTGTCGATGATCCTGCCGCCCGCAGCGGCGCGCGCGCCTTCCGCGAAGCCTGAGTCGATGTAGCCGCACACGCGCTCGCGCTGCTTCGCGGAGACGAGCGGGCCAATCAGCGTCGACGGGTCCATGCCCGCGCCGACCTTCAGGCTCTTCGTGATCTGCGCAACAGCGTCGATCACCTTGTCGAACACCTTGCTGTGGATATAGACGCGCGAGCCCGCCGTACACACCTGGCCCGAGTTGAAGAAGATCGCGTTCGCGACGCCTTGCGCAGCCTTGTCGATATCGACATCGGGCAGCACGATCACAGGCGACTTGCCGCCCAGTTCGAGCGACATGCGCGTCATGTTGTCGAGCGCCGCGTGGCCGATCAGCTTGCCCGTCTGTGTCGAGCCGGTGAACGCGATTTTGTCGATGCGCGGATCGCGCGACAGTGCCGCGCCCGCCGTATGCCCATAACCCGTGACGATGTTGACGACGCCTTCCGGATAACCCGCTTCGCGGATCAGTTCACCCAGGCGCAATGCCGTGAGCGGCGTGTCTTCAGCGGGTTTCAGCACGACGGTGCAGCCCGTCGCGAGCGCGGGCGCGAGCTTCCATGCGGCCATCAGCAGTGGAAAATTCCACGGAATAATCGCGCCGACCACGCCGACGGGTTCCTTGCGCGTGTACGAGAATATTTCGCTGTCCGGCATGTACGGCATGCCCGCATCGATCACGCTGCCTTCGATCTTCGTCGCCCAGCCGGCCATGTAGCGAAAGCACTGCGCGGCCATCGATACGTCGAGACCTTGCGCGACCGTCACCGGTTTGCCGTTATCGAGCGATTCGATTTCCGCGAGTTCGCGCGCGTTCGCTTCGACGAGATCGGCGAGCTTCAGCAACAGACGTTCGCGGTCGGTGGTTTTCATCGTGCGCCACGGGCCGGCATCGAATGCGCGGCGCGCGGCGGCGACGGCTTGCTGCACGTCGTGCTCGTTCGCTTCGGGCACGCGCGTGAGCACGCTGCCGTCGGCGGGATTCACGACGTCGATCGTGCGGCCCGACGATGCAGCCGTCCACTCCGCGCCGATCAGCATCTTCTTCGGCTTCGCGATGAACGCCTGCGTTGCGGCGTGCAGCGCGAAGGTGTTGTTCGTCTCCATGTTCGATTCCTTTGATTGGGGATATTCAGTAGCGGTCCGCGACGCTCTTGATGCCGCGCTCGTGCAGATCGCGGATCAGTCCGGCGCGCACGGTCGCGACATCGGAGAGAGCGGGGCGGCGTTGTGCAGAGACTTCAGCGGCCGTGTAGGGCTTGAAGTCTTTCGGCAGCGCTTCGTGGTTCATCGTCGTGAGCAGCCAGTTCAGCACGTCAGCGAGTTCCTGATCGGAGAGCGCCGAGTTCGAGGCGCCCGGCACGCGCATCACATACTCGCGCCCGGCGGGCAGATGCTCGAAGTAGCCAAGCGAGTGCGCGAGCGGTGGCACCTTGCCGGGAATGCCGCCGCCCGTTGCCGTGTGACAGCCCATGCAGTTGAGCACCCAGTGCTGCTGCGCGAGCGACAAGTCCGCGCTGCTTTGCGCATTGGCGGGCGAGGGCGGCACGTAAGTCGCGGCGCACGCGATGAGCAGCATCGACATGCGCCGCGCAGCGTCGATCCACAACGTCACCGCTGAAGCCGCGCGCGCGCCGCGCGCGGGCTGTTGCGCGGGCACGCGGTCGCCGGCACGAGACACGCGAGCGGCGTTCATAGGCCGAGTCCCTTCGTGACGACGGCGCGTTGCGTGTGGACGGCTGAGCTGTCCATCGTCTGCGCGCGCGCTGCCTTGATGTCGGCGGCCGTGAACGGCTTCGCGTCGCCGTGCTGTGCGTTCAGATCGAACACGACGTAGTTCAACACCTGCGCCAGGTCTTCGTCGCTCGCGCTTGCGAAGCTCGGCATCTTGAAGTTGTAGCTCTTGTCGTGGACCTTGATCTCGCCGAACATGCCGTGTACCACAGTCGCCGTCAGCTGCGCGCGGCCCGGCGCGGTCGTCGAGTACTTGCCCGGATACTCGGTAAGAGGCGGCGCGAGTCCATCCTGGCCCTTGCCGCCTGCCTGATGGCACACCGCGCACTGTGCGTCGAACATGCTCTTGCCGGCGGGGTAATGCACGTTCTGCGCGAACGAGACGCCCGGCATCGTCAACGACGCAGCCGCCGCAAGGCAGGCGGCCGCGATTTTTCCAGCGTGATTCACTTTCATTGCTTTGCTGCTCCAAGCAGGACCGAAACCGAACAGTGATAGTTCGAATTGCCGTTCGCCATGCACCAGTTGATGTCGTTGTCGAGCGACAGCTTGTAGAGCGGCTTCTCGCGTTCGTTGCGGTTGCAGAAGCACTTGCCGCACGAGGTTTTGCCGCAGCAGTCGTTGTACGAGACGATGTAGTCGGTGCCGTCGTGCGGATTGCGGCAGGTGCCGATCCACGTAATCGGCGAAGGCGTCGTGCCCGGAGGGCAGCTGCTCGACGTGCCGCCGCAACAGCTGCAGAGCCAGCCGTCGATTGCGCAGTACTTCCAGTAATCGCAGCTCATCGGATCGTCGCTGGCGCCGGATGCCGCAGCGCCCGATGCGCCCGACGCTGCCGATGCCGCATCCGCTGCATACGCGGTGCGATCGATGGGCAGCAGCGGCAGCATTGCCGAGCCGACCAGCACGCGGCCGAGCTTCGCCATCGCGCTGCGCCGCGAACTGTGCTGCGCGACGCCGCGCGCCGACTTCTCGAACCATGAATCAAAAACGCCCATGTGATTGTTCTCCGCTCAGGTTTGTAATCGGTTCGGCGCTTTAAGCGTGCTGCTCGTGGCGATGATCGCCATGCACGAACTCCTGGAGCGACGCGACGCCGCGTTCCTTCGCTTCGAACAGGCTTTCCAGATGCTCGCGCGTGTTGACGAGACCCTTCGCGCGCACCTTGCCGCTGTCGTCGAGCAGCACGGCATACGGCAGCTTGCCGATCTGGTACGCCATGCCCAGTTCCTGCGACAGCACATACGGGAAGCGATCGAGGTTCTGCTTCTGCGCGAAGCGCTGGTGTTCGGCGAGTTCGCCGTCGCTGGCGAGCACGATGTTGACGGGCGTGGTTTCGCTCGATTGCAGCGAAGGCAGCAGCGGCAGCAGCTTCTTGCAGACCGGGCACGTCGGCGACAGGAAGAACAGCAGCGTGGCCTTGCCTTGTGCGTCGATACCGCCCACCTTCACGTTCTGGCCGCGAATGTCGGCCAGTTCGAAGGTCGGTGCGATCGCGCCGACAGCGGGGCCCTTGTCGATCATCAACGCGCCTGCGGGCATGATGCGTTCGTACAGAATGCCGACCTGGCGAACCAGCGCAAGACAGATCGCGCCGAGCGCGAGAACGGCGATCCACAGGAGCGCGGTGGAAACGGTGAGAGCGGTTTGCATCATGAATTCCTCAAGTGTGAGAGGCGCGGCACGTTGGCCAGCAGCACATCGAAAGTGAGCAGTGCGCAGACGATCAGCAGCACGGCGAAGAAGAGCGTCAGGTAGTCGAACCACACGATCGAACGCGTTGCGGGTTCGATGAACGCGGTCGCGGCGAGCGCAGCAAGCAGCACGGCGCGCGCGACATGAAACCAGCCGATGCCGCGTGGCGCGTTCGCCTGGTTTGCTGCTTGCGTCGCGGCAAAGCCCGAGCAGCCGCAGTCGATATCGGTGTGGCCGCGCAGGATGTTGAACGCGAGCCCCGCTGCGAACGCGAGCAGCAACGCGACCAGCACGATTGCGCCGATTACGCGCGTATCGGGGAACAGCAGCGCGGCGGCGCCCACCGTTTCCGCTGCCGCGATCGCGATGGCGGCGGGTGCCGTCAACGCTTCGGGCAACAGGCGGTAATCGCCGAGCGCCTGACGGAACGCGGCAGGACGCCGCCATTTGGCGACAGCGCCGAGCAGCACGACAATCGCCGTGCTGGCTTGCGCGCCCGTCGCGAGTACAGGATCGAGCATCATGTCGGCCTCACGGATTGACGAGCAGCGACGACGTATTGCCGACCTGCTTTTCGACGTGCTGCAGCTTGCCCGTGCGCGCATCCATCACGACCAGATCCGACGTGCCCGTGATGCCGTAGAACAGCGGCTTGTCGTCGTCGCTGACCTGGATCGAGGCGATCGGGTCGATCTTCTGCTGCGACAGATCCCAGCGCGCGATGCGCTTTTTCGTCTGCAGGTCGTACACCCAGACTTCGGTGCCGGGGTCCTTGTGCGTGCCTTCGCCGCCCTTGTGCATCGCCACGTAATAGCGATGCAGCTTCGCCTGCACGGCCGTCTGCTGCATGCCGCCAGGACGCCAGCCTTCGGCGCGCTCGGCGTCCGTCAGCAGCGACCACGGCTTGCCGAACACGGGCTTGTCGCCGCGGAAGTCGGCCGTGCGCACCATGCCGTGGAAAGTCGTGAACAGGTAGCCGCCCTGGTACGGCGATGCGTTGATGTACGCGGGGTCCTTGTCGACGTCGATAAACGCGTCGGACATCGTGCGCTTCGCTTCCTTGCCGTTCGCGTCGAGCGTGATGGTGAGCGCCTTGCCGCTTTCGCACAGACCCGTGAAGCGGTCGTTGCCCGACGGAAACGCGAGCACGCAGGCCGCCATGTCGACTTCCGACAGCACCTTCTTCGATGCGACGTCGATCACCGTCACCGATGCGGCGGGTGTGATGTTGGTCACGTAAAGACGCTTGCCGTCCGCGCTGAACGTCGTGTTGTATGGCGACGGCACGTGCTGGCCGTGCTTCGGCGGAATCACGATTTCGCCGGTGTGATCGAGCGTCGCGTTGTCGGTCACCTCGATGACGTCGGTGCGCGTGCCGTGCGAGCCGCGCGCGAAGTACGTGGTCGCGACGAAGCTCGTCTTGTGATCCGGCGAAATGGCGAAGCCCGGCGCGAAGCCGGCGTCGATCTGGCCGAGCAGCTTTTTCGCATCGGCGTCGTACAGGTAGATGCGTGCGTCCGTCATCGACGGCATCGAAATATCGACGACGAACACCTCATGCGGATGCCACGCGGGCAGCTTCTGCACGGTCAGTTCTTCGGGTTTTTCGATTGCGTGCGCGCTGCCGATGCATGCCGCCGCAAATGACAGCGTCGCCGCGATGGACGCGGTTCGTCGCCTTATTCTCATGTCGCCTCCGTTAGAGATTCACGTTGTGTGGGGCGACTGTAGATCGACGAAAAATCGGGCCAACGCCGAAACCGGCAAGGCGTGCGTGCCGATTTGGGATATTGGTAGTCTTGCTGAAAGGGATGTAGGGCGGGTGTTGGGTTACGCGCCGTGCGGCTGTTGGGGGTTAGGGTTTGTTTCTAGGAGTGGAAATGGGGCTTGCTTTCGCGAAAACGCGGAGTTTCGACAGAATTGTGCCTACGTGATCTTCCACAGCATGAAAAGTCGGCCTGTTACCTGCGTCGCTTCCGCCGGTCGCCCGGTCAGGCGTTCAATGGCAGCTAACAGATGCGGACCTGACATCGAAACGAGCGTGACCTGATTTGCACCAAGGGCCTCCGGTGACCCGCTGAGCGCGCCTTGGCCAAAGCACGCAAACGCCTCGGTGGCGCCCCAATACTCAGCGTTTGAGATCGCCTCAAGCTCAGCTAGCGATGGTTCGAACCCGCCGTGATGCTGCACGCATTCGTCGACACTTCTGCTTTTCCAACCATTGCAACGACTCTTGCACGACCTCAGGTGGGACTTCGTTGAATGACGCGCTGCGAATCAGGGTCTCACTTGCGGCAATGTCGTTGAACTGTCCCAGCTTGTTTTGCACGGACGTCAATTCTTTGATCGTGCGACCGTGCGCGCCTTTGATAAAGGGTTGAAAAAACTCGAGCAGGTACCTCAGCTTCTTGCCCGCCTTTCGAACATCGTGAAGATTTTCCTCGTGGGCGGCCTCGCTGCGTGTTGCACGCCTGCTTCGCTTTCGAAGTGCGCGCTGAGCAAGACGAACCCGCGCCTCGGCGAACGCCTGAATGGGAAGATCGTTGCAACGCGACTGCAGCGTAGCTTGCGCGCGAAGCAGGACGTCGTTCAAGAACGCCTCGACATCGTCGCTTTTGATCATCGTCTGGCTATGCACTACCGCCTGTGCGCGCTTCTCGCGCGCTGCGGCCACGAGCAGCGCAATCGATGCGCGTGACGCCTGGGCGGATTTCAGAAGATCGCCTGCGATGTCCCAATCACGCGTTCCGCCTGCCAACGCAGCAAGACGCTTGAATTCTTCGGTGGCGTGTGCGGTCGCTTCCTCTCCGAGGTAAGGGGAGTACGCCCAGTACAAAGCACGAAGCTTTCTGACGGCGACTCGAAGCTGATGAAACCCCTCGGCTTCGCTCTGTGTGGACAGATCTCTCGCCCTTTGCACAGCCTCCGCTACCACGGGCGTCGCCAGTGATGCAAAGGTACTGGCGATGGTGCTCGCGCTTGAGAGCGATGAACCGGGCGGCCGCCGGTCGACTTTGAAGCGATTGTTTAGCCGCGGCAAGGGCCAGTCACCATCCATATCCATTTCAGCCTCGAGTCGGACAAAAATACATTCGCCGGACCTTACCATACTCATCTCCGAGCGCCCGCGCTCTATGTGACGTTTTAGTGACGTGCCTTTAAAGTGTGGCGCGTACGCCGCCCGCGCTTCGCAAAAATCGCCGTGCTTCCGCTGTTTTGATTTAGGATGCCTGGTTACGTCATGCACTGCCCGATACGCTCGCGAATCGGGCAATGCATGAAAATTCCTGGAACATACGTGGGAGTTCGTTTTGAAGAAACGCGCCACCGTGGTCTGCCGCAGAGGCAAGCGAATCCTCCTGGTCGCACGTAGTGAATCAAAGTGGGCTTTGCCGGGTGGGATCCTCAAGCGTGGAGAACATCGCTCGGACGCCGCGCTTCGAGAACTCAAGGAAGAAACGCGGCTTACAGGGAAGTCAGCCAAGCATCTCTTCGACTTCCGTGGCAAGCAGAAGCACCATCACGTGTTCTCCTGCGAAATCCCGAATCGCGCCAAAGCTCGCCCGAGTAATGAAATATCGAGGTGTCGCTGGGTTCACCTCGACGACATCCCTCGCCTCATGACGAGCCGGCCGACGACCGATATCGTGAAACTCATGAGTCAACAGCGCAGGAAGTAGCCTCGTTTTCGGGGTGGATAGCACGCCGCGTCTCGCTCACATCAGACGCAAATCAGCCATGTAGCGGCGGTGACTCGGTAGATCAAACGTCGGCTTCAGCGGCGCTAACGGATCGTCCTCTCCGGCGCCGACGTGCGTCGCTTCATCTGCGTCCCCGCATCCGTCGAGAATGCCCGCGACACCGTAGCGACTCGCACCAGTTGCGAAGTATCGCTACGGAGACACACGGTCTGTTTGTCTACCTGGGTGCATCGCGTGCCAATGTCAAGGATGGTGGTGCCTCCTTCGCCGGGTACTTCCATTTGGCAAATTCAAGCTGCGCGCCGACCTGAATTCGGCCGGGATCAGGCTGGCCTGCGAGCAATCATTTCCGCCACCTCGTCACACCACGCGATATAGGCCTGTTCCGCCAACACGCCGCGGCGCGTCACCAACAGCGGTCCAAGCTGATGCTCGGTCAGCACGGCCTGCCTTTCGAGAAAGAATTCAAGCTGGGCCTGATGGTCCGCGCGCACCGCACGAATTTGCTGCAACGCTGTCTCGCGCGGCAGCAAATCAAAACATAACACCCGCAGTATCTGTTCGTCCTTGATGGCCGGGCGCGGCGAACCATTGGCCACCCAGGCCGTCAGCTCCTCACGTCCAGCATCGGTCACGCTGTAGATCAAGCGTTCCGGTCCGCGCGTTCCCGGCAAGCGCTCCGATTTGATGAGTCCGTCCTTCTCCAGCTCGCGCAAAGCAGGGTACACGGAGCTGTGCTCAACCGACCAGCAATGCTGGCCCGCCATCTGCAGCCACTTGGTCATTTCATAGCCCGAACGTGGCTGGTTATATAGCCCGGCGAGGAGAACATTTTTCAGTGGTTTCGCCTTGCTTGCCTTGGCTTCCTTCAAATCACTCACTCGCATTCGCTCCTTGATTGCGTCAACGCGCACGCGGAATGACTATGTTTTTTTTGACATAGTCATATGAGTCGTGTAACTATGTATTTTTCAACATAGATGATTCTAGCATGTATGCGGCCTCCGTTTTCCCTGTGGCCCTTGGCTGCGGCCTCGCGAGCCGTCGTAGCTTTGGCCGGACGCGGTCGGTCCGCCGTGTCGCTTCGTCCGAGCACCAAGGTTGCCTGAGTCGAGGCGGCGCCGGCCAGTGCCGAGTGCGACGACTTCGGCCAGACCGTCCAGAAAGGGCTGCCGCCGATGCGCACCGACCTGGTCTATTACGTCCTCGCTTCCAGTGCGGTACGTGCCGGCGTTAATGCGGCGCAGACGCGCCAGGCTGGCGATTCCTGAGGTCCGTTGCTCATGTTCTTCATCTTTCTCACGAACACAAGGAAGAGAATCTTGTCCCAAGAAACCATCCTCGTCACTGGTGCCGCCGGCAGCGTCGGCTCGACCGCGCGCGCAGCTATCGTCATCCTGCTGGAGCAAGGCCATCGCGTACGCGCGATGGTGCGCAAGCTGGACGCGCGCGCCGACACGTTGCGTGATCTGGGCGCCGAAGTCGTGGTCGCCGACATGCTCGACATCGTCGCGGTTCGTGCGGCCATGCAAGGCTGCTCAGTGGTGTATTTCACGATGTCGGTTTCACCCAACTTCCTGGAAGCGACCACCAACGTCGCGGTCACAGCGAAAAGCCTGGGTGTGAAGGCCTTCGTCAATCTGTCGCAGATGACGTTGTCGCAGATGAGCGAGACAGAGACCACCGGCAGCCCGCAACAGAAGCAGCACTGGCTCGCGGAGCAGGTGCTGCGCTGGTCCGGCCTGCCGGTGGTTTACCTGCGTCCAACCGCTTTCTTCGAAGGCTTGTTCCTGCCGGCGGCCAAGGGGATCCGGGACGACAACGCTATCCGCCTGCCGTTCGCTGACGGCAAGACCTCTCCGATCGCCGCCGCCGACGTGGGAGCCGCCGTTGCTGCTGTGCTGGCCAACCCAGAGCCGCATATCAGCAAGGTCTACGAACTGACCGGCCCCCAGTCGCTGACGATGGCCGAGCTCGCGCAGGAATTCAGCGGCGCACTGGGCCGCACCATCCAATACGTCAACGTGCCGCCGCAGATCTGGGAAGCCAGGCTCCAGGAGGCCAAACAGCCGGCTCATCTGCTCGCGCACCTGATCGTTATGGCCCAGCTGCATCGGGACAACCGCTACGACCGCATGACCAACACCTTCGAGCAGCTAGTCGGTCGCGCGCCGATTTCCGCCGCCGAATTCGCTCGCCGCCATGCGGCCGCGTTCGCGCCTGCCTGATCGTCTCTTCTAACCGCCGGTGTCATGCGGGCCGGCACGACTCGATCCGCGCAACGCCAGCACCGTGCGGGTGCGGGACGGCGCCAGGTCCAGGATGGCCGATCCCGGGAAGGGCACGCACTGTTAGGCAGCTTTTTAGTGGTCAGGGTCGAGACGCTGGAAGAAGCTTTGAATTGGGCTGAGCTCAGCCCGAGCGCATCGGCCGGGTACACGCAAGTGATCCCGGTCCTGCCGATCACCCGCGCGTAGGCGCTCGTCTGCGCTTGCATATGGCGTCAAGCTGGCGGTAAGCGCCGAGGAACGTACCCCTACTGGCCAGACCGCTGCGCCGCCTGTTCGATCAGTGCGGCGACTTCCCGCGGATGGGACTCGAACACCGCATGGCTTGCACCATTGATCTCGACCGTATTTGCGTGAGCGCGCGCTGCGTACATACGTTCGAGGTCCGGACTGATGATCTTGTCAGCCTTCGCGACCATATACCAGCTGGGCTTGGTCTTCCATGCCGGATCCGAAACCTGCGCCGAGAACTCCGATGCTGCCAGCGGTATCTGCGCATGCGCTTCGAAATCGGCCTGCGCGCGAGGCAGGTCGGGTGCGAACTGCGACGGATAGTCGGTGGGTTTCAGGTAAACAAAATGATCCGTCGTTCCGACGATCGATAGCGGGCCGACCGGGTACTTCTTGCCGTTGTCCCCGATGGTTTCACCGGCGTCGAGCGCATGCGCGGCGATGTACACCAGCGACGTCACGTGGTCGTCGTTCCCGGCTTCACTTATGATCGCGCCAGCATAGCTGTGGCCGACGAGTACGCACGGACCATCGAGGCTATCGAGCACGCGCTTCGTCGCAGTAACGTCGTCGTTGAACGACGTCAGAGGTTGCTGCACCAGTGTCACGTGGTAACCGTCCTTCGTCAGGATGTTGTAGACGGGACGCCAGCCTGCGGCGTCGGAGAACGCGCCGTGGACCACCACGATGTTCTTCACCGGTGCGGCAAAAGCAGGCGCGGCGGCAGTGGCAAGCAGGCAAAGTGCGGCGGCGGCCTGCGCCGCTGCAGAGCGTAACGTGAGAAAACGCATGGTCAATTCCTGAATAAGGAAAACGTCAAAAGTAATTAGGATTATTGAATGAATGGAAACGAGAATCGCAATATCGCAACATGGTTCGACCGCGCTTGCCGGGAATGGGGCAGATCATCGGCACCAACGGCCACAGAGGACCGACATGATGATGCGTTAGAACTGCGGCGCGATGCCGTCTTTTTCGACGAAGAGCACGTGTGCGTCATAAACGCCACGCGCACCCGGTGTCACCACGAGGAACACCTTCTTCCCTGCCATCAGATCCGTTCTGCTCGCCGGAACCGGCGTCACGACGGGAACGTTCTCCGGCACTGTCACCGTGCTGGAACCGCCCTTGTATGACAGATTCAGTTCACGGCCGCGTGTGCCGGTGACAACCGACACCACGTTTGCATTTGTCATCGTGCTGTTGGGACCGAAGTCATAGGCGAAATGCCCTTCTGCCGTACCGCGTGCTGCCTCGGGAAAAACGATCATCGAAGTGGCCGTCAATTTTCCATCGCCGCCCGTAATCGCCGGCGTTCCCACGTAGGAACCGATCTTGGCGTCGGAAAGCGTGGCGGGCTTGAGAGCCGAAACGCCGACGTCCGGTTTGACATCGATCGATACGGTGTCGCCGCTCTTCCGGTGTACGGTCAGCAATTCGCCTTTGAACGACACGATATCGCCGCGAATCCGTTCCGGTTTGACGTCGGGCGTTTGCGCGAAAGACGCGCTCGAAAACGCAAGGGCAGCGAACAAAGCGCCTAGTTTGTATTGAATCGACACGAACTACTCCATCTATATGAACGGGCTTGAATCACGACGCCACAGGCTGGCGGACATAGCGGTTGCTGGATACGGTCTCCAGCGCCGGGAGTTGTGTGCTGCCGGAGCGCAAATGACTCACGCCAGCAGGTTCTTCATGCCAAGGACGTCGATCGGCTCGATCGACGGGGGATTTGCCAGCATGTCGTCGGCGCCGGCCATCAGGGCGCTGGCAATCCTGCCGCTCAGGTGCGCCTGGCGATCCGCTTCACTCGCAAAAGCGTCGAATACGCCGAACGTCGTCGGCGACAGCTTGAGGGCGAACCAGATTGGCGTGGTCGACTCCCGATTGGCCATCTCCAGCCCATCGGCAAGGAAGTTTGCTACCGCCTGCTCCTTTCCCGGTTTGGCTTCAAGTCGGACAAACAAGGCGTGCTTGATCATCTTCGTTCTCCAGTGCTCCGCATGAAGGGGTCATGCGGTGATCGACACTGTACAAACGCAACGCGCTGGAGAATACTGTCCCGATCGACAATTTTGGTATCAATGCTGCCATGCGGATTTATGTTCTCGCGCTCGAGGGGGTGTTCGATACGGGCCTCACCACTGTGCTCGACAGCTTGACGATGGCCAACAGCCTTGCGCGCACGACAGGGGTGGCCACGGCGGGCTTCGACATCACCGTGGTGGGAATGCGCCCTGAAGTACATACCGAGCTGGGGTTGCAAGTGCCCGTGCGAGAGGTGCCCGACGCGCCTGCGCCGGATTGGGTCGTCTTGCCCGCGCTTAACCGCACGTCGCCCGAGGCGCTTGTGCCGGCGCTCGCTCGCGACGATGTGGTCGATGCGCTTGGTGCTTTGCGCGCGTGGCGAAGTGGCGGCGCGCGCGTTGCAGCCGCATGTACGGGTACATTCGTGCTGGCTGAAAGCGGCTTGCTCGACGGTTACGATGCCACGACCACCTGGTGGCTTTCGCCGCTATTCCGGCAGCGCTACCCGAACGTACACCTCGACGCGCACCGGATTGTCGTTCCCAGCGGCGGTGCCATAACGGCAGGGGCGGCCCTGAGCCACCTCGACCTTGCGCTCTGGTTGATCCGCAACCACAGCCCTGAGCTTGCGGCGCTCGTTGCAAGGTACCTCGTATTCGACTCGCGACTATCGCAGTCTGCCTATGCGATCTCCGATCAGCTCTCTCACTCGGATGTGCTCGTCGAGCGGTTCGACCGCTGGGTGCGGCAACACCTCGGCACGGCGATCTCACTCGACGTCGTTGCCGATGAACTGGCGACCAGCAAGCGGACGTTGACGCGTCGTCTGAACGCGGTGCTGGGTAAAACGCCCGTCGAGTACATTCAGGATCTGCGAATCGAGCGCGCCGTCCATCTGCTCAGGACGAGCGAACTCCCCGTCGAGCGCATTGCTGAGCAGGTTGGGTATGCGGACGGCCACACGTTGCGAACGTTGCTGCGGCGGCGGATAGGTAAGGGTGTACGTGAGTTGCGGGCGTCGTGAGTCGTCGTGGCCACGCACGGTCGCGTTTGCGCCTGGGAAAGACTGTTTTGCACGAGTGGAACAGGTCGATCGCAGGGTGATGATTCCTGAGCCAGCATGGATAGGATGAGGTCCTGATTCTCTATCTTTGCCAGCACGTCTTGCGCTCGCCCGGTTGTCATCCCTTATGCGCGAATGCGAGCACGATTGCGTTGCCTAGTTCGTCGGCGATGCTGGCCGATGCGCCCGGAACCGAGAACATCGTGAACTCGACATCGGGCAGTGCGGGCAGGCCGGCATCCGGCGCGACCGCACGCAAGCCATGCACGAGTTGCGTATGCACGACCGGCGTCACCGCAAAGCCAGCCTGCGCGGCGGCGCACAGGCCGGCGCCGCTCGAACACACCAGTGCGATCCGGTAATCGAGGCCCGCGCGGGCGAGGGCGGAAAGCGCGGCCTCACGATACGGGCACGGTTCCGGAAACAACGCGAGCGGCACCGGCGCGCCGGACGTAAGCGAAGCCCACTCCGCGCCAGCCCACACGAGCGGCTCTCGCCATAGCACGCGTCCGGGACGCGAATCATGGCAGCGTCCGCCGATCACCACGTCGAATTCGCCCCGGTCCATCGCCTGCAGCAGTTCGGCAGGAATGCCGACCCTGACGCTGAAGGCAATGCGCGGATACCGCACCGCGAACGCCTGCATGACATTCATCAGCCTGACGTTGGCGAGGTCTTCGGAAAGACCAACCCGGATCGCACCTTCGCTGGGCCCGCGAAGCAGTTGCGCATGCGCATCATGGTTGAGCGCGAGGATGGCGCGCGCGTAGCCCAGCAGAAGTTCACCGTCCGGTGTGAGCGTCACCGAGCGCGTGGTACGCACGAGCAGGTCCCGGCCGGTCTGTTTTTCCAGACGTCGCAGATGCGCGCTAACCGCGGACTGCGTTAGATTGAGACGGACGGCGGCGTGCGTGAACCCGCCTTCCTGGACGACGGCCACGAAAGAGCGCAGCAGAACGGTATCGAACATGGTCCTTCCAATACAGTGCGAATTGAACTGAATAGGCTCTTGATACTTCGTTTATATTTTAAATCGAAATATGTTGTGATGGCGGCAGTCAACCCACGTGGAGTATTGCCATGCCGACCTTGCTGCATATCGAATCGTCGCCACGCAAGACGCGATCTGCTTCCCTCGACGTTGCGCGCGCCTATCTGGAGGCTTATCGCGGCGCTCATCCAGATCACTCGATCGACGTGCTCGACCTGTGGTCGATTAACTTGCCGGAATTCGACGGCGATGCGCTCGACGCGAAATATGCGGACCTGAGCGGCACGCCGCTCAGCGAAGCGCAGCAGCAGGCGTGGGCGGACATCCGGCGCCTCGCGCAGCGGCTGCACGACGCGGATACGTTGTTGCTCTCTGTGCCACTGTGGAATTTTTCTATTCCGTACAAGCTCAAGCATTTCATCGATGTCGTGTCGCAGCGAGACATCCTGTTCTCTTTCGATGAGCGTGGGCTTCAGGGCTTGCTGAAAGACAAGGAAGCGGTAGTGATCTACGCGAGAGGACTCGACTATTCGATCGACTCAAACACCCCCGCCCATTCGTTCGATTTTCAGCGGCCTTATATCGAAGCGTGGCTGCGATCCGTCGGTATCACTAACGTTGAATCGGTTGTCGTCGAGAAAACGCTGTTTGGACCCGAAGTCGACCACGCGGCAAGGCAGGCTGCACGCGAGCGGGCTGTGGCGTTGGTGGGGGCGGCTTCTGTTTCGGCTGGTAGATGAATTGTCCGAAGCTACAAACGCGTGGGCCAAGGCATCGAATTAAAGGCCCACGTTTTTAGCTGCGGGCATTCGTGGCTCTAGAGTCTGTGTCTTTTTTTTCGACCTGTTGGATGCTTCCGGTCGAAAAAAAGAACTGTATGCATAAAAAAAGCGCACCTCTGAGAGCGTGCGCTGCGACAAAAGAAGGGCAGGGTAGGAGGATCGACCCTTCATGTAGTCAAGTCCGTCTACAGCCTAATCCGCCTTCACGCCTTCAACCTGAATCTGCAGGCGAGTCAACGTCCTGAAACCGTAATTCGTGCCCCAGGTCACGCCGTACTCGGCGCGGTCGAATTGCGCGCTGGCTTCCGCACCACACACTTCGCGCTTGATCAGCGGGTTGATGAAGCACTTGAACGAATCGATCTTCAACGTCAGTGGTTTGGTGACCCCGTGAAATGTGAAGTCGCCCGATACTTCGATTGGCGTGTCGCCGTCGAAGCGCAGCGCACTACCTTTGAACGTCGCAGTCGGATACTTGCTGACATCGAAAAATTCATCCGATTTCACACGCGTATCGAGTTGCGCGTTACCCGTGTCAATCGACGCGGTGTCAATCGATACGTCGATCACGCCAGTCTTTGCAGCGCGATCGAGTGTCACGACGCCGCTGCTTTTCGTGAACTTGCCCCGCCACACTGAAATGCCGCCGAAATGGTCGGCCTCGAAACTTGGATAGGTGTGCCTCGGGTCAAGGTTGTAAGTGGTTGTGGCCGCCATCGCTGATCCTGCGATCAACGCGAGAGCGCAAGGTGCAATCAGGTACTTGTTCAAATCAGACTCGCTAAGTGTCGATGATGGGCTGCGGCGCGGCTGGACCCAGCCACGCGGCGATAAGGCTAGCTAGCTCACGAACGCCGATGCAGAAAGTCGACGACAAGTTTTGTCGTCGCGGCCGGCTGTTCTTCCGTGATCCAGTGCCCGCAATCGGGGATGGTCACGTTTTCGACGTGATCGGCGGCACACCGTATCACTGCGCCGATCATAGGGCCGAATGTCGCTTCGCCACCCAAGGCCAGGACGGGCATCTGAAGCTTGCCCTGCGCGAGGAATCTCCTGTTGTCGGCCGCATCCTGGCTGAACGCCAGGAACTGCGCAAAGCTCGCTCGCATTGCGCCGGGTTGCGCATAGAGCGCTGCGTAATGCTGGCGCTTCGCTTCATCAAACCGCTTCGGGTCCCGGGAAAGTTCGTTCCAGAAGCGGTCGAGATAGATGCGCTCGCGGCCGGCGACGAGGCGCTCCATGTCTTTACCACCGAAGCCAAAGTGCCACATGGCCGGATCCTGTGTGATCTGATCCCAGGGGCCGACGCCGGGCAGCGGCGCATCGATCGCTACCCATCGGTTCACGCGCTCGGGGTGGGCGGCGGCCACTGCGAAGCCGACCATGATGCCGATGTCGTGCGTCACCAGGTCGGCCGTATGCACACCTAGAGCGTCCAGCACGCCCACCACGTCCGCCGCCTGATTCTTCTTGTCGTAGCCGCCGTCGGGCTTCGACGAGAGGCCCAGGCCACGCAGGTCAGGCACGACGATCATGTGGTCTTCGATGAGTGCGCTCGCCAGGTGACCCCACATGTCGCCCGTTGTGCCGAAGCCGTGCAGCATGACGACGGCGGGACCATGACCGCCGACCCGCACATGGATGGATGTACCGTTGGTTTCGATCGTCCGCGTCTGCATCGCAGCCGGGAAGGGATAAATCCCATCTACGTGGGCATGCTCGTTCATCTGTGTACTCCGGGTTTGCTCGTGGTTGGGGATTGGCGGCTAGCCTTTGTTCTCCAGGCCCGCGTGAGCGCTCATGCGGTGACCGACACTGTACAAACCTGGCGCACCAGAAAATACGGTCCCAATCGACAATTTTGGTATCGATTCGGCCATGCGAATTTTCGTCGTCGCACGAGGGGGCGATACGGGTCACTGCTGTGTCCGTCGCGAGTTGCGGGACTTCGCGTGTCGCCGTGACCTATCTGGAATTCAGCGATTCTTCTGCTGTCTTTGCCGTTCGAGTCCGTTGCGCATCTGGCCAGCAACGAATGCGCTGATCGTCACCACGAGGTAGATCGCGACGAGATCGTGGCGCCAGGCATCCAGAGCGAGCTGATGGGCAACCAGCTTTGGATCGGGGGGCGGGAGTATGAAGCTCTTTGTCTCGACGGTTCGCATCATCTGGATAAAGCCTCCCGCAGACAGCAGCGGCAAGAGGATGGCGAACGTGAGCAATGCGGGTTTCATGCGTTGCGCCAATGGATGATGACGCAACCGGAACCACAGTCCGAGGCATCCATGTACCCAGCCGGGAGCGAGCAGCGCAAGCTGCAGTCCCTGCGTGCCACTCGTGAGCAGCGTGATGACGACGCGCTCATAGTTTGGCTCGAAGCCGTAGAGCGTGGAGGCCAATCGAGTTGTCACCGCGTGGCGGATGAGCAGCAGCGGCAGGCTGAGGCCTGCCCAGAGGCGGATCCATTCTGCCGGCCCTAGCGTCCATTGGCGGCGCGCGTAAATCGTATGCAAGGCGAGCGAGAAGTGCAGTGATGCCGCACCGTAAAGTACGAAAGTGCCCGGGATGCTACGCCAGAGCCACAGCGCCACCAGCAGACCGCGCCCGGCAAGTTCCAGTGACCAGATGGCGAGCGCGTGATTGATCAGATGGAGGAAGAGATAGGTCAGCAACACAATGCCCGACCCGAGTTGAAGGCGGCGCAGAACGGATTGCACCCGAAACCTCAATTTACGGATGCGCGGGACATGCCATCGACGCTACTCGTTTCCGACTGCAGAGAGCGTTGCGTGGCACACGGCGCGCAGTCATCCGGGCTCGCTGCGTACTGACATACCGATTCGGCGAATCGCGATAACGCCGAAATCGAACCGCATACGCTGTGGTATTCCTCGCGGCCGATTCTTCCATCGAGGATGACTGTCAATCCCGATTCACGGGCCAGGTCGATGATGTCCATTTCGATTCCCCATTTCGTGTGTCCTGCCTGCTAGACCGTACAAATGCGCCGGATATTCCGTGCTAAACGGACACCAACCCTGCGGCAACGTTTATCAAGAGCAAGCGGGGTTGCAGCAGCGCCGCGAAAGGTTAGCGGATGACAGGGCGCCTGCAACAGGAGTTCATGTTGCGGGAATAGAACGGACGACACAGCAGTCTAGTGCTTGAACCCAGCCGGCGGAGGTCCACTGGGTGATTCGGCGGTCTATACCTTCTGAACCCCCAATCGAGAGCACATCATGTCATCAGATACTCCTTCCGATCCGTCGCGCCGCAGCGCGTTGAAATGCCTCGCCTACGGTGGCGCCGGCACGCTGTTCGTCCTGGCCGGCGGCATTCTCACACCAGTCGAATTAGCGCTCGCCGCAGGTACGGCTGACAAGTCGGCACCTTCAGGCGTGCCCCTGTTCCTTCAGATCAGTGACACGCATATCGGCTTCAACAAGGAAGCGAATCCGGATGTCGCTGGCACGCTCAAGGAGACGATTGACTTCGTCAATGCGATGCCCGTCAAGCCGGCACTGACGATACACACGGGCGATATCACCCATCTCTCGAAGGCAGCGGAATTCGACCTTGCGGCCCAATTGATGTCGGGGCTGAATATCACCGAACTGCACACCGTGCCCGGAGAACATGACGTGACAGACGGGCCCGGAACCGAATACTTCCAGCGCTTTGGCAAGGCCTCGGACAACAAGGGGTACTACAGCTTCGACCACAAAGGCGTGCATTTCATCGGGCTCGTCAATGTGATGCATTTCAAGCCGAATGGTCTGGGAAGTCTTGGCGACGACCAGCTTGAATGGCTGGAAAAGGATCTGAAGGGGCGCTCGTCCAGTACGCCGATCGTTGTCTTCGCACACATGCCGATGTGGACGATTTACGAACCGTGGGGATGGGGCACGGGCGACGCCGGCCGGGCGATGGACTACCTGAAACGGTTCGGCTCGGTCACCGTACTGAATGGACATATCCATCAGATCGTGTCCAAGGTGGAGGGGAATATTACCTTTCATACCGCGCGCTCGACGGCCTATCCGCAACCGACGGCCGGCAATGGCCCAGGGCCCATGCCACTCAAGGTGGCGAGCGATCAGCTTGCCAGCATGCTTGGCGTGACCAGCATCAAGATTTCGCGTCACCCGCTCAAGGCGACGCTTTCCGACGCGACGCTCGTCTGATTGCAATCACCACCTACTTATCAAGCAAGGAACCGGATCATGCTATCTGCCATCTTTCGTCGTACGCGGGTTGTCTCTGTTGGAGTCGGGATGATCGTGGCGGCGCTAACTTCAGGGATGACTGTCGCGCAGGCGCAAGACGCCAATGCTGTGCTTATCAAGAATTTTATGTTTTCACCGATGTCTACCACGATCAAAGCGGGTTCGACGGTGACCTGGAAAAATCTGGACGGCGAACCGCATACCGTGGTGAGTGACTCCGGCCTGTTTCGCTCCGCCGCGCTGGATCAGAACGACACCTACCAGTTCAAGTTCGACAAGCCGGGCGTCTACAACGTGTTTTGCGGCATACATCCGAACATGAAGGAAGTCATCACTGTGCAGTAGATGTGATCTGATCGACGTTGACCGGCTCGAACTCGCGTCATTCTGGAGTTCGATCCGGTCAAGTCTCGAACGTGGGCCGACTTTATGGTAGCGGTGCTTTTTCTACGCGCAGTCCCGCTAACGTGACCCGCAGACCATGCTGTTCGAGATTGTTTTGCATCTGGAGCGATGCATGGTGACGCTGCGCAATTTTTAGCGCAATCGCCAGCCCGAGACCGCTGCCTTGCTCCTTGGTACCTGCGCTGCGATAAAAGCGATCGAATACGCGTTCCCGTTCCTCGTCGGGTATGCCCGGGCCGCTGTCGGATACGCAAACGCTGATCGTCCCGGCTTCGCGCGTGAGAATGACATCGACCTTGCCGCCGTGCGGCGTATAGCGAATCGCATTGTCGATCAGGTTGCTCAGCAACACTTCGATGCCAGCGGGTTCCACACTAGCCTTGTAGGTTTCATCCGCCGGCCCGGCTGAAGCGCATACGAGGCCGAGATCGATCTGCTTTTCCTCCGCGAGTAGCGAAAAATCGGCGACTACACGCTCGCACAGCCGGCGCAGGCTTACTGACTGGAAATGGGCGCCTATCTGCGCTTCCTCGCGGGCGAGCGTGAGCAACTGGTGTACAAGATGGATGAGTCGATTGAGGCGACCTTCGATGCGCTCGAACGTCGTCTTGTTTCCGATCAGTGATCCATCGCGCTCGGCGGACTGTAATTGAAGTTTCAATGCGGCCAGCGGCGATCGCAGTTCGTGCGCGGCATCCGCGACAAACGTCCTTTGCGTTTGTGACGCTACATCCAGTCGATGCAGCAGATCATTCAATGCATTGACGAGTGGCCTGACCTCGAGGGGTGTAGCTGCGTCGAGGTGCAGCGGTTCGAGCGAATCGAAAGATCGTGTAGTCAACGCGCGGGAGATTTCCGCTAGCGGGGCAAGTCCGCGCCCAACAACGAAAAGAACGATCGCGATGATGACCGGGAAGAACAGTGCTAGCGGCGCCAGTGTGCGTAATGCAAGGCGAAGTGCGAGATTCTCGCGCACGGAGACGGGTTGCGCGATCTGTACGAAGCGAGTGCCTTGCTGAACCCCATATACGCGCCAGTGGTACTCGTCATGTTCGATTGTGCGCAGACCCGCCGGGAAGCGTGCAAGATCAATTCCACCCAGCGATCTGTAGACGCTCCCGCCTGCCTGATCCCAGACTTCGATGAAAAGACGGTCTTCGGACAAACCTTCGAAATCAGGCTTGCTTTGCAGGATAGTATCGGTGGTGCTGATGTTTGCGGGAAGCGATTCGGCGACCGTGCGGAGCTCGAAATCAAATAGCTCGCTGGCTTCGTCGCGCGCGGTGTGGAAGATGCCATAGCCCGCTGTCAACGCCGAGACCGCGAGGCCTGCAATCAGCCATCCCAGCAGCCAGCGCCGGATCGACGTCATACGCATCGCTTGATCCGGTAACCGACACCATGCACGGTTGCTATCTGGTCGGAACCGATCTTGCGCCGCAGACCCTGTACATGCACTTCGATCGCGTTTCTGGCGATTTCTTCACCGCATCCGTACAACTTGTCTTCGAGTTCCGAACGGGTATAGAGCGCGCTTGCGACAGGCTCGCCGATCATCTCGTCATCTTCTACCAGCAACAGGCGCATGGTGCGATTTCTCCAGAATGACTGGATTGTCGCGGCCTGTTGCTTATCAAAGCCTTAAGAGGAGGAACCCGACCCTGACCTCAAACCTTGCCACTCATCCGATCCATCAACGCGAGCAAATCTGCGAGTGTCTTTTTACACTTGGCCTGGCTAGGTGAATTTTCGCGAAGGGCCTCGAGCGCGTCGTCGATTGACTTGTCGAGTTTGTGCCAGTCTGCGGCGGCGCGTGGCTTCAGTCCCGCTTCGGCCTCGTCCCACGACGTTTCCAGGTCCTTGATCCGCTTTTTTGCACCCGCGAGGTCGTTGGCGTCGACCAGCTTCGAGGTGTCGGCAACGATCAGGCGGAACTTCGAAAGATCGCCAAGCTTCGATGCCTCTGTCGCAGCGTTTGCCGACGAGATGGGCGACAGTGCTGCAAGCCATTGCGGCGTATGCATGGCCGATGCGTGACTGGCCGCGACGGCAGTGGCTGTTATGAGCAAGAGTGCGGAATTGACGATGGCACGCTTCATTGTTGATCCTCCGGTTGAAAGATGACGGTGAACGGGTAAAAGAGGGGCGTGCAACTAGGTACTGCTGATCCTGCTTTGCCGGACTCTCGCAGCGGTATGCAGGAACACCAGGACGACAATGACGGAGAGAAAGGCAATGCTGGTGACGACCGTACCCAATCCAAGTCCCCCATACTCAGTTGCCTGGGAGAGAAGATCACCGAGTGACGCGCCAAAAGGCCGGGTCAGAATGTAGGCAAGCCAGAAGATCAGCACGCGATCGGCGCCGAGGTAGGCTGCAACGCCCATCATGACAAGCATGACGCCGAATATGACGACGCCGAGACTGAACCCGAGCCCTAACGCTTCGGTCGCAAGGTCTCCCGCTGCCGTGCCCAGTGCAAACGTGACGAGGATCGCCGTCCAGTAAAAGAGTTCGCGATTGCGGGTGACGATCGTGTGAATGGAGAGGGTTTTTTCTCTGTAGTACCAGGTCCCGAAAATAAAGCAGAGTAGTACCGCGAATACAGCCGTGCTCGTGTAGAGGCTGACGCCAAGTACATCAGTGAGCACGTCTGTCAGTTGCGTGCCGACCACGCTTACCAGCACGACAGTCAGCCAGTAGATCCACGGCACATAGGCTCGTTTCCTTAACTGTGTAACGAGCGAGGCAGCCAGCGTGGAAAGCGTGATTGCTATCGTCAACGTGGCGCCGAGGCCGACATGGACAGCAAGGTAATCGGCACCCGTCTCGCCGACCGTGGTGGACAAGATCTTGATTGTCCAGAAGGCGATCGTGACCTCCGGAACCTTGTTTTGCATCGGTGCGACGTGTCGATGTGACATTCCTTCTCCCCATTTTTCGCGATACCTGGCTCGGTAATCGAGGTGCAGATCAGAACCTCAGGCTGCACTATGAGGGCGCATTGCTTATCGAATGCTTAGGTGATTACAGAATGCTTTGTTCTTCTTTCAAGAACGCCGTTTCGCTGTCACGCGATACCTTGGAAAGGTTGGTGTTTCCCTTATGCAATGCTTAAGAGATCGAGAGGCGATGCAATCGGGGGCACGGATTAACGAAGGAAACGGCAGCCAACTGTTCACGCATCGCCGATGAATTCAGCACGCCGGACCAGTGATATGGACTTATCGATGGGGATAGGCGATCACGTCACTATCGACGCTTAGCCGGACGCGCTCGCCAACGTTTGGAGAACGGTGCCCCGGCACTCTTGCGCGAATGATAAATTGCGCAGCGTCGGATAGTTGGAGGCAGATATCTGCGTCCCGTCCGTTGTAAGTGATGCTTGTTACCAGCGCGTCCTGAACATTACTGTGGTCCGCCGCCATTTCGGATGCGGACAGAAGATGGATCTGTTCGGGCCGTATCATGACGTCGACTCCTCCATCGGGAACAGGCGCGACGAGTTGCAGCGCTCCGAGCGGGCATATCGCGATGCCGTTTTCCGCGATGCCGGGCAGCAATACCGCATCGCCGATGAACGCGGCGAGTTCACGGGTCGCAGGTCGCCGGTAGAGTGTTTGAGGCGCGGCACGCTGGATAAGCTTGCCCTCCCATAGCACGGCCACTTCATGTCCAAGCGACAGTGCTTCCGCCTGATCGTGCGTGACCAGTATGGCCGTTGCGCCCGTTGCCGCGAGAGCCTCGGCGACGGCTTCCCGTGTTTCGAGTCGCAGCGCGGCGTCCAGCGACGAGAACGGCTCGTCCAGCAGCACGAGCGAAGGGGAAGGCGCAAGCGCACGCGCGAGTGCCACACGCTGTTGCTGACCACCCGACAACTGTTGTGGCATGCGCTGCGCGTAGTCATCGGACAGACCCACCAGCCTCAGGAGTTCCGCGACACGATGATGCGCGCGTCGCTGTGTGCGCGGCAGCCCGAACACAATGTTCTCCGTCACCGAAAGATGCGGGAAGAGCGCGCCTTCCTGAGGCACGTAGCCGATCCGCCGCTGCTCGGTCGGCACATGCAGGTTGTCGTCTACGACGCGTTTGCCGTCGATTTCGATCGTACCGGCGTCGGCGCGATCGAAGCCGCACAACACCCGCAGCAATGTCGTTTTGCCGCCGCCCGATGGGCCGAGCAACGCGAGCAACGTCCCCGGTTGGACGGCGAGATCGACGTCATGCAGTACGGCACAACCGTTGAAGGCTTTGCGCAGCCCGCTGATTCGGAGTTCGCTCATTTGGAAATCAATGGGGATTCGGAGGCGCGCGCGGTCAGGGCCGATCGTCCCAGCAAGACGAACAGCACGCCCGATGCGCACAGCGAAATCGCCGTCATGAGTGCCGCATAGGGCGCGGCCGCGGCGAATGCGAGCGTCGATGTGTCGGACCAGACTTGCGTGGCGAGCGTATGGGTATCGATGGGGGACAGCAGCAATGTTGCGTTGAGTTCCGTCACGACCGAGATGAACACCATCGTGGCCGCAGCGCCAAGTCCAGGCGCGGCCAATGGCAGGAGCACGCGCACGAAGGTTTGCATCGCATTGAGACCGAGTGCGCGTGCCGTGTCTTCGAGACGCGGCTGAGCTTGCATCAACGCGGCCCGCACGCTGACGAGCGCGAGCGGCATGAAGAGGATCGCGTACGCCACGATCAGCAGTGTCGTGCCTTGATAAAGCGGCCGCAATGCATGCACCGCGAGCGAGACGATTGCCAGCGCGACCACGAGGCCGGGAACACCTTGCGCGAGAAACACCGTGCGCTCGAATACCGTCGCGAGCCGCGCAGGGTAACGTGCGAGCAGAAATGCGAGTGGCAGGACCAGCAGCGTTGTGAGCATCGCCGCAGCGAGACCGAACCCAACAGATGACAGCGTCGCGTTGAACAGCAGTTCCGGCGAGACTTCGGCGGGCGTTATGGCGGCTACGCCTTCCTGTGTCAGCCAGTAACCGATCATGCCGAGCGGCACGCCAAGCGTGACGATGCCCAGCGCAGCGAAACCCGCCAGCACGAGCCAACGCCAGCCGCCCAGTTCGTAACGCAGGGCAGCCCGCCTCGCGCCGCGATCGACGCGTTCATAGCGAGCGCTGCCGCGCACGCGAAACTCGAACGCAAGACAGACGAGACACAGCAGGATCAGCAGACACGCGAGCAGCGAAGCGCCGCTGTTGTCGAAACTGGTGCGGTATTCCGCGTAGATTTCGGTGGTGAAGGTGCGAAAGCGCAGCATCTGGAACGCGCCGAATTCCGACAGCACGCCCAACGCGACCAGCAGCATCCCGCCGAGCAGCGCAGGCCGCAATTGCGGCAGCACGACGCGCGCAAAGGTCGCCCAGCGTCCGCAGCCAAGCGCGCGGGCACTTTCTTCAAGCGCGGGGTCCATGCCGCGCAACGCGGCCGCAACGGGCAGATACACGAGCGGAAAATACGACGACGTGATGACGAGCAGCGCGCCCGCGAAGTCCTGCAGATCGAGGCTGATCGAAACCCACGCGTAGCTCGTGACGAAGGCGGGCATCGCGAGCGGCGCTGCGCTGGCGACAGCCCACAGGCGACGGCCCGGCACATCCGTGCGTTCGACGAACCACGCGGCCGCCGTACCGATGACAGCCGACGCCAGCGTCGCGCTGATCGTGATCAGCAGCGTATTGCCGAGCAACTCACCGACGAGCGGGCGGAACACGAGTTCTGCTGCATCGCTGAAACCGACGGTCGTCGCACGGTAGAACGTGAACGCGAGCGGCAGCAGCACCAGCAGCGCACTGACGGCAGCGCCCGCCAGCAGGCCGCGGGGCGCGCGCTTGCCGTCGCGCGCGCGGACATCGGCAGAAACCTGGATCGCAGCGACAGCTTCGCCGATGTCGGTCACCTCGCTCACCTGTCGTTCCTTTACAGCAGACCGGCCTGGCGCAGCAGCTTGCCCGCCTGGCTGTCGTCGCCGAGTTGTTCGAGTGTGAGAGACGGCGGCTGCAATTCGTTGAACGGCTTGAGCAGCGGGTCGGGTGCGACGCCGGCATGCAGCGGATATTCATAGCTGACGTGGCTGTTTGCCATCAGCGTCTGGGCGCGCTCGCTCACCAGATACTTCAGGAACTGCTGCGCGCCGTCGGCGTTGTGCGCGGTCTTCATGATCGCCGCACCCGATACGTTCACGAGTCCGCCGACGTCGCCATTCGTGTAGTGATAGATCGCGCTGCGCGTGGACTTGTCACCCAGCTGGGTATGAAGACGCGCCCAGTAATAGTTGTTGATCACGCCCGTGACGACGCCGCCACGATTCACGGCGGCCACGACACCTTCGTCGTCGTCGAAAATCTGCGCGTTGGCCTTGAGGCCCTTGAGCCATTGCAGCGTTTGCGCTTCGCCCTTCAACGCGAGCACGGCGCTTACCAGCGGCAGAAAATCCGCGTCGCTGGGCGCAATGCCCACCTTGCCTTTCCACTCGGGCTTCGCCAGATCGAAGATCGACGCGGGCAGTTGCGAAGGCTGGATCTTCGTCGTGTTGTAGGCGAGCACGCTTTCGCGAGCGGTCACGCCGACCCATTGTCCCGTCGGCGAACTGTAGCGCGTGGGAATGGTGCCGATGGTGGCGGGATCGACTTTGCTCAGCAGCCCCTTTTCTTCGAGCAGCATCAATTCGGGCGAATTCTCGGTGAAGTACACATCGGCGGGCGATGCCGAGCCTTCGGCGACAAGTTGCGCAGCGAGTGCCGGACCTTCGCCGTTGCGGACCTTCACTGAAATGCCCGACTGCTTTTCGAAGTCTCTCGCGAGCATGTTCATGACCTGCTCGTGTTGCGCGCTGTACACCGTAATCGATGCGGCGTACGCGCCTGTCGCACCTGTGGCGGCGATCGACAGCGACAGGGCCGTCACGCGCGCCGCGTGACGCATTGCTCCAAACCAGGAACGGTTCATGAATTCAACCTCTTCTTCTTGACGTTATTGAATGGCCGCTTGAGCGCGCTTTGCGCCTACATACGGCACTTATGCTTCGAACAGTCCTGCCCCGACATACGAACCCTCACGCGCGCCCGGCGGCACGGCGAAGATCGCGCTGCCGATGTGCGTCGTGAACTGGTTCATCACGTCGAACTTCGAGAGCTTTTCGTTGATCGGAATGAAGCCTGTGCGCGGGTCCGCCTGATGCGCGATAAAGATGAGGCCCGCGTCATATTCCGTTTCCTGGCGCCATGGCGGCCAGCGTTCGATATAGAAGTTCGTGCCGTCGTTGTACGAATACGAACGACGCAGGATCTGCGCGCCCGCATTGTTCGCCTGATTCGAAAGGCGCACGTGCGAATTGTCGGGAATGACGGGATTGCCGTCCTTGTCCGCGGCCTTGAGGTCGACGGCATCGAACTCGTTCTTCTGGCCGATTGGCGCGCCGCTGTATTTGTGCCGTCCAAACACCTGTTCCTGGAAGCCGAGTTCCATCTGGTCCCAGTGTTCGAGCGTGATGCGGATGCGGCGCACGACCGTATAGGTGCCGCCTTGCATCCACGGCGCGTCGGCGGCACTGACCCAGACGAACTGGTTCATCAGCGGTGGTTTCGCCGTCGACGGATTGTTGGTGCCGTCCTTGAAGCCCATCAGATTGCGCGGCGTCTGACCTTTCGGACCGGACAGGAAGCCCGCCTGGCCCCAGCGCATCTGGATCGCGCCGTAACCCATGCGCGCGAGCTGCCGCACGGCATGGAACGCGACCTGAGCATCGTTCGCGCACGCCTGCACGAACAGGTCGCCGCCCGTTTTCTCGGCGATCAGCTGGTCGCCGTTGAAGCGCGGCAGATCGACGAGCGAGGCAGGGCGTTTGCTCGCGAGACCGTAGCGGTCCTTGCCGTCGCGCGACGTGAACAGACCCGGACCGAAGCCGAACGTGATGGTGAGCGACGAAGCGCCGAGGCCGAGCACGTCGGCGGAATCGGCGGCGGGTTTGTCGTCGGCAGTTTCGAGCGAGCCGGCGGGCTTGCCTTGCGTCATGCGCGCGGCGGCCTGGGTCCACTCGCGCAGCAGCGCGATCACCTCTTCGCGCTTGTCGGTTTTCAGATCGAAAGCCGCGACGTAGCTGTGACTCTGCTGCGGCGTGACGACGCCGCCCTGATGCGCGCCGTAGAACGGTTCGATCTGGCGTTGCAGGTCGTCGGCGTGGGTGCGCGTCAACGCGGCATGCGTAACGCCCGACGTGGCGAGTCCGGCGCCCGCCGCGACGGCGGCTCCGCCAGCTTTCAAAAAGCCGCGCCGGCCAGGCCGCGACGGTGGGGATTGATTGTTCGTCATGATGCTGCCTCTTGCTGCTTGTCCGTTACCGTCACTTCGCGAGCACCAGCGTGTTCACGTCATCCTGTACATAGTAGAAGCCATCGCCTTCGGGCGTCATCGCGATGCCGAACAGGTCGCCGTTGCCAGGCGGTGTCTGCGCCTTGTCGGTATCGATCCAGCGCGCGTAGAGCTGCTTGCCCGTGGCGGGGACGATCTCGACGACCTGTCCGTTGAGTGCATTCGTCACCAGCAGATGGCCATTGGGCGCCGTCACCATCGCGAGCGGACGATGCAGCAGGCCGTCTGCCGTGAGCTGCCGTCCGACACCTGCGCTGGTATCGCGCGTCATCGGCTCGTCGATCTCGTTGACGCGGTTGCCGATTGCGTCCGACACGTACAGCAGCTTTTGATCCGCGGACAGCGCGAGCCCCGTCGGTCCAACGAGGAACACGCCCTTGTCGGCCTGCGCGCCGAAGCCGCTGCCCACGACCGTTTCTTTCTTCACGACGGGCGGCTTGCCTTGCGGAATGTCGAGATCGAGGCGCAGCACGGTCGCCTGCTTGAACACGGGCGGTTCGCCATCCGCGCCGCCGACGCCAAAGCCCGCCATGCTGATAAACAATGTCGCGCTCGTACCGTTGTCGACGACGGCCATGTTGCCCCATGGATCGTTGATGTTCGGGCTGAAGATGGTCGAGGTCACTTTGCCCTGCGAGTCGAGCACGACCAGGCAACCGGCGCCTTTGGTGCCCGTGGTGCCGTCATTACTCGGTGTGCTGCCGACGATCACCCAGCCGGACTTGAGCATGGTCATTGCAGTCGAGAGGCCAACGCCGCCGGGGCAATCTTTCAGATCGCGCGGAATCTGCGCGAACAGTGTCATCTGTTTCGTGTCGGGGTGATAGTTGACGATCGTACTGCCCGTACCTTGCAGATTGGCCGAGTTGTTGAAGTTGTCGACCAGCACATCGCCCTGTTTCACCGAACCCGCCGAGACCGGCGCGACGACGATCGCGTAAGGATTCTGATCGCCGTTATCGGGCACAGTATTGATGAGCGTTGCATTGCGATGCAGGGTTTCGAGAAACCCTTGGGGTTCGGCTTGAGCGGCGCACGTGGCGATGAGCGCCAGCATGCCCGCAACGTATGCGGCCTTTGTGCGGACTCGCCTCGCAAGTTCACGCGAAAGCCGGGCCTTCCTTGTATTCATATTTGCGCTCACAGCCTGTTTTGCCGTCATGATGAGATTGCTTCAATAAGGTCGAAAGATGTTCTGTGAGATCGGCGCTCAGAACGTGATGTTGGTTCGCACGCCCACCACGAATGTGTTTCGTAGGGGTTGAGTCGGATCGTTTGGATTCTGGCCGGCGCCTGCATTGAACGTGTACTGCGCGTCGGCCTGTATTTGCCACCAGGGCGCAGCCTGATAGATATAGGTTGCTTCCAGCGCTGTTTCGCTTGTGCGCACACCGTACGGGCCGCCCGAGAAATCGCGGTTATCCAGATCGAGATCGTGAACATGGTTGCCTACCTTGATGTACGTGACCGCGAGGCCGACGCTGTCATCGTCGCGACCCTTGAACGGTGCTTTCAGCACGACGCCCAGATTCGCCGACAGGCTGACCAGGTTGCGATCGCCCGGAGCTCCCATCACGCGTGCGAAGACGCCCACGCTGCGCGGCTCGTCAGGATTGGGGCGCCACACCATCTGGTCGGCGACTGCGTAGAGGCTGTAGTCGCCGTGATGGGACTGCGGAATGCCCGTCGTCGCCGGATTCGCAAGCGACAGGCCGGTGTTGTCGAAGCGCTGGTCATCGAAGCGGTTGCTGTTGTACCAGACACCGATCTTGTACGTACCCGGCAGCTTGTTGCTGTCCATGCCCGTCATTTCGCCATCGGCAGGCTGATTGATTGCGTACTGCAGTTCGCCGATCCACAGCGCGCCGTTGTGCAGGTTGAAGTTCGTGCCGTGGATGTTGTCGGGGTTGTTGCCCAGCGGGTCACCGGAGTACACGCCAGCGAGCGCCGTCAGAGAAGGCGTGATCTGTCCGCGCACGCGCACGCCCAACCCGGATAGCGGATAGGCAGGGCCGCCCGACGGCATGTCGTACGAAGGCAGAGCCGGCCAGCCAAACATCGTGTTGATGAAGGTTGCCGCGTACTGGCTGGTCATGAATTCCTGGTCGATACTTTGCTGACCGATCTTCACATCGAGGCGCTTGTCGAGGAATGACTGCTGGTACCACAACTCCCATAGACGCGTCGTCGCTTCAGCTTCGATGCCGCTTGCTGTGTTCAGCGTGCCGAGCCGGTCTGCGCTCAGATTCCGGCCGTGAATCTGCAGTGCGCTGACATTGAACAAGCCGCCCGGTAGCCCGAACGCCTTTTGCGTGTCCATCTGAACGGTTGCCGTGGTGAGACCGTCGTAGGCCCCTCCGCGCGACAGGCCACCGCGCAGGTTCGCGAGATATTCGCTCGTTTCCGTCAACTGAAAGGTCACGCCGTACTTTCCGAGCCACGGTCGTAATCCGCCGATGTCGCCGAGCATGGTTTCGCGTGTCCAGAAACCGGTCCATTGTCCCGTCGGCTTGGCCTGGATGCCGAGGTCGGCCTCAGGCGCTTCCGGTATGGCGTCAGGATTGGACTCCGCGTGGGCGGCCGATTGCACGAAGAGCGGCGCGCATGCAAACAATGCAGCAATGGTCGCTTTGCGCAGCGACGCCCGCGATGCAATGAGCGGACCAGATCCGATTGATCGGATGAATTTCATCGAAAAGTCCTTTAGTTGTTCTATCGATATGCCGCGCGATGCCGATGTGCGCGTGACGCTTATGACCATCCGACGAATACCGTCGCAATCAGTAAATGTTAGGTAGGCAGAGTCAAATCGTCAATACAAATGAGAACGATTGTCATTTGATTCCGGCAACCTGAACGTGTGATTACGTAGTGCTTACGGTGAAAACGTGGTCGAGATCTGCGAATGAAAATCAGAAGCGGCGTGCTAGGGGACAGCGTCGCACTGTCAGACTGAAATGGTTTAACCACTCAAGGTCAGGGGACTTAAGCAATCGGATGAGAATCGCTTTTATTATCGCTTTCAATACCTTACGGAATGACGTCGCACGGAGCATTTGCGTTTTCTCCTCGCCGCAATTGGCAGGTCCGTCTTCGCTTCTTCGCGCACATGGCATTCAGCGGACGAGTCGTGCAATTTCCCTGGGGAACTGACAAACGTCTCTACGAATTTCACGACGAGTATCACGGAACTGATTCCATGACCCGTCCCACCGTCGAATAAATGTATATCTGATCATGCTATCTACTGCGCTTATCGTTTTCCGCGAAGTTCTTGAAGCAGCGTTGGTTGTCTCGATTGTGCTCGCAGCGACCAAGGGGGTTGTCCATCGGGGATGGTGGGTGAGTGGCGGCCTGCTTGGCGGGATTGTCGGTGCCGGCCTCATCGCCGTCTTTGCAGATGTCATTTCTTCGTGGGCTTCCGGAATGGGTCAGGAAGTCTTCAATGCCTGCGTCATGTTTGTTGCAGTCGTTATGCTTGCATGGCATAGCGTGTGGATGGGCAAGCATAGTCGTGAAATGGCGAAGCAGATTGCCGCGGTCGGTAAGGCGGTCGCAGCCGGCAGTCGGCCGCTCACGGGTCTCGCCGTAGTCGTGGGGGTGGCCGTGCTTCGCGAGGGATCAGAAACGGTTCTGTTTCTCTATGGCATTGCAGTCGGTGAGCCCGGTCAAACTCCCCAGATGGTCCTGGGTGCCCTGCTGGGCGTTGCCGGCGGTGTGGGCATCGGCGCAGGCATGTATGCCGGACTGCTTCAGATCCCGCTGAAGCGCCTCTTTTCGGTGACCAACGCACTCATCGTTCTCCTTGCGGCAGGCATGGCCAGTCAGGGCATCGGCTATCTCGTATCAGCGGGGCTTTTGCCGTCTTTGGGAGACGCTATGTGGGATACATCCTGGCTGCTCGCGGAGACCAGTGTCGTCGGAAAGATGCTGCATGCCCTCATTGGCTATACCGCGAGACCGGCAGGAATTCAGATTGCCGCGTATCTCGCGACGCTTGCAATAGTCGTGTCGCTCTCTCGAGTTGCCGGTCGTGCGCTTGGCACTGGTGGGCAGGCGCGGCATTCGACATAGACGAAGTATTGTCCGCACGTACGATGGGTTATAAAGCGACAGCCTAATCGCAGTCTATTGTGATCTTCCCAAGAGCCTGTCCTCGCCAGGACGGCTTTTCCTCCGTACCCTGCAAAGTAACCGTTGAGCTACGACGTCGCACTGAAAAAAACACAACAGATCCTCGCAGCGTAATAAAACCAATAACGTCGCGCTTTCCGATAAGAATTTCGGTCTAGTACATCTACCTATAATTTCTCTAGTAGGTTGCTTAAGCATCGCTTAAACGATGATGAATAGGCTCAGTCTTCGATGCGGCTCGATAGTGGGAATCCTCGAAGAAGCGCGAGTCTCTCCCGGTGGAGCAGGGATCTGGAGAAGAAGATAACAGGTTCGTAATCGGATTGACGGAAACGCGCAAGCGTGCCTCTGTACCCTTTCGATACCTACCTGTCGAAATCTGTGTCAACTTGCGGGCAACCTGACGTCTTGTGACAAGGGATGAGACGCCATCGGATCCTTTGATTTCCGCTCCATTCCAATGAATAAGCTCGCTTCCATCCGTATATTTGTGACGGTCGCCCAATGTCTGAGTTTTGCTGAAGCCGCAAAGCAGCTAAGGGTGTCAAGTTCAGTCGTTACGCGCGGCGTCGCGATGCTTGAGAAGGATCTCGATGTTCGTCTCGTGAATCGAACGACAAGACACGTTTCGCTGACGCCAGTTGGAAAGCAATATCTGGAATATGCCATTGATCTCATGAAGCTTCTGGAATCAATGGACGAGTGCGTTGCAGACGCGACGCAGCAACCTGCCGGTTGTCTCCGTATTTCTGCATCGGCGTCGTTTGCGTCGACAGATCTCCCGCATTTACTCACCGGATACAGAAGTATCCAGCCGCGAATGAATTTCGAACTGTCCGTTTTCGAGACTATGTCGGATATAGATCCTGCAGGATTCGACATTTGCTTCAACGCCGCGCGGCGACTCAAAGACTCATCGCTCATATGCAAGCCAATCGCGCAAACGTGCGACGTGATTGTCGCGAGTCCATCGTATCTCGAGCGGCATGCCGCGCCACGAGCACTTGCCGATCTGGCATCGCACGATGTGCTCCTCGCGTCCGATGCCCCGAGTCGATATTGGGAGTTTCGCGATCGAAATGGAACGCAGCGTGTCGTGGTTCGCCCAATCATGAATTTGCAAAGTCCGCTAATGGTGAAGAGGGCCGCGTGTGCTGGACTGGGAATCGCCCGACTTCCGAGGTCTGTCGTTATGGACGAGTTGTCGGACGGAAGATTGCGGATGGTCCTCAACGATGCCGAGCTTTGCGAGAGTGAATGGACGGTTTGGCTTCTATATTCCAGCCATAGACATATGCCAATCGTCCTCCGCGCCTTTATAGACTTTGTGGCGGGGTTTTACGAGAAGAGGTCGTTCGAACACGCTCAGCGGTCGACGGGAAACCCCATGCAGATGCATCCAGATCTGGTGTGGAGCGGGGTCTAGGAGACCAGGCTGGTTACGCGCCGGCTCTTTAAAGCTGGTGTTGTGTCCTGGCAGTGGAATGGACGCAACAGAATTTCAGCAATACTGAATTGCTGACAGAGTGGAATTTTAATGCTCCTAGAGTGTGGCCTTCTTCGGTCAGGGGTTCGCTGTGCGGGATGTCGAGAGACGCTGGCGATGGACAGAAGACTGGTCAACATATCAAGGAATCGATGAAATGAAGAAGCTCCTGATCGCCGGTGCGGCGCTCGGCTGTGTTGCTGTCCCGACGGTAGCAATGGCGCAAACCAGCGTAACGCTGTATGGCTTGATCGACGAAGGTTTGAACTATACGAATAACACGGGCGGGCATTCGGCAGTTCAGATGCAGAGCGGCTTTGCGCAGGGGAGCCGGTGGGGGCTGCGCGGTTCCGAGGATCTTGGCGGAGGATTGAAGGCTATTTTCACGCTCGAAAATGGCTTTGACGTGAACTCCGGAAAACTGGGACAGTCGGGGCGCATGTTCGGTCGTCAGGCCTACGTCGGTGTGAATTCAGATCGGTATGGCACAGTAACGCTGGGTCGTCAGTACGACTCCGTCGTAGACTACCTTGCACCATTGACGGCGAATGGTAACTGGGCCGGTTATCTGCTTTCGCACCCCTACGACAATGACAACACCGACAACTCATTCCGGCTCAACAATTCCGTGAAATACACGAGTCCCGTTCTCGGTGGCTTTACATTCGGCGGTCTTTACGGGTTCAGCAACCAGCCGGGCGGCTTTGCGAACAATCGAGCCTATAGCCTCGGTGCGCAATACGTAGGAGGCCCTGTCGCAATCGCTGCGGCATACATGCAGATCAACAATCCGGGCGCAAACGCTGGAGGCTCGCTTGCGACGGACGATACGGACTTCTTCGCGGGCCGGCAACAGGTGTGGGGTGCAGGCATCAACTACACACTTGGCTCCACGATACTGGGCTTCGCATACAGCCATACGAGCCTTAACGATGCGACGGGCTCGGTCTACACGGGGAACTTTGCGAACACCGCGACCAGTCTGAAGTTCGATAACTTCGAGGTCAACGCGAAGTATCAGTTCGTAAAGAACGCTTTTGTAGGCGCTATGTACAGCTACACGCTGGGTCATTTCGACAGTACGGCTGGCAATTCGAAGCCCAAATGGCATCAGGTCGGCTTGATGGCAGACTACAATCTGTCATCGCGTACAGATGTTTATGTTCAAGGGATGTATCAGCACGCGAGCGGTGGAACCGGTGTTGCAGCACCTCTGAATACCGCATTCATCACGGGCACGGATGCGCCATCGACGACGGCGAATCAATTTGCCGCGCGAGTAGGGATTCGACACGTGTTCTGAGTACCCGTGGGTCGATTCTCGCGCCGGACTGGTTTGCCGGATTGAGCCTTCTTTATAGTGCGAAGCGCGACGGGTGTGATGCCCGTCGCGGTAACGATGACCTCTTCGCTCACACGCGGTCAGTCGGAGGCAGCGCGCGGGGCGGCCATGTTCCCGGTTGAGGATGTGGTATCGCTAGCGGATTGATGATGCTGGATTGCATACAGCTCCTTGTTCCGTGCGATGGTATCCGCAGAAGGCGGATAGTCGTTTTTGGGAACAGGCACTAACCCATCGGCCTGTGCCTCGACAAGTTGCGCATGCACTTCGGCACGCGTGACGCCATGCGTAGTTGCTTGTGCAAAGGCATTCGCACCGAATGCAAGACCGAGCACGGTGGCCGCGAACAAGGCTGGTAGCTTCATGATGACCCTCTTAGGTATTGAGGAAGTGGTTGTTTCCACGAAGACCATTCTAGTGACGTGAGTTATCGCAGCACTGACCGTCTAATTACGAATTCGTTATCGTGTTATTGACGCTCCGTCTATTGAAATATTCAGTGGGCAACATTAGCGAGTTCGATGACGTACCCATATCCGAAGTACTTTTCGGCATTATTCGGCGCCACAGTTCTCTTTGTGGATCATGATTTTCATTCTCATGAATTGGGCAAAACGAAAGGGAAAGGTCATCGTGACGACGTATTAAACGAGCACATTACCTCGCTGTAATAACTTCGAATTCAAACATTCAGTGAGGTGGAGATGAGTCGTCTTATCAGGCAAATGGGAGCAGGCATCCTGGCGGCAACGATTGCGGTTCCGATGGTCGTTCATGCTGGCGATGATAAGGAGCACGGTCACGATCACGAACATCGCGACAACGACGTGCGACGTGTTTTGCTGATCAGTGTGGACGGTCTCCACGAGCAGGATGTGGCGCGTTGCATCGCCGCTAATACGTGTCCGAATATGGCTTTACTGGCGAAGTCCGGCGTAACGTACTCCAATGCTTATACACCCGGGCTCTCCGACTCGTTTCCCGGTCTGGCGGCACTGGTGACGGGTGGCTCGCCGAAATCGGCTGGACTGTTCTATGACGTTTCGTACGATCGCACGCTCTATGCGCCGTCAGACACGACTTGCCAGGGCAAGCAGGGTTGGAATGTCGTATTCGACGAAACGACGGGAATAGACGCAGAGAACGGCGGGGCGCTTACGCATCTCGACGGTGGAGGTGCTTTTAATCCGCAAGCGATTCCCCATGCCAAGACAAATGGCGTGTGCGTGCCTGTTTATCCACATAACTATGTGAAGACCAACACGATCTTCGAGGCAGTCAAGCAGCATTTGCATGGTGCCCGTACGGCATGGGCCGACAAGCATGCATGGGGCTATGACTGGCTAAATGGTCCGTCAGGCAAGGGCGTCGACGATCTGTCACGTACCGAGATCAATTCGATCGATCCCGCGACGGGCACGAACTACACCGACGCGTACGCGCATACCGAACAGTTCGATAACCTGCATGTTCAGTCCATCATCAATGAGATCGACGGCAAGGACTCGACGGGCCAGCAAAACGCCGCAGTGCCGACCTTGTTCGGTACAAACTTTCAGACATTGAGTGTGGCGCAGAAGGCGCCCGTCGCGTCTGGCGGCGGATATCTCGACGCGAGCTTTACGCCGGGCAAGCAGGTGGCGGCTGCTATCGGCTACGTTGACGATGCGCTCGGAAAGATGGTCGATGCGCTGAAGTCGAAAGATCTCGCGAAATCGACGATGGTGGTTGTAACCGCCAAGCACGGCCAGTCGCCCAGCGACCATACCAAGCTGGTCAAGAACGGTGACACGCTGGTGAGCCTGCTCGAAGCGCATAACTACCTCGATCCGAACGGCCACTTTGGACAAAACAGTACGACGACGGGGAACCTGAATGACGGGACGGGTCTGGTCGGCACAGGCCTCGCGCAAACCGACGATGTCGGTCTCATCTGGCTGCGCGATCAGAGCCAGGTTCAAGCTGTCGTGTCGACGCTGAAGGCCAACCTGGGTTGTAACGCACCAGGAATCTGCGCGGATGGGCCGCAGGCGTACATCCTTTCGGGACCCCGGCTCGCGGCCCAATTTGGTGACCCGGCATCCGGACGCACGCCCGATATCATCGTGCAACCCAACCCCGGTGTGATTTACACATCGAGCAAAGCGAAAGACGAGGAGCATGGCGGGAACGCGCCGGACGACAGCCATCTCGGCCTGATCGTGTCGTATCCCGATGGACATCACCATGAGCGGCATGTCGATCGCCGTGTAACCACCACGCAGGTTGCACCCACTATCTTGCGCGCACTCGGCGTGGACCCGGCATCGTTGCAGTCCGTTCGTTTGGAGGGCACCCGGCCGCTACCGGGGCTGGGAGAGGATGACTGACCGGAATGGCTGATGCCTTTCGACGGCGCCTTGCATGCAATTGAAGATTGCGCATCTCCCATGTGCGCTTGACTTCGACTCAATCACGTGGCGCGTCGTGTCGATGCTGTTGAGCAGGTTTGAAATGTCACTGGTCCACTGGCCCAGTGACATTGCACTGACCTAGGCGCCACCCAAAATTTCGCCTTCCGGCATGTCGGCTGTTCAATCGATCGAAGGGCGGGAAGGCCGGAAACGTTCAAGGTGTACGCTCTTTGCATCGTCAAAAACGATTTCCAGGCTTGTCTTTTACTGACGGCCGAGGGCCGGCCTCACGAGCCGGCCATCACCATATTCCCGAATCACCCTCGCGATGATCACCCGATAGCCATCCAGCCAGCGACTTTGCTCCGCTTTCGCCTCGACGTGGACGGGATGCGTGATGAGTTGTAGCAATGCCTCTTCAGACTCCCAGTAGTACACGTTCTGGATCAATCCTTCACCGGCGTTTTCCCACGTCTCCTCACTCACATATCCCGGTATGGATCGCGCCACTTCGGCAATCCGCCGATCGAGTTCATGGAACGCCTCGTCGTATTGACCAGCCCGAAAAATAAAGGTGGAAGAGAACATTGCGCTATCTGATGAGTGTTGAGTGACGCCGACCGCTCTGTCTCACTGCTTCGTCGGAAGCCCGGCAAGCATCGCATTGGCAAGTTGGGATTCACCACTCGACTTGAGTGCTTCGGCAGCACCCTGGATATCTCGTGCTTCCTTGTTCTGACTGAGCTTGCTCTTGCCAACAAGACGCGTGACCTCAATCTGAACACCGACGATCGCCTTTACCATCGCATCCACATAGTCCTTCGGTGCGTCGCCCATCTTCCACGGTTTCGGTTCCGATGCCTCATGTGTGCGAGTGAGCCGGCCCACTACGCCTCGCACGTAGCGCTCGTCATCGAGAATCGTAATGCGGCCGTGCGCATGCACAACCATGTAATTCCAGGTCGGCACCTGTTTGTGCAGTTCGTGCTTGCTCGGATACCAGTTCGGAGAAATATAGGAGTCGCCCGCATGGAAAACGACAAGCACCTCGTCGCCGTTCGCGACCTCTTGCCATACCGGGTTGGCCCGCGCCACATGCGCGCGCAACACGCCCAGTTCGCCGTCCTCTGCTGCAAGTTCAAACGGAATGTGATTGGCGTCTAGTCCGTTGCTCCCGTGAGTGATCAACGTGCCAAACGGGTGTTGAACGATGCGGGAATGTAAAACTTCCTTTCGGGTTTCGGCGAAGTGGGCTGGTACGTACATGCGCTGTCTCTGACTGCTAAGGGCGATGGGTTGATATCACTGCGACCCTTCCAGTTTGCTGCAAAAGTGGTTTATCCTGAAGTGCCAGTTTATTCAATTTCTAGTGAACCAGAATCATGGCGAGAACTGCGCGAGCCGCGGACATGCCGTCCCTCGGGGCGCTCGATCGCACGGCGGGCAATCTGAGCCGTCAAATTGCCGAGGCGCTGCGGGAGGCGGTGCGCAAGGGCGACATCAGAGCGGGAGACCTGGTGCCGTCATCGCGTTCGCTGGCTGCCTCGCTTCACGTTGCAAGAGGGACGGTGATCGAGGCCTACGAGCAATTGCTTGCCGAGGGCTTTCTGGAATCGAAAGCGGGAGCGGGAACCCATGTCGCGCAGGCCCTGGCGGAGTCGCGGCCGGTCAGTACACCCGAGGCGATACCGGAGCCGGCAACGAAGTCCGGCCTACCCGGGCGCGCCCTGGCGTTCGCCCAGATTGCACGAGAATTCCGTCCGCTTGCGCCAATACCCTTCGCGATATCTGTCCCGGTCGGTTTGACCGCGCCCGGCGAGATCTGGCGTCGCCTCGGTAACCGGTTGCGCGCAAGGGGCCCGGGCGCGCCCACGGGATATGCCGATCCGTTGGGCGCGTTACCCCTGCGCGAAGCGATCGCGGCCTATGTGCGAAGGTCCCGCTCCGTGCGGTGCGAGGCGGACCAGGTCATTGTGACGAGCGGTACCCAACAGGGACTTTTTCTCGCGAGTCAGGTTCTGCTTGGTCCGGGCGATCAGGTGTGGGTCGAGAACCCCGCTTACCGTGGCGTCACCGCGATACTTGAAAACATCGGCTATCGCGAGGGCGTGATCCGTGTGCCTGTCGACGCCGAGGGCCTCGATGTCGAGGCTGGCATAAACATGGCCCCGCATGCACGCGCGGCATTCGTTACGCCGTCCCATCAGTATCCTTTGGGGATGCCCTTGAGCATGGCGCGGCGCACGGCCTTGCTCGCGTGGGCAAGCGGCAGCGATGCCTGGGTAGTCGAGGACGATTACGACAGCGAACTGCGCTACGAGGGCTATCCGTTTCCAGCCCTTCAAGGATTGGCTCCGGACCGCGTGATCTATCTTGGTACGTTCAGCAAGATTCTGTTTCCGTCCCTCAGGCTGGGTTATCTGATCGTCCCGCGCAATCTCGTCGATGCGTTTTGCGGTGCCCGCGTGCTCATGGATCGCCACCCGCCAACTGCCGATCAGCACGTGCTCGCCGCCTTCATGGCGGAAGGACATCTGGAGCGGCACATACGCAAGGTTCGAAACGTCTACTCCGAACATCGGCGTCAACTGATCGATACGCTCGAAGCTTTGCTCCCCGCGGATCTCGCGTGGATCGAGCCCGGCGATCAGGGGATGCATCTCGTACTCTGGCTCGCGGACGGACTGGACGACCGGGAGGTTGTCGAGCGCGCCGCCAGGGAGGGCGTCGCGGTACGTGCCGTGTCGCCCATGTTCGCGCCGCAGACGGGACGCCCCGGCCTTGTTCTTGGCTTTGGAGGGTTCAGCAGCGAGCAGATGAAAGCCGCTGCTCAACGCCTGGCGGCGGTCATCGCGGGTTCACCGCAGCATGGAAAAGCAGGCAAGGGAAAGCCTGGTCATGCGGTGCCGGGCACAGGGCGATCGCCTTGAACGCAAACCGCAGGCTCATTTTCCCTGGGCCTGTTGGCATTCATCGTGATACCACCGATCGACCTGAACCTGCGCAGCCTGCAGATCGTCGGGATAGTACGGATCGAACCACCGGGACGGATCGTAACCCGCTTGCCTGAGCGCTGCCAGTTCGCTGAGGTTGCGCTCGCGGGTGAGGGGCGCATGGTTCCGAAGGTCGGTCAGGTCGCGGCACTGTGCGGCGCTCAGATGCGTTGCGCCTCCCGGCATGCCGCCTGCGGCGCAGCCAGCGAGCAAGAGCGCCAACGCCGGCAGTGACGCGCGGATCTTTGAATTCCTCATGTGCTTTTCCCTTGGGCTAATCAACCGTATGAGCAGATAGACGGGGGCTTGGGGGACATGCCACGCGAGTGGCACGCAATGCTGTATTGCGATGGTCGATTGTCCCCGAAAAAGCCCGCGAAGCAACGCCCACGCTGCGGAATAAAGTTTTTCTCGTGACAGCCGTAAAGCAGACGGGTCTATTTCTCACAGGGAGTCCCCGAATGTTCAACGCCAAACGCGCCGCCATGCTGATCGGAGCGGCCAGCCTTGCCTTGTCGCTTTCCGCATGCATGACGCCGCATTCCTATGTCGATGCGAAGCTGGGTGATACGGACTACGCGACCCTGAAAAAGTCCGCGACGCCGCAGCCCGTGCAACTGCTCGTCGAGTTCCAGACGAAAGGCGTGCCGAACGCGCGCGCCACCGATTATGTGCGATCACATGTTTTCGAGCAGGTGGTCCAGTCGGGCCTGTTCAGCCAGGTCTCGTATGATCCCGTTCCGTCCGGGCGCAAGCTGTCGGTCCAGATCAACAACGTTCCCCTCACGGACAATCTGGCTGCCAAAGGCTTTGGTGTGGGCCTGACGTTCGGTGCGATCGGCACGATGGTGACCGACGGCTATGAGTGTACGGCGAGCTACGTCGAGCCCGGCCATGAGCCTGTCACAAAGGTCGTCAAGCATGTGCTTTACACGACCATCGGCAACGCTTCCGGCCCGGAAGGTCTCCAGTCGATGCCGCTTCAGCAGGCGAGCGACAAGGTGCTGCGTCAGATCGTCGGCAGGAGTCTGGCGGAACTCGATCAGTCGACGGACATCGCGCAATGACGCTTCGACGTGCTCCACGCCGCCGCGCCGGCGCGCCGGCAGTGCTCGCGACACTGATAGCGACCGTGCTGCTCAGCGGGTGTGTGACGCAACCGGTGCTGCCGTATCAGGCGAGTGTGGCCAACCAGATGAAGCTGGGCAGCCTGCCGCGCGCAGCCCGTTTCCAGGTAACGGCGGCGGGTAGCGATCCATCGGACGTGCAGACAACGGTCCGCTCGATGCGCATCTCGGCACCGGGCGATGGGTCGTGGACGTCCTATCTGGGGCAAGCGCTTTGCACGGAACTCGCAACATCAGGCAACTATGACGCGAACGCGGCGGCGCGCATCGAGGCGACGCTATCCGAAGTCCGTATTGCGGATGGTCAGGCGCAGGTCACCGGCCACTTCGTTATCCGCCAGGGGCAGTCGGTGCGTTATGACAAGGTACTCCGCGCCGACGCTCACTGGGATTCGGCATTTCTCGGGGCGATTGCTGCGTCGAACGGTCTGAACCAATCCACGGCGATTTTTCAGGCGCTGTTGCGCAAGCTGTTCGACGATCCCGACTTCGCGGCTGCGTCTACGTAGCCCGCGTTATCCGTGCAAGTGTTGACCCGATCCTTCCCGGGTCAACACCATCACACGCTCCGGCACACTGCGGAGATCTGGAATATCAGGTTTTCGGCTTGAGCAGGACCTTGATCGAATCGAGCGAATTCGCGATCTTGATCGCCTCGTCCCATTGCTCCAGCGTAAAGCCATGCGTGACGATTCCCTTCGACGTGACGAGTCCACGCGCGAGCAGATCGATGGCGATCGGGTAGCAATACGGGCCGAGATGCGCGCCGCGCACGTCGAGTTCCTTACGGTCGCCGATGATCGACCAGTCTGTCGTCGTGTCGCTGCCGAACACGGAGAACTCGACGAAGCGCCCGAGTTTGCGGATCAGATCCAGCCCCTGCGTGACACCCGACGGCGAGCCCGTCGTTTCGATATACACATCGCAACCATACTGATCGGTCAATGACCGGACGACACCGAGTGCATCGTCGGATTTCGGATTGATCGTCACGTCTGCGCCGTATTCGCGCGCGAGCGCGAGACGCTCGTCGACCAGATCGATCACCACCAGCTTTTTCGGCGTTTTCAGGTGCGCGACCTGCACCATCATCAGGCCCAGTGGTCCTGCACCCGCGATCACGACGACATCGTCGAGCTGGATGTCACCGCGATTGACGGTGTGAATCGCACAGGCGAGCGGCTCGATGATCGCCGCATCTTCCAGCGATACGCCAAGCGGAATCTTGTGGACGATGGCCGTCGGCGGAAAGCGCATGTACTGGGCCATGCCGCCGTCGGCGACTTCCCGCTGGAAGCCGAAGATGTTGTGTACCTCGCACATCCAGTACTGGCCCGATCGGCAATAGCGGCACTTCTCGCACGGCACGATCTGTTCGGCGATCACGCGTTCGCCCAGTTGCACATTGAAATGCTCCGCCGCGCCTTCGCCAAGTTCCTCGACATAGCCGAAGAACTCGTGGCCTGGAATGACAGGCGCCTTGACCCACGGGTTCGGGCCGCCCCAGAACATCTTTGCGCCCGACCAGCATTTGCAGTCGCTCGCGCAGATGCCACAAGCGGCAATGCGTATCACCAGTTCGTTGCGCCCGGCGCGCGGGCGCGCCACCTGCTCGACGCGATAGTCCTTCGGCGCACGGCAAACGATCGCCGTCATGGCTGACGCTGCATCTTCCGTCGCGTTCATGCTGCACCTCACGCTGGTTTCGTTGGCAAACGGGCAATCTGCATCGCTTGCGCGGTCACTCCATCACGATCTGCACCTTCACGTCAGTCGGATTGCCGCTCGCCGCTTCTTCGAATGCCTTGATGCCGTCCGCGAAAGCAAACGAGCGCGAAATGAACGGCTTGACGTCGATGCGTCCCGACGCGATCAGTTGAATCGCGCGCGGAAAGATATTCGCGTATCGGAACACGGACTCGACGCGCGCTTCCTTGATCTGCAACGCGACGATATCGAGCGGGACGGGATGCTGCGGCATGCCGACCAGCACGAGGCAGCCGCCGGGGCACAGCAGATCGACAATGCCGTCGAACGCTTTCTCGCTGCCGCTCGCTTCGAACACGATATTCGCGCCCCAGTCGTCCGTCGCGCGCCGCACGACTTCCCTGACGGATGCTTCGCGGATATTGACGGCTGTCACCCCCGGCGTGCTGCCGATCAGCGCGAGCTTCTCCGGCACCATGTCGCAGACGATCACGCGGCTGCATCCGCCCGCCAGCGCCGCGAGCACGCACATCATGCCGATCGTGCCGGCGCCCAGCACGACGGCGACGTCGCCTGGCTTGATGGCCGCTTTCTTCGCGGCCTGAAGTCCGATCGACAGCGGCTCGACGATGGCCCCTTCGGCAAAGCTCACGTTGTCGGGCAGCTTGTAGGTGAACGCGGCGGGATGGACGACGAACGGTGCGAGGCAGCCGTGTACGGGCGGCGTCGCCCAGAAGCGTACTTTCGGGTCGAGGTTGTAGAGCCCTTCGCGCGATGCGCGCGAATCCATGTCGGGCACGCCGGGTTCCATGCAGACGCGGTCGCCGGGTTTCAGATGCTGCACTTCGTCGCCGACCTGCACGACGGTGCCTGCTGCCTCATGCCCGAGCACCATCGGCTCGTTGACGACGAAGGGACCGATGCGTCCGTGCTGATAGTAGTGGATGTCGCTGCCGCAGATGCCGACCGTATGGATGCGGATGCGCACGTCGCGCGGCCCGACCGTCTGCGGCAGGCTGAACGGCCGCAGGCTGATGCGTTGTGCGCCTTCGAGTACCAATGCGTCCATCGTCGTTCCTTTCGCAAGAGAGAGTTTGATTTGCGGAGCCCGTCGTTCGGCACGTGCCACGCGTGTTCAGCCGGCCTGGAAGCCGCCGTCCACGGCGAGGCTCACACCGCTCACCATGGCCGACTCGTCACTGAGCAGATAAGCGATCGTGCGCGCCACTTCGAGCGGCTGCACGAAGCGCTTCAGCGGAATGCGCGCGAGCATCGGCGCGGACTTCTCCGGGTCGCTCCATGCCTTCTCGGCCATCGGCGTCATCGTGACGACCGGGTTGACCGTGTTCACGCGGATGCCGTGCGGACCCAGTTCGACGGCCATCACGCGCGTGAGGCCGTCGAGCGCGGCTTTCGATGCGCAATAGGCCGCATGCAGCGGCAAGCCGACGGTCGCCGACAGGCTCGACACATTGACGATCGAGCCGCCCACGCCGCGCCCGATCATGCTGCGCGCGCATTGCTGCGCGACGATCATCGCGGCGCGCACGTTGACGGCCATGATGGTGTCGAAGGCGTCGACGCTCGTGTCGAGAAACGGTTGCAGTTCGACGATGCCCGCGCAATTGACGAGCAGATCGACGGGCTGCGCCGCTTCCGCCGCGCTGCGTGCCGCGCTTGCATCGCCGAGATCGGCGCATAGCGTCGTGCAGCCGATCTCATCTTCGAGCGTTTGCAGATCGGCGGCCGAGCGGCTCAGCGCGATCACGCGCGCGCCCCGCTGCGCCAGCAGTCGCGCCGTCGCGCGGCCGATGCCTTTGCCCGCGCCCGTGATGAGCGCCGTCTTGCCGTCGAACTGCCGAGGGTCGTCGTGCGTGGACATTGCGGTCCCTAAGTATTCAAGGTTCGTCGCACAGACGACGCGCCGTGTCTTCGTCCGTCACGAGCACCGACGCATAGCGGCCTCGCAGCGCGGCGCGCGTCACATGAAACTTCTTCGTCCCACCCGATACCAGCACCACGTCCTCGATCTTGCGCAGATCGTCGAGCGAGATCGCGACCGTGCGGCGGTTCAGCGGATGATCGATGGGGTCGCCGTTTGCATCCATGAAATGGCCGAGCATGTCGCCGATCGCGCCTGCCTTGCGCAAGGTGCGCAGATCGTCGGGCTTCGAGATTCCATACGTGACGACGAGCGACTCCGTCAGGTCGCCGCAGGTCAGCAGCGCGAGATCGGCATTGCGGGCGAGTTCATACGTGCCGCGCACGGTTTCTTCCTGAAGGATCAGATCGCGTGTCTTCTGACTGCCAACATAGATCGGCGCCGCGAACAGATAAGCGTCGGCATGGCAGAGATTCGCGAAGTCCGAGACGATGTCGAACGTGTTGATGCTCGGGCAATGCGACAGGCCGCCTTGCAGCGACACGGCATTGACGGCGCCATACGCGCGCTGCGGCATGGCACGCAGCACCGCGCGTATCGTGCGGCCCCAGCCGATGCCGACCGTCGCGCCTTCCGTGATGCGCTTGACGAGGCAACCCGCCGCGCCGATGCCGAGCGCGGCCATGTTCGCCTCGGGGCTGATGCCCGTCGGCACGACCACCGCGTCGTCGAGTTCGAAGCGCTCGACGAGCTGTTGCTCCAGCGCGATGCACGGTGCGATCCGGCTGTTGATCGTGATCTGCACTAGGCCCGATTCGCGGCCCGCCGCGAGCAACCGGTTCACCCGCACGCGGTTGCTGCCGATCAGATGCGCGATTTCCTGCTGCGTCATATTGCCGATGTAGTAATGCCACGCGACGCGCGCCTGCAATTCCTCTTCGGCGTCGATGGCAACATCGGCTTCCGGCATCGTGACGAGTGGGGCGGTCTTGGTCATGTATCGTTTTGTGATCGAGTGAAAAGCAACACGCGGTTATACCAGAGCGTCACTTCACTGCGCCCATCGTCAACCCTTGCACGAGCCGGCCCGAAACGAGCAGCGCGAACACGACCATCGGCAGCACGATCAGCGTGCCCGTCGCCATGATTTCGCCCCACGGCAACTCGTAGCCGCTCATGTAGCTGGTGGCGGCAACGGGCGACGTGATCGCGTCGGTGCGCGTCAGCACCAGCGCGTAGAGCAGGTCGTTCCAGGAGAAGATGAAAGCGAAGATCGCCGACACGACGATGCCGGGCATCGCCAGCGGCAGATTGATGCGCCAGAAGATGCGCCACGGCGAAGCGCCGTCGAGCCGCGCGGCTTCGTCGAGTTCGACGGGGATGTTGCGAAACTGGTCAGTGCAGATCCAGATCACGATCGGCAGCGAGAACGTGATGTACAGCAGGATCAGCACGATGTGCGTATCGACGATATCGAGCTTCGTCGCGATCAGGAAGAAGGGCACGGCGAGCACGACGGGACTGACCATGCGGTTCGAGATGAACCAGAACCACAGGTCTTCCTTGCCGCGGAATTCATAGCGCGCGAGCGCATACGCGGCGGGCGTGCCGAGCAGGATCGACAGCACCGTCGTGCTGCTGGCGATGATCAGCGAGTTGATCAGGCTGCCGCCCACTTCATGCGTGAACAGCGCTTCCACGTAATGCACGAAGGTCGGCTTGAAGAGCCATACGGGCGGATAGGCGAGCGCTTCTGCCTGGCTCTTCAGGCTCGTCGTCACCATCCAGTAGAACGGAAACACGGACGACAGAAATACGACCAGCAGCCCCAGAAAATGCCACGCGGTCGCGTTGCGCCGCGCGCTGCGCGCACGGCGCGCGCGTGCCGTCAGGCCGGGATTGCCGGGCAGCGCGGCGTCGCCGCTCGCGCGTTGCGTCGAAGGTGCGTTCACGCGGCCTCCCGATAGACGAAGCGGATATAGAGCCGCGACAGCACGATGGTCAGGATCAGCAGCAGGATCGCCTGCGCGGATGCCATGCCCTGGTCGAACAGGCGGAAACCGACGCGCTGGATATACACGCTGATGAACTCCGTCGCGGTGCCTGGCCCGCCGCGCGTCATGGTGAAGACGGCGTCGAACATCTTCAGCATGTCGGCGGAACGCAGGATCAGGATTGCCGTGAGGCCGGGCAGCAGATAGGGCCGTTGCAGATGCCACAGAATCTTGCTCCACCTGGGCGTTTCGAGGCGCGCGGCTTCTTCCGCTTCCTTGGGCACCATCGTCAGGCCGGCCAGCAGAATGAGCGCGCAGAACGGCGTCCATTGCCAGATGTCCATGATCATCACCGAGACGAACGCGAGCGTCGGATCGGCGAGCCAGTCTTGCGGCGGCATGCCGACCAGACCGCCGATGTAGTTCGCCACGCCGAACTGCCGGTTGAAGATGAGCCGCCCGATCAGGCCGACGACGGCATACGTCGTCGCCATCGGAATCACCAGGCTGACACGCGCGATGGTGCGCATCCACGGCAGTGTCGTGCGATGGAGCATCAGCGCGGCGAACAGTCCGAGCGCGACTTCGATCGGCAAGGTCACGCACAGGAACAGCGCCGTGCGTCCCAGCGCGCCCCAGAACGACGGCTCGCTCAGCGTCGCGATGTAGTTGTCGAACCAGATGAACGGCGTGCCCGACGCCAGATCCGCGAGCTTGTACTGATGAAACGAGTTGTACAACGCCAGCAGCAACGGATAGATGCCGATTACCGCCAGCGTGAAGATCGCCGGAATCAGAAACCAGAACGCGGCCGAACCCGGCAAGCGCACCCGCGAGCGGGGCCTTGCCGGTGTCATGCCATTTCCGGGTCGAGCAGTGCTGTTCAACATCGATGCTCCCTTCGGTGCGGTGCCGTTACTTCAGCAAGGGCTTCTTGCCGCTGTAATAGCCCGCCTTGTTCAGTATCTCTTCCGTCTTCGAGCCGATGGTCTGCGCGCCGTCTTTCACCGACACCTGGCCCAGCATGATCTTCGTGCCCCATTCGCCGATCACTTCCGACACGGCTGGCCATTCCGGGAAGCGCGGACGATAGTCAGGTACGCCGCCTTGCCACGACTCGACCATCGGCTTCACGAACGGATATTTGTCCTGCACGGCCTTGTCCTGGTACACGGCCGTGCGCGCAGGCACGCCACCCGCTTCCAGATACGGCTTGGCCATTTCTTCGGAGGTGATCCACTGGATGAACAGCCAAGCCGCCGCCTGCTTCTTCGCATTCGACTTCGCGTTGACGGCCAGCGAGAAGCCACCGAGCGCGGGCTTCAGGCCTGCAGGACCCTTCGGTTCCGTGGTGATCGCAAGGCAGTTGCCGATCTTCGATTTGCTCGGATCGGTGAGCGTCGGATAGAACGCCGACCACTCGGTGATCATCGCGACCTGGCCTTGCGCAAGCGCGTTGACGGCTTCGGCGTGATCGAAGTCGACGATGCCGGGCGGCATGTACTTCATCAGTTTCTGCCGGTATTCGAGGCCCGCCTGCGATTGCGGCGACATCAGGTTCGACTTGAACTTGGCGTCGAGCAGCGAGCCGCCATTCGGCCACAGCACGCGCATGAAACTGTCCGCGGACTGCGTTTCGCCGCGCCGCGACTGAAGCGCGAACGCGAACTGGTTCTTGCTGGCCTGCGTCAGCTTAGGCGCATAGGTGTTGAGCAGTTCGTCCCAGGTCTTCGGCGGCTCATTGAAGCCGGCGTCCTTCAGCATGCACTTGTTGTAGAACATCAGGCCCGAGTAGTTATCGAAGGGCAAGCCGTACGTGACCTTGTCCCATGAGCCGAACGAGTCGAGCAGAATCGGGAAGAAGCCTGGCAGGTTCAGCTTCGGGTCGGCGAGCTTCGGGTTGTCGGTGAAGGTCTTGATGGGCACGAGCCACTTGTTGCTTGCGAATTCACCAATCCACACGACGTCGACAAGCACCACGTCCTGATCGCCGCCGCCGACGAAGTTGAGCACTTCCTTTTCGCGCGTGTTCTCGTACGGGATCACTTCCCACTTCACGTTGATGCCCGTTTCCTTTTCGAACTGCGGAATGAGTTTCTGCGCGGCCTTGTAGCCGGGGCGATCGAGAAAGATCGCCTTGATGGTGGTGCCCGAGTACGGCTGCGCGGCTTCCTTCAATGTCCAAGCATCCGCGTTGGCAGCGCAGAGCAGCGACGCCGTGGCAAGTGACAACGCTATGGCGGAAGGCTGCAGAAAGCGCTTATTCATCGTTCGTCTCCTTGATTGTTCTTGAACCATCGGCAAATGCCGCGGCGTTGATCGTCATTGCGGCGACGTGCATCGACGCGTGCAAAACGTACGGCGCGCCCTCGTCGTTTCACTTGTAATTTGCGTTTTACAAATGTATATTTTGACGCGCACCTGTTGTCAAGAAGAAAATCGTCAAACGCTGGATGGTGCGTCGCGGCATGTGCGATTCGAGTTCGCCGCAGATTCGCCGCGCGAGGTTGTGCATCCGTCATGACGCAGCCATTGCTTTGCATGAGACCAGCGCATGGCGCTGTACGACCTTGCATGGGACAGGAGACACGCATGAGCGCCGTACATTTGCAGCAGATCCGCAAAGCGTTTGGAGGCACCGACGTGCTGAAGGGCGTCGACATCGATGTGAAGGAACACGAATTTCTGGTGTTCGTCGGTCCGTCCGGATGTGGCAAGTCGACCTTGCTGCGCAGCATCGCGGGGCTGGAGCGGATCGATTCGGGCCGCGTCGTGATCGAAGGCGAAGACGTGACGGAGCTCGAGCCGTCGGAGCGCGGCGTGGCGATGGTGTTTCAGTCTTATGCGCTGTATCCGCATATGTCCGTGTACGAAAACATCGCGTTCGGGCTGCGCATGATCAAGCTGCCCGAAGCGCAGATCAAGGAGCGCGTGCATCGGGCGGCGGATATCCTGCAGATCGGACAACTGCTGGAGCGCCGGCCACGCGCGCTGTCGGGCGGCCAGCGTCAACGGGTGGCGATCGGAAGGTCGATCGTGCGTGAGCCCAAGGTGTTTCTCTTCGACGAACCGCTGTCGAATCTCGACGCCGCATTGCGCGTGCAGATGCGCCTCGAACTGATCAAGCTGCACAAGCAGCTCAACGCCACGATGATCTACGTCACGCACGACCAGACGGAAGCGATGACGATGGCCGACCGGATCGTCGTGCTCAATCACGGCGAAGTCGAGCAGATCGGCTCGCCGCTCGAGTTGTACCGCACGCCGCGCAACCGCTTCGTGGCGGGCTTCATCGGTTCTCCGAAGATGAATTTCCTCGACGTCCGCGTGCTGAAGAAGCACGAGGCGGGCGTCACGATCGAGCTGCCCGGCGGCGCGTCGCTCGACGTGCCGTGCAATGGCGACGCCATCGATCCGGATCAGAAGCTCGTGCTCGGTGTACGACCCGAGCATCTGAGCGAGTCCGCGAATAGCGATACCGACAACACGTTATCCGGCGAGGTGATGGTCATCGAACATCTGGGCAGCGAGACGCTTCTGCACGTGCGTCTTGCCGACGAACGGGTGATTCAGGTGAAGGGCTCGGGGGAATCCGCCGCGACGGAAGGGCAACCGATCAAGCCGGGTTTTTCGAAGCGTCATGTACACCTCTTCCGTCAGGACGGCATGGCGCTCGAACGCAAGCAGCCCGTTGCTGATGCGATGCGCGTGAACTGAAAGCGGACATGGGTCTTTGACGGGCGTAGCCGTCGCGACGGGAGGCGCAGCGCAATGAACAAACTAGGCGTCCACGCGTTGGTATGGGCAGGGGATCTGTCGCCGGAGTCGACGCGCAAGGTCATCACCCAGACGAAGGAGGCAGGCTTCGACCTGATCGAACTCTCCTTGCACGGTCCAAAGGTCATGGATCTCTCGCTGACCCGTGCCCTGCTACAGGAGCACAACCTCGAGCTTGGCTGCTCTCGCGGTTTGACTTTCGACGCGGACATATCCAGCGAAGACCCTGCGGTGGTTTCGCGAGGCATGGCGCTGCTGGAAGAGGGTGTCAGGATTACCGCGGAACTCGGCGGTGCGTACTTTGGCGGTATTTTGTACAGTGCAATGGGCAAGTACCAAGCGCCCACTACCGCAAAGGGGCGCAGAAACGCAGTGGAATCGCTAAAGCGGATCGCAGAGCTTGCGCAGAAGAAGAATGTCACGCTCGGTCTGGAAGTGGTCAATCGCTACGAGAGCAACCTGCTCAACACAGCGTCGCAAGCGCTTGGCTTGCTGGATGAGATCGGGGCGCCGAACGTGGTGGTGCATCTGGACACCTACCACATGAACATCGAAGAGTGCGATTTCATGCAGCCGGTGCTCCAGTGCGGAGACCGTCTCGGCTACGTCCATATTGGCGAGAGCAACCGTGGATACCTCGGCTCCGGCACGATCGATTTTGCACAGTTCTTCCACGCGCTGGCGATGATCGACTACAAAGGGGTGATCACATTCGAGAGTTTTTCATCCGCCGTTGTGAATGAGCAGTTGTCCAATGCGCTGGCCATCTGGAGAAATTTGTGGGAGGACAGCATGGACCTTGCGACACACGCACGCGGATTCATTGCTGGCGGACTTAACGCTGCTGCAAAGGCGAAGCAGCACGGGTAATCGGGTCGAGTGGATTTTTGCTGACCTGCGATCTCACGCCGCCGCCCGGCCGCGCACGCGTCTACCCGGGGTAGCCCTGGGGTGCGCCAGAAGTTCGACGCGACCGCCTTCGTTTTCAGCGCAGATCCTTGTCCGGTATGCCTCGCGGGGCATATCGCGGCCATTGTTTGCATTTCGCGAATGACGTATTCGGTCGTCCTCGCATTCTTTCCATGTTGCACCTGGATCATTCTTCCTCCGTCGGCGCTGTGTACGCCGCGGGCTGCTTGCACTGCGTGCGGTCGCCGTCGAATTTGTCATAGGAGACAAGGATGAGATCGAACCAGTGGGACGTGTCCTACGAATGGAAAGCGGTGACGCTGCTCGCGCTCGGATTCGGGCTGGTGGGCCTGGACCGGTGGCTGATCGCGCCGCTTTTTCCGTCCATCATGAAGGACCTGCATCTGACGGCCCAGGACGTCGGCAACTGTATCGGCATCCTCGGTCTTTCATGGGGTGTCTTCGCTGCGTTGATGGGCGGCATCTCCGACAAGTTTGGACGCCGTAAGGTCCTGATTCCCGCTATTGTCGCGTTCTCGCTGTTGTCGGGATTCTCGGGGGTTGCAGGCGGACTCGCGAGTCTGATGGCGGTGCGGGCCCTGATGGGCGTCGCCGAAGGCTCGTTCTGCCCGACGAGTTTCGCCGCGACTGCCGACGCCTCGCATCCGAAACGCCGTGGCTTCAATCTTGGGCTCCAGCAAAGCGGATTCGCGCTGTTCGGCCTGGCTCTTTCGCCCATCATTGCGACGCAGTTGCTCAACGTGATGTCGTGGCGGTGGGTGTTCGCTTTGGTCTCCGTTCCCGGGCTGATCCTCGGCCTGCTGATGTACCGCGTGATTCGCGAGCCGAAGACCACGCCTGCATCGGTGCCCTCCGAGTCGCCTGCGCAGGCGACGGCGCAAGCCCGGCGCGGCAACTGGCGCGACGTGCTGAAGAGCGGGAATATCCGTGTCGCGATGGTCGCGCTGTTCTGTGCGATGACGGGCGTCTTCGTGCTGGGGGCGATGTTGCCTCTCTATCTCACCGAGTACCTGACGCTCGACACGCAGCGCATGGGTATCGTGGTCTCGGCTATCGGCTTTGGTGGATTCGTCGGCCAGTTCGGCTTGCCGGGGCTTTCTGATCTCGTCGGGCGGCGTCTTGCGAGCGTGGTTGGTTTCGCGGGGACGGCGGTGATGCTGTACGTGTTTCGCGGGCTCGGCCCGCAGCCGGTGGCCTTGTTCGCTGTGTTGTTCGTGTCGGCGTTTTTCACGCTTGGTCTCGTTTCGCTGCTCTCCGGACCGGTCGCGACGGAAGCGGCACCCGTCGGCATGGTCTCGACGGCAATCGGGATCGTGGTCGGCGCGGGCGAGATCTTTGGCGGCGGGGTGGCGCCTGCGCTTGCTGGTTTCGTCGCGACTCACTTTGGCATTCAGAATATTCTTTGGCTGCCAATCTGCGCAGTGCTGCTTGGCATCGGCGTGAGCCTGCTGCTCAAGGAGACCGCGCCTGCCATATTGCGCCGGCGCAATGCGTCGACGGGCGAATTTCCTGTGGCCGAGCAATTCGAGTAAAGCCACCGATACTTGGGCTTATGCGCACGGCGTGTTGCTTCGAGAAGAAGCAGCGCGCCGTGCTCGCTTTCATGTGTGCTCAAGCCGATGTTCACGCATGCCACTGTCGCCGGCGTCAGCGCGTATACACTGACGTGCTGTACACGATGACAGGGAAGCGGCATGGATCGTTTTCTGAGTATCGAGGCTTTCGTGCGGGTTGCGGAAACGAGCAGCTTCGCCGAGGCATCACGACAACTCGGCGTGACCAGTTCGGTCGTGACGAACCGCATCCAGCAACTGGAGCGCTTCGTCAACGCCCCATTGTTTCACCGCAGCACGCGGCACGTGCGCCTCTCTGAAGTCGGTGAGGCGTTCTACCGAGAATGTGCGGAGGTGGTGGGGCGCGTCAACGATCTGACCGACCAGATGCGCGAATTGCGCGCTACGCCCACAGGGCGGCTGCGTATCCAGATGCTGCCGGGTTTCGCGTTGGGTCATTTCGGCGCGGTGTTGGGGGAATTCAACCGGCGCTATCCCGGCATCCAGCTCGACATCATCGTGAACGACCGCGTAGTCGATCCCATCGAAGAGGGCTTCGATGTCGCGTTCCAGGTATTTCCCGCTATCTCGGAGTCGTTGATCGAACGGCGGCTCTTTACCGTGAGGCGGCTCTTTTGTGCCGCGCCTTCATACCTCGAAGAGCACGGCGCGCCGCAGCATCCTCGCGAATTGCTGCAGCACACGACGGCGCTCTATTCGGGCTATCCATCGCGCAATCACTGGACGATGACGCGCGGCGACGAGGTCTTCGAAATGGAGCTGCCCGGCATGATCCGCTCGAACTCTGTGCATCTGCTGCGCGACTATGCGCTGACGGGCGGCGGTGTCGTGTGTTTGCCCACGCTGGTGGCGAGCGCGCCGCTGCTCGACGGCTCGCTCGTCCCCGTTCTGGCTGACTATGCGCTATCGCCTTTGAACTTCGCGGCCGTGTATCCGGCTACGCAACGCCAGGCGCTCAAGGTGAAGGCGCTGGTGGAGTTTCTGGTGGACTGGCTCGGCACTGAGCCCGGCTGGGATGTGCCGTTGATCGAGCGTGGCTGGGTGCGCTAGAGTGCGGCGCGCTCCATGTGTCGCGCGTGCGGTCGGCCCGGACAGTACCTCCGGGCCGCCGCGCCACTTCGATTGCTCAACGCGCGTGTCGTCCAGGTCACGACACGGGCTTAATTAAGGATCAGCTTCGGATAGCGCTTCGGCGGCTTGTCTTCCAGAATGTCGCGTCCTCGCGCGGTATCGGCGTAGAGGCGTCCGTGAACGATCCGGCCGTCCCGGACCTTGAACAGAAACAGATGTTCGTTTTCCATCAGATAACCGTTGAGCGCTTTTGCCCGCGTCAGGACAGGGACGATGACGTAATCGTCTGCTTCAAGGACCGCTCTGGCGTCGTAAGTGAAAGTCTCCCACTTCTCGTAAACGTGCTTCCAGAAGGCTAGAAACTCCTGCTTTCCCTCGTAGGTTCCGCCATAGGGCAGGGAGTCGGAGAACTCGAAGACGACATCGTCGTCAAGTAAGGCAACGAGGTCGGTCTTGTCGTTGAGCTCGAATCCGCTGAACGCTTTCCGGCATGCCTCGACGATATGGGGGTGCTTCATACGTGTCTCCTGTTTCGATTTCGGATGATGTGTGCAATGTTGTGCATATGCACATAATAAGGCGGCGTATCCGTGACGGATGCGCGGCCGAATGGGCGGCATGCGCCGCCAACTTCTGGCCGATCGGCGCGTGCCTAGTCTTTAGCGGTAGCGCCTTCGCCGTCGGCCCAGGGGCTGAATCCGCTATTCAACACGTTGCGCAAAGCGTTGCGCAACGCGACTGCACGTTTTTCGCCGTAGTTTCCTTCGAATTCCTGCTGAACCGCCTGCCACATCGGAAGCGCCGTGCGATAGCGCGCAACACCTGCGTCTGTAATCACGACCATCCTCACGCGGCGATCCTGCCCGGGGACCATTTCGATGAGCCCGTCCCGTTCCAGCGGTTTCAGGTTCGTAGAAAGCGTCGTGCGATCCATCGCCATGGCGGCGGCCAGATCGCCAATCGTGAGCGGTCCGTCTTTGGCGAGCTTGTAGAGAATCGAGAACTGCGTGGCGCGCAGGTCCGCGGGCGCGAGAGCCTGGTCATATGCCGCTGTCAGATACCGGGACGCCTTGCGCGCCGCAAGACAATTGCAACGCCCATCGATATCTTCCAGCAGTTCCTTTTGGATTGCCATGTCGTATTCGCTCAGGTTTCGTCGAACTCGGAAATATACGCGAGGCTCAGCGGCTTTCGTGCGAGGCACCGACGTAGTCGTGCGGTGACGCTTGCGCGGACGAAGCTGGTTTGAGCGTTGCCCATCCAAGGTGTCGCGCGAGAAGTTGTGCCGTCTGCGCCGGCTGCTCCAGATGCGGCCAGTGACCGGAGTGAGCGACGATGCGAAAACTCGTTGCCGGGAAGCGCTCACGGCATTCGGCAGCGATCTGCTCGATCGTGATCACAGGGTCGTCCTGGGCGCCGATCACCATGGTCGGGCCACGATACGCGCACGGTTCATTGCCACGCGAATCGCCGAGCGTGAACGCATCGTAATACTGGCGAACGGTGGCCTTGTTCATCAATACGTGGGGCGCGGTCAGTGAATCGAGTTGATCGCTGTTCAGATGGGTCGAGAATGAAACGCGAATCTGACGCTGGACGGCGGGATCGTCACCGCTTTCTCGCAGCAGATCGCGTACTTCGTCCGGCAATGTGTTTCCACGCAAAGGCGTGGGCGTGATCAGCGTCAACGACGCGACCTGCGCGGCACGTTCACTGGCGACGAGTTCCGCGATCTGCGCACCCATGCTGTGTCCGACCAGCGCCACGCGCGACAAACGCATGTCGTCGAACACTTGCACGATATCGGCGACCGCTTGCGCCAGTGTGCATGCGTCGTCTTCATTGCGACGATCACCTGCGCCGCGGAGATCGCGCGCGATCACGGGCACCGAAGAAGGCGCAAGCGCCGCGATCAGGTCATTCCAGACGGTGTGATTGTCGAGGAAGCCATGAATGAAGATCAGCGCGTCGTACGGCGGCTGATCCGGATCATTCGTCAGATCGGATACTGCTGTCATGCTCGTCTCCTCGACAAAGTTGCTTGTCAAACATTGGTGTGGATCATAATATGCGCATATCAACGTATTGTAAAGACGGAGTGCGGCATGATCAGCAGGACTGAAATAGAGTTCGCCGGAGAAGGGGGCATCACGTTGCGCGGCTGGCTGTTTGTGCCCGCCGCGACGGAGCGGCGCGCCGCGATATCGATGTGTCACGGATTTGCCGCCGTGAAGGAACACGGCCTCGAACGTTTCGCGACTGCGTTCGCGGAGGCCGGCTTTGTTGTCCTCGTCCACGATCATCGAAACTTTGGTTCGAGCGACGGCACGCCGCGCCAGGATATCGACCCGTGGGCGCAGATCGCCGATTGGCGCCGAGCTATCACGTGGCTTGAGAGCAGGCCCGAAGTGGACCCCGCGCGCATCGGAATCTGGGGCAGCAGTTTTAGCGGTGGACACGCACTGGTGCTTGCCGCGACGGACCGTCGCGTCAAATGCGTCGTTTCGCAGGTTCCGACCATCAGCGGCTTCGAGCAGGTTCGACGCCGCGTCGCGCCCGATGCGATGCCCGGCTGGACTGCCACGGTGACTGAGGATTTGCGTGAGCAGCATCGTGGCCACGAGCTGCGCGTTCAGGCCGTTGTCAGCGCCGACGCGAGCGTGCCTGCCGCTTATCGATCGCCTGAAGCGATTGCATTCTATTCGCAGCCGCTGGCGGGTGCATCGTGGGAAAACCGCGTCACGCTGCGCTCGTCGTTTGCCGCGAGCATGTATGAGCCAGGCGTATGGGTAAGCCGCATCTCGCCGACGCCGCTTCTGATGGTCATTGCGAACGACGATCGCGTGACCATGACCGATCTCGAACTCGAAGCCTACGAACGCGCGCTCGAACCCAAGCGGCTCGTGTTGGTGCCAGGCCATCATTTCGATCCGTACGACGCGGCATTTGATCTCGCGAGCGGAGCCGCCGTGGACTGGTTCACGCTGCATCTCGCCGATGGTGGAGCGGCCGGGCGCAAAGAAATTTAACGGGCAGACTTTTACGCCAATCATTTGAGGCAAATGGAGAACACACATGCCGGTATTTCACGCACACATTCCTAAAGGGCGCTTCACTCGCGAACAGAAGATCGCGATGGGTAACGCACTCAACATGTCGCTGGTTGAAGCGCTGGACATTCCCAAGGGAGACCGGTTCATCATGATCAGCGAACACGGCGACGATGAACTGTTCATCGATCCCACGTTCATGGAGATGGAGCGAAGCAAGAACGCGATGATCGTGACGGTCATGGTAGGCGCGCATCGACCTGCGTCGGACAAGGCAGCGTTGATGGCGACGATCACGCGTCTGCTGGAGCGGGACGTCGGCGTGTCACCCGACGATGTCTTCATCGCGCTCGTGCCCGTGCCAAACGAGAATTTCTCGTTTGGCCGGGGAGTCGCGCAACTGGCCGATATCGCGCCGAGGTGGTAGTCAGGTAGCCGGCCGGGTCGTGACGGAGGTGTTGCGCACACGTCCTGGTTTACGGCGCGGAGGCAGCAATCTGATGCTCAAGTGTTTGGGACCGGTCGTACTAGCGCTCCCGAGCATGCTGATCGTGAAGTGAAAACGGTGGCGGGCTGGCGCGCGAGCACTTCTATCGAAATCTGCGTCGCGCCTACACCGTTGGCACCGTTCCTCCATCGATCACATACTCCGTTCCGCTGATCGCCGATGCGAGCGGCGAAGCCAGAAACGCGATCAGATCCGCGACTTCCGCAGGCTTCGCCGGACGACCGAGTGGAATCCCGCCGAGCGACTTCATGATGATCGCCTTGCCGCCTTCGTAGTCGGTGCCCGCTTCAGCAGCGAGACGTTCCGCCAATGCGACGGCGGCTTCCGTTTCGACCCAGCCGGGCGATACGCGCACGACCCGGATGCCTTTCTGCGTCACTTCCTTCGACAGCGATTTGCTATACGCCGATAACGCAGCCTTCGCGGCCGCATAAGCGGTCGTCGATTCGGGCAACGGCAGACGGTTCTGAATCGACGTCACATGAATCACGACGCCTTTTCCCTGCGCAATCATGGCCGGCAAAAGCGCGCGATCGAGCCGCACTGCCGGAAAGAGATTGAGGTCGAGTTCCTTTTGCCATTCGTCGTCGCCGAGCGCACCAAAGCCGCCGGCGGGCGCGGATGAACCACCGAGCACGTGTACGATTGCATCGATACCGCCAAGCCTTTCCTGAACCGCGCGCGCGACGTTCGCGCAACCCTGTTCGGTGCTCAGATCAGCAGCCACGAAGTGTTGTGCGTCGATATCCTGCGTGTGCGTGCGCGCAGTCGTCAACACCGTCGCGCCCAGTTCGACGAAGCGCTCGACGACCGCTTTGCCGATGCCCTTCGTGCCTGCCGTGACGAGCGTGCGCATGCCTGCGAGGTTCAATGCGTTCAATGCCATATCCGATATGAAGTCGTGAATTGCGATACATTCATTCTCGCTATCAACAACCTGTTCCACAAGAACGCACGAAAAGGTAAGTGACTTACCTATGAGGAAGGTTTATACGGCCGCAACGGCCGCCGCCGATGTCGAAGCCGTTTTTCGTTTGCTCGAAGGACGCTGGAAACTGGTGATTCTTTTTCATCTCTTTGGCGGCCAGGTGCAGCGCTTCTCGGACCTCGAGAAGCTGATTCCCGGCATTTCGCAAAAGATGCTCGCTCAACAGCTGCGCCAACTTGAAGCGGACGGCATCGTCGAGCGGAAGCAATATCCGCAGGTGCCGCCCAAGGTCGAATACCGGATGACCGAGTGGGGACAGGCATTGTGTCCCGCGCTCGATTCACTGCTGAAATGGTCCGAAGAAAAGAACGTGAATAAAGAGGACGTGATTCAAACGAACATGAATCGCGTCGGAGAATCGTGAGGGCAGCTTGCGTGTTATTTGTTGCTGCCCGCGCCCGTGCCATAAAGGCCGTTATCGAAGCCGCCTGCGCCTTCAGGCTTGTGCGCAGACTTGCCCTTCGCCTTGCCGCCTTGTCCAGGCTTTGCTTCGGCGGCTTGCGGCGTGTTCGATTCGAGCATGTGCGCAGGCGGTGGATCGGACTTCGTGCCCATCGGCGCGGCGCGGTTTTCCTGCGAGCCCGCGCCGTCTGGCGCGGTGATCTGCGCATCGGCGAATGCGGACAGCGACATCGCGGCGCAGAAAACGCCCGTCGATGAAAGCAGGCGGCGAGAGACGGATGAGATAAGAGTCGAGTGCATGGCCGGTTGTCCTTACGAAGTGATGACAAAGGAGCAGTCGGCGTGCCTGACGTGTTTCTTTAAGCGCGTGCCGGACAGGCTTACGAGCGGCGCGATGAAGTCATCGCAACGAGCCAGCAGTAACAGGATCACTGCGCGCGCGAGTCGTGGCGATTGACGCTTTTGCGGGCTTGTCCGCTTGCGCAAGCCTTCTTGCCGGAAGAAAGCGCCACACGAGCAGAATCAGTGCAAGCAGCGCGGGCGCCCAGCGGATATCGGTCGCAACGGGTATCGGGTGCGCGTAACGCGCGTCCATCAACGGCGCGCGCAGCGAAGTCGGGCCGACGAGCCGCCTGTAACCGAAGCCGAGATGGCCGGCCAGGGCTTCCAGATACGTTTCCCGGAGTTGCGACAGTTCTTCGTGGCTCTCTGCGACCGCGGGCGCGCCGGGCTCGGGCCGCACCTGCCTCACTTCATCCGCTTGCCAGAAACCGGTGCGCACGCCGTCGGCATTGGTCTTCGGAATCGGCGCGGGCTGGTCGCCGCCGACGCCGATCAGCCAGCCATGCACGAGCCCTTGCGGAATGTCGCGCACCGTCGTTTCGTTCGGCGCCACGGGTGGCGCTTCCTGGCCGTCGGTGATGAATACGACATCGGTGTTGTGGCCAAGATCGGTGGCGGCGCGGACGGCCGAATAGATTCCGCCTTGCGCGATCACGCTGCTGTTGACCCAGCGCATGTTTCCGCCGATCTGATCGAGCGACGAGAGCAGCGCATCGTAGTTGCTGCAGACCTCGACGGGCGCGACCAGCAGCAGCGAGCGCTGATTCGTGAACACGCTCCAGCCGATTTCCGAGCCGCACGGGAAGTGCTGCAACACGTCGCCCATCGCCGCCTTCGCGAGGTCGATCCGGCTCACGGGCTTGCCGCCGATTGCAACGTCCTCGACGTCCATGCTCTGCGTGATATCGAACGTGACGACATAGCGGAACACCGGGCGCTTAAATTCGACGGGCGGCATCAGGACGGCCGCCGCAAGCAGCAACGACGCAAGCGGAAGCTGCCACCAGCGTCCGCGCACGTAGCGCATCCATGGCCGCGCGTCGCGCTTCACGGCAGTTCCTCCGGCGCTGCGCCGCGCACGTTGATGTTGTGCTGCTCCTTCACATCATTGACGTCATCGGCGGTGTCCTGCGCTTCGGGCGCGAGGCGCAGCGCGCGCTCGAGGTTGTAGCGTGCATCCCAGTTGCCGGGTTCGAGGCGCAGAAGTTCGCGATAGCGCGCCTTCGCGGTTTCGAGCATCGGCGGCGAGCGCACGGGGCCTTGCGCACTGTCGCCCGCAGCTTCGCGCAGATACATGTTGGCGAGATCGTAGAGCGCGAGGCGACCCGCTTCGCTCGAAGGCGCGAGCCGCGACAGGTCGTAGTAGAGCTTGCCCGCTTCCGCATGCTGCCCGGCCCGCGCGAGCGCGACGGCTTGCGCGAGCCGTACGGCGGGCGCGTTGCTGTCCATCGCGGACTTGCTCCATTGCTCGCGCTTTTGCGTGTCGATCGCGGCGATCTCGGCGTTCGCTTGCACGACGTGCTGGAGACGCGCCGCGTAGTAACCGGCGACGCCGACACAGCACAGCGTCGCCACGCCGAACATCAGATGGATGGGCAGCCGCTTCATCGCAGGCTCCGCTTTTGCATGAACCACACGCCGATCAGCAGCGCGCAGCAGACAAGCGCCGTCGCGTAACACCACGTGCTGCGATCCTGTCTCGGCAGCCGCTCGATGAACGACACGGGCGCGTTTTCATTGCGCGCGATATCGCTCATCGCGCGCGCAACCTGCTGTGGGCTGTCGGCCTGATAGAGACGATAGGGTGTCGGCAGCGACAGGAAGAAGCGGTGAAGTTCGGCTTCGGGCGAATGGTCGGTATCGGCGGGACGCACGTGCAGGTCGGGGCTATAAATGCCGCTGCGCAGATAGACGAAGTAAAACGCGACGCCGTTGCGCGACAGCCCCGCGCGTATCTGCTCGCGCGCCACGTCGTCGAGCCGCGCGCCGCCGTCCGAGACCAGCACGATCGCGCGGCTGCTCATGCGCGCGCGGCCATCGAACAGTTCGACGGCATACTGGATGCCGCGGTCGAGCAAGGTATCCGGCGTGCCGCGCCCGATGCCCGTTGCGGCAATCGCGGCGTCGATCACCGTGCGGTCGCGCGTGAAGGGGACGGCCAGCATGGGATGCGTGCCGAACAGCATGAACGCGAAGCGATCGTTCACGCGTTGCGCGACGAACGCGGTGATCGCATCGCGCGCCATCTGGTTTTTGGTTTCGCCTGCCGTGGGCGCGTCGGCGACATTCATCGATCCGCTGCTGATCGGCTGGTTCATGCTGCCGCTGCCGTCCATCAGAATCAGGATCTCCGCGCCCGTTCCCGTGATGCGCGTCTGCTCGCCGGACCAGCCCGGCCCCGCAAGCCCGACGATCACCGCCGCGAGCGCGACCATCGCGGTGGCGCGCCAGATGAACGCGATGACGCGGCCCGCGCGATCGTGCGGCAGCCACGCGACCCACGAATACGGCAGCGTATCGATGCTTCGGCGCAGCAGCGGCAACGCGGCGAGCGGCAGCAAAACGAGCGCCCACGGATAGAGGAAATCGGGCGGCGTGCTCATCGGTGATGGCGCTTTTCCGCGCGATACAGCGCGCGATACAACTCGCGCAATGAAAATGGCGTCGCTACCGGCAACTGACTGAAGAACCGGTTTGACGAGCGCTGGAAGAACTGTTCGAGCTGCGGCTGAAGCTCGCGCAGATGTGGCGCTTTCGCCGTCAGGTCCGGCACCGAGCCGGCCAGCACGACACGTCCCGCCGCTTCGTCGAGCGCGCGATGCAGACCGCGCCACGCATCGGGATTCGCTTCGAGTGCGGCGTCGTCCTGCCGGCCGAAGCGCGACCATGCCTTCGCAAACGGAAGCTGTCGCGCGTCGCGCTGGTTGCGCCATAGCCACCAGCCGAGCCACGCGATCATCACCGCGACGGCGAGCGCGATCCACACCGTCAACGCGCGCCGCAGCGGCGCCGTCGATTCGGGCGCGAGCAGCCGGTCGGGCTGAAGTCCCGCGAGGCGTCCGGCGTCGGCGAGACCCAAGGGCGCGAGCGGACCGATCGACAGCGGGCTTGCCGCGACATCGAGTGTCTTGCCCGACGCGAGGCGCAATTGCAGCGGCGGCGTCGATGTCACGGCGGGCGCACGCGGCGAGTTCATCACCTGATAGTCGAGCACGAGCCAGCGGTGGCCGTCGGCATCTGTGCTGATCGACGGCAGCCGGCGTTCGAGCCACGCGTTGACGCGGCCCGTCGACGGCATCGCCGATAGCTCGGCGGCGCGATCGTCCGGGCCGAGCAGCACCTGTTGCGTCACGATGTCGCCGAGCACGTGGCCGAATGCGCGCGGCTGCTGTACGGTCGCGGGTTCTGCGCGAACGCCAGTGCTTGCGATCATCAAGACGCATGCGAGAGCCGTCGCACAGGTGCCGATGCGCGTCATGCCGTCATCTCGAGAAAGTAGCGGCTGAGCGCTTCGGGTTCGAACGTGCCTTGATTGAAGAACGGGCGGATGCCGTGACGCGCGAACAGCGCATTGATCTGCGCGCGACGTTCCGTGACGGCGCTGCGCCAGCGCTCGCGGACGGAATCGCGCATCCACATCGAGCGCATTTCGCCCGATTCGATATCGACCAGCGACATCCAGCCGTTGTGCGACGGCGGCTCGATTTCCGCGCGGTCCCACAGCACGACGGGCACGACCCACGCGTGAGTCAGCGTGTCGAGCAGTCCCGGCAGCGCAGCCAGTGGCCAATGAAAATCGGACACGAGAAAGACGAGACACGCGCGGCCGGCAAGACGCGTCGCGATATCGCGCAAGCCGCGCTCGCGCGACTGCGTGCGCGTTTGCCGCGGCGCGCAATCGCGCAACAACTCCGCCATCAACGGACCCATGCCACGCGCGTGCCGCGTGGGCACGAAAAGATCCTCGCGCGCGTCGTCGTCGAATGCGAGCATGCCGACCGGGTCGCCGATGCGAAACGCGCTATGCCCGAGTGCTTCGACAAACGCGGCGGCCACTTCGAGCTTCGTGCTCGCGGCGCCGAAGCGCATCGACGCGGACACATCGACGACGGCATGCACGGGCACGGCCACGCGCTGCCGATGTACGCGCACGAGCCATTCGCGCTGCACACTGCGAATGCTTGCGCGTACATCGATCCGGCGTGGATCGGGGTGATCGAAGAGCCGCGTGTGCGCGGCGAACTCCTGGCCGATGCCGACGCTCGACCCACGATGCCCGCCGGGACGCGCGCCCGACACCCGCACGGGCAGCCGGTACTGGAACTCCGCAAGCGTGTTCACGGCGCCGCGATCCTCGAAACGATCTGCGTCATCAGCGCATCGGAGAGTTCCTGGCGGCGCAACTCGTAGATGGGCGTGAAGTACACGCGGTGCCCGAGCGTCGGCAGCAGCACGCGGTGGATGTCTTCTGGCATCAGATACGTGCGCCCGTCGAGCCACGCGACCACGCGCGCCGCCCGCAGCAGCGCGCTCATGCCGCGCGGGCTCGCGCCGGCGAGAATCAGGCGCTGCATGTCCACGTCGTCGAGCGTGATATCGAACTGCAACGGGTTTTCGGTCGCGCGCCAGATGTCGAGCGCGTAACGTTCGATCGCCTCGCTCGCGTGTATCGTCCGTTGAATGCTCGCGCCGATCGCGTTCAGTCTTTGCCACGGCAGCACGTCGGTCGTGACGCGTGCGAGCAGCGCTTCCGTGTCGTGGAAGTCGGGATCGAAGACGAGCGCGCGCCGTGCGGCCGCGTCGTCGGGCGTCGACATATTCAGTTCGAACATGAATCGGTCGCGCGCCGCCGCCGCGAGTTCGAACGTTTCTTCCTTCTCGACCTTGTTGCGATCGGCGAACACGGTCATATAAGGAAAGCGGTATTCGCGATCGAATGCGAACACCGAGCGCTCGGCCATCGCGCGCAACAGCAGCGATTGCACCTGCGGGCGCGCACGGTTGATCTCGTTGAAGAAGAAGGTGGCGAGCCGTTCGCCGTGCTTGATGAGCGGTCCGGGCTCGATGCGCGGCTTGCCCTCGGCATCGACGTACGTGTGATAGACGAGATCGCCCGGCATCAGGTCGATCGTCCCTTCGACGCGCTCGAAATCGCCGCCGATCGCCCGTGCGAACGCGCGCAGGATCGTCGTCTTGCCGACGCCGACACCGCCTTCGAGCAGCACGTGGCCGCGCGCGAACAGCGCGACGTTGATCAGCCGGATGGTCTCGGGCTGCCCGATGACTGCGTTTTCCACCTGATGCTCGATATCGAGCGCGAGCGTGCGCCAGTCTTCGAGTAGCTCTTCGCGGTCCATCGGATTCGCCTCTGCGTTCGGCCAGTGTCGGAAGGGCGACACGTACGCCCGCGGATTCGACGGATTGCGGCGACGAAGCGGTGCTGAAGCGGCGGCGTGCGTATCGGCGACTGCGTGGCGCGCACGGTTCGTGCCAGATTGGTGCAGCGTCGGATGCGCGGCGCGAGAATTGGACCGCTGGCGGCAGGATGAGGGCACTGTGTCACGCCCGCTGCTACAGAGTGCGCCAGGAATGACGTGCGAGAGCGGTAGAACTCAAGGGCTTCCGGAACGACGGATGCCCGTCGCGCGCTGGCAAACGGGCATCCTGACAACCTCAATACACGTGTTGCCGATCAGCCTCCTTCAGCCGAAATACGCGCCGAGTCGCTGATGCGTGTCGACGAACCGTACGGCGTGTCTAGCGACGCCTCCGAATGCTGGAGCGTGTAAGCGCGGCGCATCGGCTTGAGCACGAAGAGCGCCAGGAACGCGGCGACGGCGGCCATGCCCGACGCGAGCATGAACACGGCGTGCCAGCTGCCCGTCGCGGCCGTGACGATGCTCGTGAACGGCACCAGCAGTGCTGCCGTGCCCTTCGCCGTGTACAGCAAGCCGGCGTTGGTGGCCGCGAACTTCGGTCCGAACGTGTCGCCGCAGGTGGCGGGGAACAGGCTGTAGATTTCGCCCCACGCGAAGAACACGATGCCCGTCAGCACGACGAACGCGACCGGGCTCTGACCGAACTTCGACAGCGCGAGAATGCCGACCGCCTCGATGGCGAACGCGATGAACATCGTGTTTTCGCGGCCGATGCGATCCGAGATCCAGCCGAAGAACGGACGTGTCAGGCCGTTGAGCACGCGGTCGATCGTCAGTGCGAAGGTCAGCGCGGGCAACGTCAGGCCGAGCAGCGAAACGGGCGAGTCGTGCAAGCCGAAGTCCTTCGCGATCGGCCCGAGCTGCGCCGTCGCCATCAGGCCGCCTGCCGCCATCATCACGAACATCAGGTACATGACCCAGAAGACGGGTGCGGACACCACTTCGCGCGGCGTCGCGTTATGCACGAGGCGCTTGGCACTGGACAGCGCGTTCTTCGCGGACGCCAGCACGCTGGCGGGCGGCGAGAGCAGGAACATGCCGAGCAGGAACACGACGATGCCCTGGCCGAGGCCGAACCACAGGAAGGTCGCCTCGTAGCCGCTGTGCTTGATCATGTTGGCGATCGGCACGACGGTCGCCGCCGAACCCGCACCGAAACCGGCTGCCGTGATCCCGGCGGCGAGACCGCGGCGGGTCGGAAACCACTTCAGCGCATTGCCGACGCACGTGCCGTAGACAGCGCCCGCGCCGATCCCGCCGATGGCGGCCGCGGTGTACAGCAGCGGCAGCGACGACGCCATCGAGTTGATCACCCAGGCGACGGCGCACAGCAGCCCGCCGCCGACCACGACAGGCTTCGGCCCGTACTTGTCGACGAGGTAGCCTTCAATCGGCACGAGCCATGTTTCCGTCACGACGAAGATTGTGAACGCAACCTGAATGGCCGCGCGGCCCCAGTGATACTTCTCGTCGATCGGGTTGACGAACAGGGTCCAGCCGTACTGCATGTTGGCGATCATCGCCATGCAGACCACGCCGAATACGAGCTGTACCCACGGTGATGCGTACCACGACGACGGCCCTTCCTGATGCTCTGTCTTCATCGCTGTCTCCTTTGACGACGAGAGTGGGCGCTTCAGCGCCGCTCACGTCGCGTGCATAGTTGCGAAACTTGCCTGTTGAGTTTTGCGGGGGCCTGAGCGGCTCTTCCGATCATCGGCGCTAAAAATGCGACGCTGATAGATTCCATACGATATGTGATATATCAAGTAAGTCAAGTGAAAGAGTGGAGGGGTTTTCACCGAGAGATATGGACTGATGAAAGGAATTTGTATGTAGCCTGCGATTAAGCGAATACACCAAAAAAAAGCCCACCGGCTAGCACGGGTGGGCTGAGGACATGTGCGAGACAGGCGTGTTCGCGACATGCCCTGTCGTTATATATGAAAGTAAAAAGTAAGGAAAGTTTTTTGTTTGTAAGTATGTGAGGGTGGTCAGAAGCGTCGATTGGAGTCGAAATGGGACGACGACTGCGTTTCACGCTCGACGATTTGGCGGGCGGCGCGTTCTCTGTCGCCACGTTTGTGAAGATGATCTTTGGGCCGGACGCTGTCGATTTTCGTGATGTGAGCGCGTATTTGATAAGGCATCCAAAGCTATTGATGCTTCAGTTTTTGCCTTGTTTTTCAGCTTAAAACGTCACAGAGCATGTTCGATGCGAGGTCGATGTCGCGTGAAGCGCGTTCGTTGTCGCGAGATGCCTGAGGTGCTTCAACTGCCGTCCCAACACCGATCCATCAGTAATAACCCTTCGTTGACGCTTGCCGATGCAAAACGATAAAGTGTTCGCAATTTGAAAGATTGTGCGATATACGAACAATGGCGTGTGACGTCTTCTTCTTCGTATCGCGCACCGTGTTCGTCACGAGCATGCGTATCGCGCCTCGCTTCTGAGGCAATATAGGATCACAGGCGCAGCATTGCGTCGTGCGTAGCAGGAGACAGTCGATGAACCGCACTTCCGTCGTGAACGTCCAGACGTTCATCAACGAGCAGCCATTTGGCGGCTTTCAATGGCTCGTGTTTTTCATGTGCTTCGTGATCGTCCTGCTGGACGGTTTCGACACGGCGGCGATCGGCTTTATCGCGCCATCGCTCTTGACCGAGTGGGGCCTGTCGCGGCCTGATCTCGCGCCCGTGCTGAGCGCCGCGCTGTTCGGCCTCGCGTGCGGCGCGCTCGGCTCGGGTCCGCTGTCTGACCGGCTCGGCCGCCGCTCGCTGCTGCTCACTTCCGTGTTCCTGTTCGGCATTGCGTGCTTCGCGTCGGCGTTCTCGTCGAGCATCGGGCAATTGACCGTGCTGCGCTTCATCACGGGCGTCGGTCTCGGTGCCGCGATGCCGAACGCCGTGACCATGATGGGCGAGTTCTGCCCGGACCGCCGGCGCGCGACGGTGATCAACCTGATGTTCTGCGGCTTTCCGCTGGGCGCGGCATTCGGCGGCTTTCTCGCCGCGTGGATGATCCCGCATTTCGGCTGGCGCAGCGTGCTGATGCTCGGCGGCGTGACGCCGTTGTTGCTCGGTGTCGTGCTGCTGCTCAAGATGCCCGAGTCGGTGCGCTTCATGGTGGCGAGCAGTCAGCCCGTCGAACGGATTCGCGCGACGCTCGCGCGCATCTCATCGCAGGCGATGAACGCCGGCTCGTTCGTGATGACTGAGACGGCGCCGCAAACGGGCAGCAAGGGGCTTGGCGTCGTGCTGTCGCGCTCGTACATCGTCGGCTCGGTGATGCTGTGGCTCACGTATTTCATGGGCCTCGTGATCTTCTATGCGTCGATCAACTGGATGCCGATTTTGCTGAAGGACGCGGGCCTCACGCCGAAGAGCGCGACGCTGATCTCGGCGCTGTTCCCGCTCGGCGGCGTCGGCGCGGTGCTGGCGGGCGTGCTGATGGACCGCTTCAATGCGAACCGCGTGATTGCCGTGTGCTATGCGCTGACGGCCGTCAGCGTGTACTGCATCGGGCAGGCGGCGGGCAATGTCGGCGCGCTCGTGGCGATCGTGTTCATCGCCGGCGTGCTGATGAACACCGCGCAATCATCGATGCCCGCCCTCGCGGCTGCGTTCTATCCGACGGAAGGGCGCGGCACGGGTGTCGCGTGGATGCTCGGCGTCGGGCGCTTCGGCGGCATTGCGGGCTCGTTCCTCGTTGCTGAACTGACGCGTCGGCACTTCACGTTTTCCGGCGTGTTCGCGACGATCGCGATTGCCGGTCTGGTGGCGTGCGTCGCGCTGCTGATCAAGCAGATGGCGAGGCCGCAAGTCAGCCAGGTGGCGGGGGCAAAGCTGGAATCGCTGGGCCACTGAGCACGCGGATTTTCTTCGTTTAAAACGGGTTCGGGCTTCGTTTCGCGCCCACGATCATCACGATCGTGGGCGCGTTGCTTTTGAGCCTTTGGATTCGATTGTCAAATGGCTCGACAACCGCTAACTCCGCGTATTGGCGCTTCTAAAGTTTCCGTGACTCGTTGCCGTAAGCATGTTCGAGCGACATGCCGTTTTTGCGCGTGATGGCCCGCGCCACGCATCGCGCAAACGGGTTCTGCGAGACAAGAGTCATGTACAACTATCTGAGAGAGGCCGGGACGCCACAGTCCTGGCTTATTTCGTTTCTGTTTGCGGCCGCGTGCGCAGGGGCGTCGGCATTCGCCAATCTCCTCGCCCCACGCATACACATTCAGGCCTGCTGCCGACCTGGTCGCCACACTCACCGCATCACCAGAACATGATGTCGATGAAAAAGCACGTGCTGACGTTGTGCGCGGTTCTGAAAGGCTCGCGCGAAGAATTGAAACATCTATATGTCACGCTTCATATCGTCGAGACAGGCTGTCATTGCGCGATCAACGACAATACAGCAGAACTGTTCGCGGTCGACGTGCGGTTCCAATGACAAGGCGCGTGCGCCGTTAGTGAAATGAAATTTGCAAGCAGGTGAGTCAGCGCTGTCGAGCGGTTCAGTCATCCTCGCAAAACACCAGGCAAACACCAGGCAAAACCCAGGTTAAGTCAGCTGTCTTTTTGCCGTTAACCCGAATGGTCCGTTTTCGCGTAGGCTCGCCATCGTCTCGCGAGCGGCCATCCGCGCGCAGCGGACGCAAGACGCAAGCATCACCCACCACCGAACAACGGGGAGCATCAGCGTGATTCACCGCGGACTCATAGGCTTGCTAGTCGTGCTCGCGACACTGGGTGCCACCAGCACCCGCGCATTGGCTGCGGGCGGCCCCGACTGCACACGTCCATTCACACTCGCGCTGCACGACCATGGCCTGCTGTATTCGCAGGACACCAACGCGGGCATCGACAAGGATTTCGCCGACGAACTGAGCCGCCGCAGCGGCTGCGATATCCGCGTGAGCCTGATGTCGCGGGCGCGCATCTGGAAGCTGATCGAGTCCGGCGCGCTCGATTTCAGCCTGTCCGGCATCACCAACGACGAGCGCGACGGCTACGCGCAATTCGCGTGGTACTTCAGCGACAAGTTCTATCTGCTCGTGCGCAAGGACGCCGGCATCCGGCAGCTGTCCGATTTCGAACACAGCGACCAGTTTCAACTCGGCGTCATAAGAAGCTTCCGGTATAGTCAGTCCGCCAACGAACTGGTCGATACGCTCGCCGCAGCCAATCGCGTCAGTCAGGCGGGCGGGCTGGAGCCGCTCTACCAGGCGCTGATGCGCGGCACCATTCAGGGGATGATCATCGAGCCGTTCGACTATCCGGCGCTGGATGAGAAGCGCGTCCGCGACATCACCACCATCATCGAATTCAACGACGCCGCCGTGCCGCACGGTCTCATCATGTCGAAGCGGGCGCTGTCGCCGCAGGAGCGGGAGAAATGGCGCGCCCTTGTCGAGGAGATGCGCGCGGACGGCACGGTGCGCCGCATTTTCAGGAAATACTTCAAACCTGAACTTGCGGACTCGATGGTCGACTTCACCCTACCGCGATGAACCGCGCGCGCCTCGTCCTGTTGCCGCTGCTGATTCTCCTGACCGGGTTGAGCATCACCTGGTCAGTGTGGGATCACGAGCGTCAGGCCGCGCGGCGCGAGTTGCTTTCCGAATTCAATTTCGCATTGGGCGATGCCGTCAGCCGCATCGAGCAGCGGATGGCGACCTACGAGCAGATGCTGCGCGGCGTGCAGGGCATGTTCGCGGCGCGCGGCTCGCTCGATCTCGACGCGTTTCACGGCTACCTCGGCGCGATCAACGCGGACGCAAACTTCGCGGGCGTGCAGGCGATCGGCGTCGTGCAATGGGTACCCGCAGAACGGCGGGACGCTCATATGGCCGACATGCGTATCCGCACGGGCCGTCACTACGCGATCAATCCACCTGGCGAGCGCAACGGCTACGCGCCCTTGATCGCGCGCGAGCCGATCTCAGGCGCGGGCAATGCGTTGCTTGGCTTCGACTCGTGGGCCAACGCCGCGCGGCGGCTGGCGATGGAGAAGTCGCGTGATTCCGGCCTTGCCGTCGTGTCGGGCAAGGTGCAACTGGCGTCGGACGCGGGCGCGCCGCCCGTTGCCGGCTTCGTGATGTATCTGCCCATCTACGCGCGCGGCGAGCCGCAGGACAACGTCGAGGACCGCCGCGCGCATCTGCTCGGCTGGGTGTATGCGGCATTCCGCATGCGCGACGTGCTGGCGAGCCTTTACGGCGAGCAGCCGCCCGGCCTCTACCTGTCGATCTACGACGGCACGCAGCCGTCGGCCGAAGCGCTGCTGTACGGCTCGTCGGAACCGAAGAACCTCGAAGTGATCTCCGCGAACGAATACCTCGTGGTGGGCGGCCACGACTGGACGCTGTCGATGACGGCGCAGCCCGACTTCAAGGCGCGCTTCGGTCGCAACGCGAAGCTGCTGATCGCCTGCACGGGCGCGGGCCTGAGCTTGCTGCTCGCGTTGCTCGCATGGAGCCTCGCGAGCGGGCGCAGCCGCGCGATGCGGCTCGCCTCGAAGATGACGGCCGAAGTGCGCGAGAGCGAGGCCGAACTACGCATCGCCGCGGTCGCGTTCGATTCGCTCGAAGGCATGATGGTCACGGACGCCGACGGCACGATCCTGCGCGTCAATTCCGCGTTCACCGAATGCACCGGTTACACGGCCGAAGACGTGATCGGCAGGAACCCGCGCATCCTCAGCTCGGGCCGTCACGATGCCGCATTCTTCCGCGACATGTGGGACACGATCCGGCGCGTGGGTGGATGGCAGGGCGAGATCTGGGACCGCCGCAAGAACGGCGAGATCTACCCGAAGTGGCTGACCATCACGGCCGTAAAGGCGGACGACGGGCGCGTCACGCACTATGTCGGCACGCACTACGACATCACCGAGCGCAAGCTCGCGGAAGAGCAGATCAAGGAACTGGCGTTTTTCGACGCGCTCACGCATCTGCCGAACCGCACGCTGCTGCGCGACCGGCTCAGGCAGGTGATCGCGCTGAGCGCGCAGAACCATACGCACGGCGCGCTGCTGTTCGTCGATCTCGACAACTTCAAGACGCTCAACGACACGCTCGGTCACGACAAGGGCGATCTGCTGCTGAGCCAGGTCGCGCGACGCCTGCTGGCGAGCGTGCGCGAGGGCAACACGGTCGCGCGCATGGGCGGCGACGAGTTCGTGATCGTGCTGGGCGACCTGAGTCGGACCCGCGAAGAAGCGGCAAGCGAGACCGAGAGCGCCGCCGAAAAGGTGCTGGCCGCGCTGTCGAGCCCTTACTACCTCGAAGGCACGGACTTCCGCACGACCGCGAGCATCGGCGCGACGCTGTTTACCGGGCACGAAACGTCGATCGACGAGTTGCTGAAGCAGTCGGATCTGGCGATGTACAAGTCGAAGGAAAGCGGGCGCAACGCGATCTGCTTCTTCGATCCGGCCATGCAGACCGTGGTGATGGAGCGCGCGGCGCTGGAGGCGGCGCTGCGCCGCGCGATCGACGAAGACCAGTTGCTCGTCCACTACCAGGCGCAGGTGTTCAATGGCGCCCGCGTGACGGGCGCCGAGGCGCTGGTGCGCTGGCAGCATCCCGAGCATGGCCTCGTGCCGCCTGCCGAATTCATTCCGCTCGCCGAAGAGACGGGACTGATTCTGGCGGTCGGCGACAAGGTGCTCGATACGGCCTGCCGGCAACTCGCGCAGTGGGCCACGCGTGCGGACCGGGCGCATCTGTCGATTGCCGTCAACGTGAGCGCGCAGCAGCTACGCGAGGAAAACTTCGTCGCCACCGTGCTCGACGCGCTGGCGCGCACGGGCGCCGAACCGAGCCGTCTGAAGCTCGAGTTGACGGAGAGCGTGCTGGTCGACAACGTCGAGGACATCATCGGCAAGATGATGTTGCTGCGCACGAAAGGCGTGGTGTTCTCGCTCGATGATTTCGGCGTCGGGTATTCGTCGCTGTCGTATCTGAAGCGCTTGCCGCTGGGGCAACTGAAGATCGACAGGTCGTTCGTGCGCGACGTGCTCGACGATCCGAACGATGCCGTGATCGCGCGCGCGATCGTCACGCTCGCACAGAGTCTCGGCCTGGGTGTGATCGCGGAAGGCGTGGAGACGGAAGCGCAACGGCAGTTCCTGGCCGATGCGGGGTGTCAGGCGTATCAGGGCTATCTGTTCTGCCGTCCGTTGCCGATCGAAGACTTCGAGGTGTTCGCGGATACGTTCGATTCGAAGGAGTGGGCGCTGGAGACGCCTTGAGACGGAGTTGATAAACTTGCGGATTCAATCGCGCGCTTCACGTGTTGTGCCGTTGTAAGTGGGGCGCTCCGTTATCCTCGAGGAAAAGCACATGATCGATTTGCGCAGCGATACCGTGACCCGTCCGACCAAGAACATGCTCGCGGCGATGACAGCCGCCGAAGTCGGCGACGACGTCTGGGGCGACGATCCGACGGTCCTGCGGCTGCAAGCCACCGTCGCCGAGCGCGCGGGCAAGGAGGCCGGGCTGTTTTTCCCGAGCGGCACACAGAGCAATCTCGCCGCGCTGATGGCGCATTGCGCGCGCGGCGACGAATATATCGTTGGCCAGGCGGCGCATACGTACAAGTACGAAGGTGGCGGCGCGGCCGTGCTGGGCAGCATCCAGCCGCAGCCGATCGAGAACGCGCTCGACGGCTCGCTTCCCCTCGACAAGATCGCCGCCGCGATCAAACCCATCGACAATCACTTCGCGCGCACGCGTCTGCTGGCGCTGGAAAATACCATCGGCGGCAAGGTGCTGCTGGCGGGTTACGTCGCCGAGGCCACGCAGCTTGCACGCGATCGCGGGTTGTCGACTCACCTCGACGGCGCGCGCGTTTGCAATGCGGCCGTTGCGTCGAAGCAGCCCGTCGAAGCGCTGTGCGCACCTTTCGATACGGTTTCGATCTGCTTTTCGAAAGGGCTAGGCGCGCCAGTGGGCTCGGTGCTGGTAGGCAGCAAGGCGCTAGTCGACGTTGCGCATCGCTGGCGCAAGGTGCTGGGCGGCGGCATGCGGCAGGCGGGCGTGCTGGCGGCTGCGTGTCTCTATGCGCTGGATCACAACGTCGAACGGCTTGCTGAAGATCACGACAACGCTGCGCACCTGGCGGCGGCGCTTGCGCAGATCGATCAGGTGAAGGTGCAGTCGCAGGCCACCAACATGGTGTTCGCGCAGTTTCCGCAAGAGCATTGCGCGCCGCTCGAAGCGTGGCTCAAGGAGCGCGGCATCCTTACGCAGATGTTGTATGCGTCGCGGTTTGTCACGCATATGGATGTGTCGCGTGCGGATATCGATACGTTCGTGACGGCGGTGAAGGAGTATTTTGCGCGGTAAGTGAGCGGTATCGCTTCACGCGAGGTTCGCGTGAAGCGCAGTGGCGGCGAGCGCAATACTCGCCCTCGCTTTGCTTACTGTTCTTTCGCCGTAACCGTCGTAACCGTGACGCTCGCTTGCCCCCGATGCGACGGCGCAAACAGCCGCAATCCACTCGCAATACTCGCGGCCCCCGCGAACACGGCGCCCGTCGCCAGCGAAAGCGTCGGGCCATGACGCCCGGCAATACTGAAGCTCAACGCAACCAGCGCTGCGCCCGTTGTCTGCCCAATCAGCCGCGACGTCGCGATGATCCCGCTTGCGCCGCCACTGCGATTGGGCGGCGCACTCGCCATCAGCGCCTTCAGATTCGGCGACTGGAAAAATCCGAAGCCCGCGCCGCAGATCGCCATGCGGATCGAGATGTCGATCACGCTCGGATGGGGCGGCAGCATCGCGAGCGCCGCCATGCCGGCGCACAGAATCGCAAGGCCGATTGCGCCGAGCAGTCCCGGCGGATAGCGGTCCGACAACCGTCCCGCGAACGGCGCCGCGAGCGCGACGATCACGGGCCAGGGCGTCATCAGAAAGCCCGTCTCGACCTGGCTGCGATGCAGGACATCCTCGAAATAGAAGGGCAGCGACACGAATGCGAGCCCTTGCGCGGCGAACGAGCACACGGCCGTCACCGCCGACAAAGCGAACACGGGCAGCTTGAACAGATCGACGGGCAGCATCGGCGCGGGGTGGCCGGCCTCGCGGCGCATCAGCAGCGCGCCGAAGACGATCGCGACAGCCGCCGCGCCGAACACAACAGCCGTTGACGCGCGCTGTGCCGCTTCGCCGAGCGCGAACACCAACGCGGCGAACGTGATCACGTTGAGCAACGCCGCAACCCGGTCGAAGTGATGCGTGCCGCGCGGCGTGCGCGGCAGTCCCGGCAACGCGAACGACAGCGCCAGCACACCAAGCGGTACGTTGACGGCGAACAGCCACGGCCAGCTGGCCACCGACAGAATCAGCGACGCCACCGTTGGCCCCACGGCAAACGACACGCCCACCACCAGCGCATTCAACCCGACCCCCGCCCCCAGCCGATGCGGCGGATACAGATGCTTGATGAGCGCCGTATTCACGCTCATGATGGCCGCCGCGCCGAGGCCTTGCACGACGCGCGCGCCCGCCAGCCACGGCAGCGTCGGCGATAGCGCGCAGGCCAGCGAGGCCGCCGTGAACACGATGATCCCGCTGATATAAATGCGCCGGTGTCCAACGATATCGCCGAGTGCGGCGAGCGGCAGCAGCGTCGCGACCATCGCCAGCTGATAGGCGTTGATGATCCATACCGACGCGGCCGGCCTCGCGTGCAGATCCGCAGCCATTGCGGGCAGCGCTGTGTTGGCGATAGCGGTATCGAGCGAGGCGAGGGCGACCGACAGCATGATCGCCGCCATCGCGAAACGGTGACCGGCGGACATCGGCGCGTCGGCGACGCGTGCCGGATTGGGTGTGTTCTCGGACAAGGACAGGCTCTGCAGAGGACTGAGCGGGGCGCATATCGGCATCGACCGCATCATGGGGCGACGGGCGTGCTCGAAGCGAATGAAGCGATTGTTACAGAGCGGCGCGGATCGTGCTGGGAGCCGCGCAAAAGCGGGCCTTCTGAAAGCTGTCTGGAAGCTCGGCCTCACACGCCGTCGTCGCAACTAACTGTCAACACCTGAACGCGTCGTCAGGACGAAATGCGCCGACGGCAACACGACGTCAGTTACACGAAGCCAACAGAATCGACAGCTTGCGGATATGTGCCTTGAAGGCGTCGGTCATCTCGCGATCGTGACCGGCGCTCAGATGGGGCGCTTCGGCCAGTTCGACCTGATCCTGGAACTCGTCGGACACTTTGCGCCGTTCGCCGGGCGGAAGCGCGCGGATCAGGGACACAATGAGCAGTTCCTGCGCATGGATGATACCGAGCACGGATTGTGCGTTCATTTCGACCTCCGTCGGAGTACGACGACGCTAGCGGCTTTTACAGCAGGACCCGGCGGGACGCGGCACGGCGATACTGTCTCCGATCCGCCTTGTTACTCATCCATACTAGTGCAAGGAACAGAGCCGTCTGCACCGGCATCGTGCCAGATGCAAAGACTTCAGCGTGAAGCCAGGCAAAATCCAACGCAGCAGTCATGGAACTGCGCAACGGTAGGCGTTGTCTGCTTGGATTAGCGGGCTTTTGATAACGCAATGGCCGCAGACACGGGATTACGCAAATTGTCCTACTCTGCTTATTTATCCACCAGACCGGCTCGCGCCGCCCGCATCCAATACGCAAGCAATCAAGCGCGTGCCGCGTCGTTTTACCGGAGGCTTCGATGACAGCGGTGGATCTGGAATTCGACCAGCTCAACAGTACCGTCGATGCGCTGCGGCGCTCGATTTCCAACCGCATGATGTACGGCGTCGGCAAGGACGCCGTGACAGCGCGTCCGCAGGACTGGCTGCACGCCGCGGCGCTCGCCGTGCGCGACCGGCTCGTCGCGCGCTGGATGAAAACCACGCGCCTGCAATACGAGCAGGATGTGAAGCGCGTGTATTACCTGTCGATGGAATTCCTGATCGGGCGCACGTTCACCAACGCGCTGCTCGCGCTCGGCATCTACGATCAGATGAAGGAAGCGCTCTCGGGCCTCGGCGTCGATATGGAAGCGCTAACCGATCTCGAGCCCGATGCCGCGCTCGGCAACGGCGGCCTTGGGCGCCTTGCGGCTTGCTTTCTGGATTCGATGGCGACGCTCGGCATTCCGGGCTTTGGCTACGGCATCCGCTATGAATACGGCATGTTCAAGCAGCAGATCGTCGACGGCGAGCAGCTCGAAACGCCCGATTACTGGTTGCGCGCGGGTAACCCGTGGGAATTTCCGCGTCCCGAAGTGCAGTACATCGTGCATTTCGGCGGACGCACGGTGCAGCGCGACGGTCACGTCGAATGGATCGAAACGCAGCACGTGAACGCGATGGCGTACGACACCGTGATCCCGGGCTTCGCGACGAGTGCGACGAACACGCTGCGCCTGTGGTCCGCGCGCGCGACGGAAGAACTCGATCTGTCCGCGTTCAATCAGGGTGATTATCGCCGTGCCGTCGATGCGAAGAACATGTCGGAGAACGTCTCCCGCCTGCTCTATCCCGACGATTCGACGCCTGCCGGCCGCGAGTTGCGCTTGCGGCAGGAGTACTTCTTCGTGTCGGCGACGATGCAGGACCTGATTCGCCGCTATCAGCGCACGCACAGCACGTTTGGCCGTTTCTCCGAAAAGGTCGCGGTGCATCTGAACGACACGCACCCGGTGCTCGCGATTCCCGAGCTGATGCGTCTGCTCGTCGACGTGCATCATGTGCCGTGGGCGAAAGCGTGGAAAGACATCCAGCAGATGTTCTCGTACACGAACCACACGTTGATGCCCGAAGCGCTCGAAACGTGGGACGTGGAAACGCTCGCGCGCCTGTTGCCGCGCCACATCGAAATCATCTTCGAGATCAACGCGGAGTTTCTGAAGCACGTCAGCGAGCATTCGGGCCATGACGTCGACATGATCCGGCGCATCTCGCTCGTCGATGAATACGGGCAGCGGCGCGTGCGCATGGCGCATCTGGCGATCGTCGCGAGCCAGAAGGTCAACGGCGTGTCGAAGCTGCACTCGCAACTGATGACGCGCGACATCTTCTCCGACTTCGCGAAAATCTGGCCCGAGCGCTTCACGAACGTCACGAACGGCGTGACGCCGCGCCGCTGGCTCGCGCAGTCGAGCCCGTCGATGTCGCACCTGATCGACGAGCAGATCGGTACACACTGGCGGCGCGATCTGTTCGAACTCGGCAAGCTGCGCGATCTGCGCGACGACCCGTCGTTTATCCACGCCTTTCATGAAGCCAAGCGGCAGAACAAGCTGCGTCTGATCCAGCGCCTGCAGCATCACACGAAGATGACGTTCGATCCCGACGCGCTGTTTGATCTACAGGTCAAGCGCATCCACGAATACAAGCGGCAATTGCTGAACGTGCTGCATGTGATCGTGCGGTACAACCAGATTCGCGCGAACCCGGAGCGCGACTGGGTGCCGCGCGTCGTGATGTTCGCGGGCAAGGCGGCATCCGCGTACCGGATGGCGAAGACGATCATCAAGCTGATCGGCGAC